>NZ_FYDV01000004.1:0-392629 GCF_900187535.1 Pseudomonas sp. Irchel s3a18 | reverse complement strand
CTCAGCAATCGTTGGTTACATCTTTGATTTCTCGCGGAGTAACTTGTGATGCTGATAATCTTGTTGACTATCAGTCTGACTGCACAAGCACCCACAC
Source organism: Pseudomonas sp. Irchel s3a18 (assembly GCF_900187535.1). Classification (NCBI taxonomy): domain Bacteria; kingdom Pseudomonadati; phylum Pseudomonadota; class Gammaproteobacteria; order Pseudomonadales; family Pseudomonadaceae; genus Pseudomonas; species Pseudomonas sp. Irchel s3a18. The sequence continues at coordinate 392,532 of NZ_FYDV01000004.1, read as the reverse complement.
GAATTGCTTGATTCAGTTGTTAAAGAGCGGTTGGTTAAGATCTTTCATCTCAACCGAGCGGCGTATTCTACAGCAGCCTCTGTTGCTGTCAAGCGGTTATTTTCAGAAGTTCTCAAAGAATCCTTTGCAACTTCAACCACTTGCGCTTTCGATCTCTCGTCAGCGGGAGGCGGATTGTACAGCGTTACACACTGCTGTCAACACCTCTTTTTCAACTTCCTTTTGGCTTCGATGACCTGAAGTAACCCGCTGCCGAAAACTTCATAACTCATTGTTTACCAAGGAGCTTTCCGTTTCGACTGCGCCGGAAGTGGGGCGAATTATAGACAGATAAAATTCGCCGTCAACTGCTAATTTCATAAAACTGTCATATTGATCAAATACACCCGAAAACACGAAGGCCGGCCCTCCTCTTCCATAAGAGAGGGGCCGGCCTTCTACCCTTCTACTTACAAGCTAGGGAATGCGAACTGCGACGCTTCATGGCTGGCACGCTGTGGCCAGCGCTGGGTGATCGCCTTGCGACGGGTATAGAAGCGCACCCCATCCGGGCCATAGGCATGCAGGTCGCCAAACAGCGAACGCTTCCAGCCGCCAAAGCTGTGGTAGGCCACAGGCACCGGCAATGGAACGTTCACGCCCACCATGCCCACTTCGATCTCGTCACAGAACAACCGCGCTGCTTCACCGTCACGGGTGAAGATGCAGGTGCCGTTGCCGTATTCGTGATCGTTGATTAGCTGCATCGCCTCTTCCAGGCTATTGACCCGAACGACGCACAGTACCGGCCCAAAGATCTCTTCTTTATAGATACGCATCTCGGGAGTGACATTGTCGAACAGGCACCCACCCAGGAAGAAGCCTTCCTCATGGCCGGCAACGCTCAGGCCACGACCATCGACCACCAGGGTGGCACCGGCCACGACGCCGTCATCCACATACCCGCTGACTTTGTCGCGCGCCTGACCGGTCACCAACGGCCCCATGTCCAGGCCGCAAGAGGTGCCAGCACCGATTTTCAGTGCCTTGATCTGCGGCACCAGCTTGGCCACCAGGGCATCCGCCACCTGGTCACCGACGCACACGGCCACCGAGATCGCCATGCAGCGCTCGCCACAAGAACCGTAAGCGGCCCCCATCAGTGCGCTCACGGCATTGTCCAGGTCCGCATCCGGCATCAGCACCGCGTGGTTCTTCGCGCCGCCCAATGCCTGAACACGCTTGCCGCGCTTGGTGCCTTCGGCATAGATGTACTCGGCAATCGGCGTCGAACCGACGAAGCTCAAGGCTTTGACTTCCGGCGCTTCGATCAGCGCGTCCACCGCGGACTTGTCGCCATGCACCACGTTCATCACGCCTTTTGGCAAACCGGCTTCCAGCAACAGCTGTGCGATCAGCAGCGTCGAGCTTGGATCACGCTCGGACGGCTTGAGGATGAAGCAGTTACCGCAGACGATCGCCAGCGGGTACATCCACAGCGGCACCATGGCCGGGAAGTTGAACGGCGTGATACCGGCCACGACGCCCAGCGGCTGGAAGTCGGACCAGGCATCAATGTTCGGGCCGACGTTACGGCTGTATTCGCCCTTGAGGATTTCCGGAGCGGCACAGGCAAATTCGACGTTCTCGATCCCGCGCTTCAGTTCACCCGCTGCATCCTCCAGGGTCTTGCCATGCTCTTCGCTGATCAACTGCGAGATGCGCGCTTCGTTCTGCTCCAGCAATTGCTTGAAGCGGAACATCACCTGGGCCCGCTTGGCCGCCGGCGTGTTGCGCCAGGCCGGGAACGCTGCCTTGGCGGCATCGATGGCCTGTTGAATGGTTTCGCGACTGGCCAATGGCACTTTATGGATCGGCTGGCCGGTGGACGGGTTGAACACGTCAGCGCTGCGACCGTGGTCGGTCACCAGTTCACCATTGATCAAATGCGGGATGAGGCTCATGCGGGGCTCCTGAAAAATTGTCCACACGCGCCCGTCACCGGGCGCCTGCTGTTTGTACTTATATAGAAGGAGGAATCAGTCGATCTTGTTCAGCACTTCGCCGACCGCGTCGAACAGACGATCGAGGTCTTGCGGCTTGCTGTTGAAGGTTGGGCCGAATTGCAGAGTGTCGCCGCCAAAGCGCACATAGAAGCCGGCTTTCCACAGCGCCATGCCTGCCTCGAATGGGCGCACGATTGCATCGCCGTCGCGCCCGGCAATCTGGATTGCACCGGCCAGGCCGTAGTTACGGATGTCGATGACGTTCTTCGAACCCTTGAGGCCGTGCAGTGCATTCTCGAAATGCGGGGCCACCTCGGCCACGCTCTGCACCAGGTTTTCCTTTTGCAGCAGGTCGAGTGCCGCCAGACCAGCGGCGCAAGCCACCGGGTGCGCCGAGTAGGTGTAGCCGTGGGGGAATTCCACTGCGTATTCCGGCGTCGCCTGGTTCATGAAGGTCTGGTAGATCTCGGAGCTGGCAATGACCGCGCCCATCGGGATGGCACCGTTGGTCACTTGCTTGGCAATGCACATCAGGTCCGGGGTCACGCCAAAGCTGTCGGCACCGAACATCGCACCGGTACGGCCGAAACCGGTGATCACTTCGTCGAACACCAGCAGGATGTTGTGCTGATCGCAGATTTCGCGCAGGCGCTTGAGGTAGCCCTGAGGCGGCACCAGCACACCGGCGGAACCGGCCAGTGGCTCGACGAACACTGCCGCGATGTTCGACGCGTCATGCAGTTCGATCAACTTGAGCAGCTCGTCAGCCAGGGCAATACCGCCCTGCTCCGGCATGCCGCGGGAGTAGGCATTGCTGGCCAGCAACGTGTGCGGCAGATGATCGACGTCCATCATTGCCTGGCCAAACAGCTTGCGGTTGCCGTTGACGCCACCCAGGCTGGTGCCGGCGATGTTCACACCGTGGTAGCCACGGGCACGACCGATCATCTTGGTCTTGGTCGCCTGGCCTTTCAGACGCCAGTAGGCACGAACCATCTTCACCGCGGTATCGGCGCACTCGGAACCGGAGTCCGTGAAGAACACATGGTTCAGGTTGCCCGGCGTCAGCGCGGTAATTTTCTCAGCCAGCTGGAACGACAGCGGGTGACCGTACTGGAAGCCTGGCGAGTAATCGAGGGTGCCCAGTTGCTTGGCCACCGCCTCCTGGATTTCCTTGCGGGTATGCCCGGCGCCGCAGGTCCACAGACCGGACAGCGAGTCATAGACTTTGCGGCCCTTGTCGTCGATCAGCCAGCTGCCTTCAGCCCCCACGATCAGGCGCGGGTCACGCTGGAAGTTGCGGTTGGCGGTGTACGGCATCCAGTGAGCATCGAGCTTGAGCTGGCTGGCCAGGGATGTCGGGGCGTTTTCAGGCAAGTTCATGGGCAAAACCTCGCAAGGCAAAAAGCGGCGTAGGGATTAAAAAGCGCTGTTGCAGCTAAATTGCCACGGGGATAAAGTCTGTGAAATCCAACTTTTATAACCTTCAGTCAGCCACCCACTAAACTTTTGAGTAAGCCGCATGAGCAGCCGTCGACCCGATCCACTGGCGCAAGTCAGCGACTTTGATATCCGCCTGCTACGGATCTTTCGCAGCGTGGTCGAATGCGGTGGTTTCTCCGCGGCCGAAAGCGTGCTCGGCATCGGTCGCTCGGCCATCAGCCAGCAGATGAGCGATCTCGAACAACGCCTCGGCCTGCGCCTGTGCCAGCGTGGCCGCGCAGGATTCTCACTGACGGAGGAAGGCCGTGAGGTCTACCAATCGGCGTTGCAATTGTTAAGCGCCCTGGAAAGTTTTCGTACCGAGGTCAATGGACTGCACCAGCACTTGCGCGGCGAGTTGACCATCGGCCTGACCGACAACCTGGTGACCCTGCCCCACATGCGCATCACCCACGCCCTGGCGCAATTGAAGGAGCGCGGGCCGGATGTGCAGATCCAGATCCGCATGATCGCCCCCAATGAAGTCGAGCAAGGCGTGCTCGACGGCCGCCTGCATGTCGGCGTGGTGCCCCAGGCCAGTGCCTTGTCGGGTCTTGAGTACCAGCCGCTGTACAGCGAGCGCTCGCTACTCTATTGCGCCGTCGGCCACCCGCTGTTTTATGTCGACGACAAGCAACTGGACGATGAACGCCTCAACAGCCAGGACGCCATTGCCCCGACCTTCCGTTTACCAGCCGAGATCCAGGCCCATTACCAGGCGCTCAACTGCACCGCCAGCGCCTCGGACCGCGAGGGCATGGCGTTTCTCATTCTGACTGGACGCTACATCGGCTACCTGCCGGATCACTACGCCAGCCTGTGGGTCCAGCAGGGGCGCCTGCGCGCGCTCAAGCCCGACACCCGCTTCTATGACCTGAGCCTGGCATCGGTCACACGCAAGGGCCGACGCCCGCATCTGGTGTTGGAAAGTTTCCTGGAGAGCCTGGCGGCGACACGCTGACGGCCTGGAACTTGCGCGCCTGAGCGCTTTTGTCGCGACAAGGCTTGTCGGATTCCCGTGGGTGCGTTATCAACGCACAGGCGCCCCCACTGACCTGCCCGGAAACGTCCATGACCCTTGAAGTCCCTGCCCACGCCGGTAAACCCGCCAGCCGCATTCGCCAGAAAAACGAAGAAGCGATACTCAAGGCCGCCGAAGTCGAATTCGCGCGCCACGGCTTCAAAGGCACCAGCATGAACACCATCGCGCAGAATGCCGGGCTGCCCAAGGCCAACCTGCATTACTACTTCACCAACAAGCTCGGCCTGTACATCGCGGTGTTGAGCAACATCGTCCAGCTGTGGGACAGCACCTTCAACACCCTGACGGCCGAGGACGATCCGAGCGAAGCGCTGACCCGCTATATCCGCGCCAAGATGGAGTTCTCGCGCCGCCAGCCGCAGGCTTCGCGCGTGTTCGCCATGGAAGTCATCAGCGGCGGCGAATGCCTGACCGAGTATTTCGACCAGGACTACCGCGCCTGGTTCCTGGGCCGTGCACGCGTGTTCCAGGCCTGGATCGACGCCGGCAAAATGGACCCCGTCGACCCAGTGAACCTGATCTTCCTGTTGTGGGGCAGCACCCAGCACTATGCCGACTTCGCCACGCAAATCTGCCGCGTCACCGGTCGCAGCAAACTGACCAAACAGGACATGGAAGACGCCGGCAACAATCTGATCCGTATCATTCTCAAAGGCTGCGGCCTCACGCCTGCCATTTAAGACCCACGCCATGCCTTTTACCCTCGAAGGACTTTGCGAATACCGCGAAGAGATTCGCAAAAGCCGCTTCATTGCTCTCGCGGCGCCGATCACCACCGCCGCCGAGGCGCAGGCCTTTATCGAACAGCACAGTGACCTGAACGCTTCGCACAATTGCTGGGCCTGGAAACTCGCCGACCAATACCGCAGCAGCGATGACGGCGAGCCCGGTGGCACCGCCGGTCGGCCGATACTCGCCGCCATCGAGGCGCAGGACTGTGACCAGGTCGCGGTGCTGGTGATTCGCTGGTACGGCGGTATCCAACTGGGCACCGGTGGCCTCGCCAGGGCCTATGGCGGCAGCGCCAACAAGTGCCTGCAAGGTGCCGCGAAAATCGAGCTGATCAGCCGCGTGCCGCTCAGCTGTGCCTGTGGCTTCAGCGAGCTGGCATTGGTCAAGCTGCGCGTCGCCGAACTGGGTGGCCTGGTGGTGGACGAGACGTTCACCGCAAACGGCGTGGACCTGCAACTGGCCGTGGGCGAAACACAGATCCAGACCTTGCAGGAGCAATTGGCCGGCCTGAGTCGCGGGCGGATTGTGTTACAGCGCTGAACAACCGCCCGCCATGTTTTGGGGCAACGCGGGCATGCCAACTTCGCCAGCACTTGCCCACAGCCGCTGTGCACCCGACTGTGGATAACCTGAGCACACAGCGCTGTAACCCTTCTGACACGTGGCCTCGCGGAGATTGATCGTTTTTTGACCAGAATCATTTCAAACCTTTCAATTCCATCGAAAAACAATGGCTTGGAACGGTTTAGCACCTTTAGAACAAAGCCCTCCAGTGCTTATGCCCAGGCCTTTGGCTTGCGCACAATTACTGTGGAGCAACCTGTGGATAACCCGTTCATGCCTCGCGCAGTGGCATGGCCAGCATAGGCTGCAGCCGAATGATCATTTTTTAACCAAACATTACAGGATCCATCCTGCAGCCAATCTCGCACCTCGCCCCGAAGTGGTGCCACCTGCGGATGCAAAATGCCGCACGCGCTTGAACGAAACCGCGGCGCCGTGCGCACACGTTTGTATGCGCCGGGGCAGGCCGGGCATTCGAAACAAGCCTTGGGTGCCTGCGGTCAGTGTGCCCCTCCAGGCACGAGGCTTGTCCGTGATGCCTGCTTCACAGGCAATGCCTGGGCAACGCCCCACGCCAACTCGAAGACCAGAAAAACCGCCAGCAACAATGTTGCGCCATGGAGCAAGGCATAGACCTGCCAGGCCGAAAACAGAAACCGACCAACTGCGTCATAGCGACCATACAGCGGCTGTGGATCACGAATCCGCAGCACCGACCAGACGCAGACAATCGAGCCCAACAGATTCGCCATCAGCAAGTGCGTCGGTTCGAACGGAGGAAAACTTCCGGGCAGGCCGAGCGCCTGGTTCAGGGCCGACAACAGGCCGTGCAACGCGCTGAAACTCCAGGGCGTGACAAATGCTGCCATCACGATCAGGTCGTACCAGGCGCTGCCGCGTACCAGTCGGCGATACTGTTCAGTCGTCCACATTTCGCTCACTCCAATGATTCAAGGAGCACCAAGGCTAAAGCCTGGACTATGCTCGAAGGTCAACCCCCCTGGAGTCTCGACAATGCGTATCGGTGAACTAGCCCTGGCCAGCGCCGTCAGCCGCGATACCCTGCGCTTCTACGAGCAGCGCGGGCTGATCGCCGCCCAACGCAGCGCCAATGGCTACCGCGACTACCCCGAGGAAATGCTACAACTGGTGCTCTACATCAAGACTGCCCAACGCCTGGGCTTTACCCTTGGCGAGATCGGCAGCAGTGTCGCCGCGCTCTGGCACGCCAAGGATCCGGAAAACGCGGTGACGCAACTCCTCCAGGACAAACTGGCGCTCATCGAAACCCGCATCGCCGAACTCGGTGAGTTGCGTCTTGAACTGCAACAACGGCTGGGACAACCTTGTCCACTGAACCCATGACCCTCTTTTCTCAAGGAAGCCATTCATGTCCACGGCAAAAACCGCATTGATCATCGGCGCCTCCCGGGGCCTGGGCCTCGGGCTGGTGAAGACTCTGTTGGCCGACGGCTGGCAAGTCACCGCCACCGTGCGCGACCCGCACAACGCCGAGGCACTGCAGGCGCTGGGTGACGTACGCATCGAGAAGCTCGACATGGACGATCAACAAGCGGTGATCGCCCTCAGCCAACAACTCAAGGGCCAGGTGTTCGATCTGCTGTTCGTCAACGCCGGCGTCAAGGGCCCCGCCGTACAGACACCCGGTGGCGCGACACTGGCCGAAGTCGGTCAGTTGTTCTTCACCAACGCCGTGGCGCCGATCAACCTGGCCCAGCGTTTTGTCGGACAGATCCGCGAAGGCAGCGGCGTGCTAGCGTTCATGAGTTCGGTACTGGGCAGCGTGACCATGCCTGACGCCCCGGAACTGGCGCTGTACAAGGCCAGCAAGGCCGCGCTGAACTCGATGACCAACAGCTTCGTCAGCCAACTGGGCGAGCAGCAACTGACCGTGCTGTCGCTGCATCCGGGCTGGGTGAAGACCGATATGGGCGGTGAAGGGGCCGACCTGGATGTGGAAACCAGCACCCGTGGGCTGGTGGATCAGGTCAATGACTACGCCGGCAAGGGTGGGCATCACTTCATCAATTACAAGGGCGAGACCATTCCCTGGTAAACATCGCCATCCCCTGTGGGGGCACGTTTGCGCCCACAGGTACTCATCGTCCTGTCGGGCCAGGCTTGCCCGCAACGCACTTTTGATCGAAACTGCGCACCTCGTCCCCCGCGGCGACCCTGGATCAGCAGACAGGGCAACACTGAGCTGGCGAACCTGAACCCAACTTTCAGAGGAGCCGGCAAAATGCCCGCGACCCGTACCTGGTTAAAAAACCCTCTCGCCATCTTCACGGCCAACGACCTCGATGCCCGTGGCGGCCTGGTGCTGCAAGACGGCGTGATCGTCGAAGTACTCAAGCAAGGCCAGCAACCGGCCACTCCCTGCGCACAGGTCTTCGATGCCCGCGAGCACGTGATCCTGCCGGGGCTGATCAACACCCACCACCATTTCTATCAGACCCTGACCCGCGCCTGGGCACCGGTGGTCAACCAGCCGTTGTTCCCATGGCTGAAAACCCTCTACCCGGTCTGGGCCCGACTGACCCCGGAAAAACTCGCGCTGGCGACCAAGGTAGCCTTGGCCGAACTGCTGCTGTCGGGGTGTACCACGGCCGCCGACCACCATTACCTGTTTCCCGATGGCCTGGAAAACGCCATCGACGTGCAAGTCGACGCCGTACGCGAGCTGGGGATGCGCGCCATGCTGACCCGGGGGTCGATGAGCCTCGGTGAAAAGGACGGGGGCTTGCCGCCGCAGCAGACCGTGCAGGAAGGCGAAGTCATCCTCGCCGACAGCCAGCGCTTGATCGCCGAGTACCACGAGCGCGGTGAAGGCGCGCACATCCAGATCGCCCTGGCGCCTTGCTCGCCGTTCTCGGTCACCCCCGAAATCATGTCCGCCAGCGCCGAACTGGCGAACAGGCTCGACGTGCGCCTGCACACCCACCTGGCCGAAACCCTCGACGAAGAAGACTTCTGCCAGCAGCGCTTTGGCCTACGCACCGTGGACTACCTGGACAGCGTCGGCTGGCTCGGCCCCCGCACCTGGCTGGCCCATGGCATTCACTTCAACCCCGACGAAATCGCCCGCCTCGGCGCGGCAGGCACCGGCATCTGCCATTGCCCAAGCTCGAACATGCGCCTGGCCTCAGGCATCTGCCCAACTCTGGAGCTGACCGATGCCGGCGCTCCGGTGGGCCTGGGTGTGGATGGCTCGGCGTCCAACGATGCCTCGAACATGATCCTGGAAACCCGTCAGGCCTTGTACATTCAGCGCCTGCGCTATGGTGCCGAGAAAATCACTCCAGAGCGGGTATTGGGCTGGGCCACCCGTGGGTCAGCGAAACTGTTGGGCCGTACCGACATTGGCGAACTGGCCGTGGGTAAACAAGCGGACCTGGCCTTGTTCAAACTGGATGAGCTGCGTTTCTCCGGCAGCCACGACCCGGTCTCGGCGTTGTTGCTGTGTGGTGCCGATCGCGCGGACCGGGTAATGGTTGGCGGCAAATGGCGAGTGATCGACGGCCAGGTTGAAGGGCTGGACCTGAAGGGCTTGATTGCCAATCACAGCCAGGCCGCACGGCAACTGATCGCCGGCGTCTGACCGCACGCCATCGTTGCGCTGAACCTCGGCGACAGGATGGCGCGCTGAAGCAATGACCGGTACCTGTCCACGCCGTATCGGGTCATCAGCCCGCTGGGCGTGGATCGGTATTCAATGCTCTTCTTCGCCCAGCCCTACCCCGACACTTCGCGGCTTGCCGACACCTGCGCCTATCGGCGGAGACAGGACGCCGTGTGATAAACCTGTTGATCAGGTTTTACCAATTGTTGCGACGTGCCTCTGTAGAATGGCGCCATTGCACCTGATGAGATTCCAAGCATGTACGACTGGCTGAACGCCCTGCCCAAGGCAGAACTGCACTTGCACCTGGAGGGCTCGCTTGAGCCTGAACTGCTGTTCGCCCTGGCCGAGCGCAACAAGATCGCCCTGCCGTGGAGCGACGTCGACACCCTGCGCAAGGCCTACGCCTTCAACAATCTGCAGGAATTCCTGGACCTGTATTACCAGGGCGCCGACGTATTGCGCACCTCTCAGGATTTCTACGACCTGACGTGGGCCTACCTGTTGCGCTGCAAGGCGCAGAACGTGATTCACACCGAACCCTTCTTCGACCCGCAAACCCACACGGACCGTGGCGTGCCGTTCGAAGTGGTGCTCAATGGTATCGCCGCCGCACTCAAGGACGGCGAACAGCAACTGGGTATCACCAGCGGTCTGATCCTCAGCTTCCTGCGCCATCTGAGCGAAGAACAAGCACAGAAAACCCTCGACCAGGCGCTGCCGTTCCGTGATGCGTTTATCGCCGTGGGCCTGGACAGTTCCGAGATGGGACATCCGCCAAGCAAATTCCAGCGCGTGTTCGATCGTGCCCGTGGCGAAGGTTTCCTGACCGTTGCCCACGCAGGCGAAGAAGGCCCGCCAGAGTACATCTGGGAAGCCCTTGACCTGCTGAAAGTCCAGCGGATCGATCATGGAGTGCGCGCAATCGAAGACGAGCGCCTGATGCAGCGGATCATCGACGAACAGATCCCGCTGACCGTCTGCCCGCTGTCCAACACCAAGCTGTGCGTGTTCGATCACATGTCCCAGCACAACATTCTCGACATGCTCGAACGGGGCGTGAAGGTCACCGTGAACTCCGATGACCCGGCGTACTTCGGTGGTTATGTCACCGAGAACTTCCATGCCCTGCATACCCATCTGGGCATGACCCAGGACCAGGCCCGGCGTCTGGCGCAGAACAGCCTGGATGCACGGTTGGTGAAACCCTGAGGCGCACTGCAAGACGTCTGTACCCGTAGCACAGACGCCAGCCTCGGGTATCGCTAGAGCGCCAGTTCCAACTCGGTTTCTCTGGCGAACCGCTCGAGCTCACGCGCACCTGCCGCCGTCACCACCAAGGCTCGGGAGTCGTTGGGCAAACTCAACCAGCCAGACTGTATGAACAGCTGCAACAGTGCTGCACCCAGCGTGCCGCCCAGATGTGGCCGACGCTCGCTCCAGTCAGGGCAAGCGCAGGCCACGTGCGAGTGGCTACGCGCCAATGCCTGAATGAACACCCCTTGGGTCGCCAACTGCCTGGCGCCCTTTGGGGTCACCGTAACGCGCTTGTCCAGCTGTTCGATCCAGCCAGCATCGAGCAGGCGCTGGAACAGGTCTGCCGCCAGGGTTCCACCCAAATGTTCCTCACAGAGCCTGGCACGCAGCAACGAAGCGGGCGCCGCCTGGACACTGGCCAACGAACTGGCGCGCTTGAACACAGGTGCAATCTTGCCTGGCGAGCTGACCAGGGTGGCGCTGGCCAGTGCCTGGACCGCCGCGCCGATCTCGGGAGCGGCCAGCCGGAAGAGCCGCTTTCGCCCTCGCTCCTCGACTTTCAACAGTCCGCCGCTGAACAGACGTCCCAGGTGGGCGTTGGCCGATGACTGGGATAGGCCTGCCAGCAACGCCAGTTCCTCGGATTGCCGTGCAGTTCCATCCATCAAGGCCCACATCATCGCGCTACGCTTTGGGTCGGCCAGCAATGCGGCAATCTGGCTGATGCAAGGTGCATGTTCCATGTATTCACTCCCTGTTGAATCATTTGTCTACTGCTCGGAGGACATCTTGACCAGTAATGTGACGCCGGCCAAGGCGTGATATCCGCCAAAAATCGGGTTAAACAACCAACTAATGCGACAAACTGCTTCAAAAGCCTGAGATCGCGCCGCTAACGAACCGCGGAAGGATCCGGGGACTCGAGCACGGCCTGGTGTGTTCGCTGACAACAGTGCCGACTCTGGCGGGCGCCTAGTATAAGCGCGATGATCGGCGCTTCCTGCCCCCGGGAAACCGTTGAAGGAGATAGCGCCTGCGAGAAATTTCCCTATATGAAGCGGATTACCGTCACTCGACAAATCTTGTCGAAAAATGACCGGTTAATTGCGCGCAACGCCCCTTGAGCATTTCTCGTAACAGGTTCACCGGCTTACTCAATTGAGCGCGATGGGCGCACAGCAAATTCAGCGGCGCGCGTTCGCCCGACAACTCCGGCATCAGCACCTTCAGACGTCCGGCCAAGACATCACCGGCGACATCCAGCCAGGACTTATAGGCAATTCCGGCACCGGCGAGCGCCCATAACCGCACCACATCCGCATCATCACTGAAACGATCACCACTGACCGTCAGGCTCACTTCCCGCTTGCCGTCATGAAAGCTCCAGTGGTCATGAACCCGACTGCCGAGCATGTACAACAGGCAATTGTGCTGCGCCAGTTGCTCCAGTTGACACGGCTCGCCACACCGAGCGAGGTAGGTCGGGGCGGCGCACAGCACGCGGCGATTGTCCGGGGCGATGGGTAATGCCACCAGGCTTGAGTCTTCCGGTTCACCGTAACGCAGGGCAATGTCGACCGGCTGGCGGAACAGATCGGCAATCCGGTCAGCCAATAGCAGGCGCACCGTCAATTTCGGGTGCTCGCGCTGGAACTCGTCCAGCCACGGCAACAGCAGATTACGGCCAAAGTCAGAGGGGACCGACAACTGCAAGACACCGCTGACCTGATCCTGTCCACTGGCGAGCAAGCGCCGCCCCTCATCCAACTGGCTCAGCGCCGCGCGGGCATATTCCAGGAATCCCTCGCCCTCGGCCGTCAGGCGCAGGCTGCGGGTCGATCGCGCCAACAACCGCGCCCCCAGTTGCTGCTCGATACGTTTCAACGCCGCGCTGGCCACTGCCGCCGACATGTCCATGCCGCGCGCTGCCGCTGACAGGCTGCCCAGGTCGGCGGCCCGTACAAACACCTGCAAGTCATCGAAACGCAGCATCCACTCACCCGCATTATCAAAAATTCATTGAAAGAGACTACTCTTTTAGCGGCTTTTATCTTTAAGAGAAATAGCCAATGATCGGTGCCATCTCATGACAACCGAGCCTTCCACGCCATGAAAGCCATCGCCTACTACACCTGCCTGCCCATCAGCGACCCAGACGCCCTGCAAGACATCGAACTACCAGAACCCGTCGCCGGCCCACGGGACTTGCTGGTGGACGTCAAGGCCATCTCCGTCAACCCGGTGGACACCAAGGTTCGCCAGAACGTCTGCCCTGAAGGCGGCGCCGCCAAAGTGCTGGGTTGGGATGTGGCCGGCGTGGTCAGGACCGTTGGCAGCGAAGTGAGCCTGTTCAAGCCTGGAGACAAGGTCTACTACGCCGGCTCCATTGCCCGTGCCGGTGGCAGCAGTCAATTGCATGTGGTGGACGAGCGGATTGTCGGCCACATGCCCCGCTCACTGGGGTTTGCCGAAGCGGCGGCCCTGCCGTTGACCGCGATTACCGCCTGGGAGCTGCTGTTTGAACGCCTGCAGGTGCGTGAAGGCAAGACCGATGAGGGGCAAAGCCTGCTGATCGTTGGCGCCGCGGGTGGCGTGGGTTCGATCCTGACCCAACTGGCCAGCCAGCTCACCGCCTTGACCGTCATCGGCACCGCCTCCCGCCCGCAAACCCGCAATTGGGTAAGCGAACTGGGAGCCGACCTGGTCATTGATCACAGCCAGCCGCTGAGTGACGAACTCAAGCGTGCCGGTCACCCACAGGTGACTCACGTGGCCAGCCTGACCCAGACGGATCAGCATTTCGCCCAACTGGTCGAAGCCCTGGCCCCGCAAGGCAAACTCGCGCTGATCGATGACCCCAAGGCGCTGGACATCACCCAGCTCAAGCGCAAGAGCCTGTCGCTGCACTGGGAGTTCATGTACACCCGCTCGTTGTTCGAAACCGCCGATATGCTCGAGCAGCACAAGTTGCTGAACCGGGTGGCCGAGCTGATCGACGCCGGCATCTTGAAAACCACCGTCGGTGAACACTTCGGCACCATCAATGCGGCCAACCTGCGTCGGGCCCACGCACTGCTGGAAAGCGGCACGTCCAAGGGCAAGATCGTGCTCGAGGGCTTCTGAGAATCAGGCGATCGCCGCCTGCCAGGCGCGGTCGTTTGCCGTCAGTCAGAGAGTTGATCTACATCAGAACGGCGAATGGATTCAGGACTACAATCGTGACCTCTGCAGTGCAATCATTAAGCACGGAGGTCAGCAATGAAGATCCTGATTAAAGAACTGGCGAAATCCCAATGGCAAGTCCGTTTGGACGACCAGACAGTGAACTTCCGCTCTGAAGCAGAAGCCCGCGCCTTTACCTCGACCCTTGAGGCCCGATTGCACGCCCCCCATCGCCTCCCGGAACACCAACAACGCGCGGCTGGCTGACTCACGCCACGGTTTGTGCTACCTGGGCCAGTTGCAGTCGACGGGTGAGCATCGCAACGCTCACCACCAGAATCCCGCACAGGCTGATGACCATCGCCATGGGCACCGCCGTGCCGTCGTGCAGCACCACCACCAACGCTGACGCACCGGCGGCCACGCTGAACTGCAAACAGCCGAGCATCGCCGAGGCGCTGCCGGCGCGCGCGCCCTGCCCGCTCATGGCACAGGCCGACGCATTGGGAATGATGCAGCCCAGGCTGGAGATGCAGATGAACAGTGGAATCAGCACTGGCCATAACTGCTCGGTATGCAGTGAGCAGACCGCCAGCAAGGCCAGGCCCGCCGTCAGGTAGATCCAGACGGTACGCGACAGCAGAAAGGCCGGTCCACGCCGGGACAGCAACCGTGCGTTAAGTTGCGCCACCAGGATGAAGCCCGCCGCGTTGCTGCCGAACAGCCAGCCGAAATGCTCGGGGGGAACGCCGTACAATTTGATGAACACAAAGGGCGAGCCGGCGATGTAGGCAAACATCCCGGCGATGGCAATGCCACCGGTCAAGGCATGCCCCAGGAACACCTTGTCCGAAAGCAACCGACCGTACTGGCGCAACGCGCCTGACAACGGCTGACGCGGCTGGTTGGCCGGCAAGCTTTCCGGCAACCCCAGCGCCACCGCCAGGGCCGACAATGCGCTGAACAGGGTCAATGCGATAAAGATCGACTGCCAGCCATGCAGGTTGACCAGCAACCCGCCCAGCATCGGCGCCAGAATCGGTGCCAATCCCATCACCAGCATCAGCTGTGAAAAGACTTTCGCCGACCCCACCGCATCGCACTTGTCGCTGACCACCGCGCGGGAAATCACCATCCCGGCACAACCGCCCAGGGCCTGGACAAACCGTGCGCCGATCAACCACTCAAGGCTTGGCGCAAACGCACACACCAGCGACGCCAGGGTGAACAAGGCGACGCCCACCAGCAATGGAATGCGCCGACCAAAACGGTCAGCCACCGGACCGTATGCCAACTGACCGATCGACAGGCCGAGGAAGTAGGACGCCAACGTCAACTGGACGTGCTTCTCGTCCGTACCAAAAGCCGCCGCCATGGCCGGAAAAGCCGGCAGATAGAAATCGATGGCCAGCGGCCCGAAAGCGCTCAGGGCGCCAAGAATCAAAATGGTACGGATGTTCATCAGGCGTCCAGGTTACGTCAGTCGGCAGCCCGACAGTCTAGCCGCGCCTGAACGCCTTGAACATTCCGATAGCTCGCTAACTAACAAAAACCTTCAGGCCAGCTTGACCCCGTAGCCTTCTTCGCTGATCAGTTCGATCACTTGGTCGGCGGTCAACTGACTCTCGACCCCAACCTCTTTCGCCGCCAGGTCGACCCGCACGCTCGCCGCTGGATCCTTGGCCTGCAGCGCCTGGGTAATGGCCCGGACGCAGTGACCGCACGACATACCTTGAACGTTGAATACTTGCATGAGGCAGCTCCTTTGATGAGATTGAGGGCAGTCTCGAGCTTGCCACCGTGGCAAGGTCAAGTTCTGCGGTGAACTGCCGGGCTGGCAATCGGCAGCGCGCTCGGCCAAGCTGCGTCATCGATGAATTAACAGCAGGAGATTCAGCCATGCGCTGGTCCGTTTTCAGCCTACTTGGCATGCTCGGTCTTTTCGCCGCCCCCCCCTCGGCCAACGCTGAAGACTACGGCGTGCTGATCATTTCTCGCGAACGCCTGGAAGTCGCGACCTCGTGCGAGATTGGCGTGTACATCCAGGATCAATTGTCGGCGCGCCTGTTCCAGGAACAGAGCACCTCGTTCAACTTGCCGCCGGGCACCTTCTCCCTGCGCCTCAAACTGCTCCCGGGCCAAATGCCGGGCTGCAACCCGGGAATGCTACCCCCCGGTTCGCAAAACATCACCTTGCGCGCCGGCGACATCCAGAAATACCGCATCGCCATGAATGGGCAAGGCGTGTACCTGAAAAAGGCCGGGCTCGGTTATTGAACCCCCCTGTCGCCGCTGCCGGACGACAGTGGCGACAAGGATCGCACCCGTCAAAGATTGGCGCTTGACCTTGCCAGCATGGCAAGGTTGATCCTGTAGGTCATTTCTACAGGGAGTAAGACCGATGTCCGATTCCACCACCTTCGACCTGCCGATCGCCGGCATGACCTGCGCCAGTTGCGCCGGGCGTGTGGAGCGCGCGTTGAGCAAAGTGACCGGCGCCAGCGCAGTCAGCGTCAACCTAGCCACCGAGCAAGCCCGTGTCCAAGCGCCCCCGGACAGCTTGCCGGCGCTCATGGAAGCGGTGCAGCAAGCCGGTTACAGCGTGCCCGCGCAAAGCCTTGAGCTGAGCATTGGCGGCATGACCTGCGCCTCGTGCGCCGGTCGCGTCGAACGCGCCTTGAACAAGGTGGCCGGGGTCAAGAGCGTCAGCGTCAACCTGGCCAATGAGCGTGCCCACCTGGAGTTGCTCGGCCAGGTCGATCCGCAGCAGTTGATCAGCGCGGTCAGCAAGGCCGGCTACACCGCCAGCGTCTGGCAAGCCGAACAGTCTTCCAGCGACGATCAGCAACAGCGCCTGCACCGTGAGCGCTGGAGCGTACTGCTGGCCGTTGTCCTGGCATTGCCGCTGGTATTGCCGATGCTGGTGCAACCCTTTGGCCTGCATTGGATGCTCCCGGCCTGGGTGCAGTTTGCCCTGGCGACTCCGGTGCAGTTCACTTTCGGCGCACGCTTCTATGTCGCGGCCTGGAAGGCCGTGCGGGCTGGTGCGGGCAACATGGACTTGCTGGTGGCCCTGGGCACCAGCGCCGGTTACGGCTTGAGCATTTACCTGTGGGCCACGGCCAGTGCCGGCAGCATGCCCCATCTGTACTTCGAGGCCTCGGCGGTGGTGATCGCCCTGGTGTTGCTGGGCAAGTACCTGGAAAGTCGCGCCAAACGCCAGACAGCCAGCGCTATCCGCGCCCTGGAAGCCTTGCGCCCGGAGCGGGCGATTCAAGTGGTGGCCGGTCGTGAGCAGGACGTCGCCATCAGTGCCCTGCGCCTCGGTGATCTGGTGCTGGTCAAACCCGGCGAGCGCTTCCCGGTGGACGGCGAAGTGGTCGAAGGCCAGAGTCATGCCGACGAGGCCCTGATCAGCGGCGAAAGCCTTCCCGTGCCCAAGCAGCCCGGCGACAAAGTCACCGGTGGCGCCATCAACGGCGAAGGCCGGCTGCTGGTACGCACCCAGGCCTTGGGTGCTGAAACTGTGCTGGCGCGCATCATTCGCCTGGTGGAAGACGCCCAGGCCGGCAAGGCGCCGATTCAAAAACTGGTGGATAAAGTCAGCCAGGTGTTTGTACCGGTGGTCTTGCTCCTGGCCCTGGCCACACTGGTCGGCTGGTGGCTGTACGGTGCGCCCCTGGAAACGGCGGTGATCAACGCCGTTGCCGTGTTGGTGATCGCCTGCCCTTGCGCACTGGGCCTGGCCACGCCGACCGCGATCATGGCCGGTACGGGAGTGGCCGCACGCCACGGGATTCTGATCAAGGACGCCGAAGCCCTGGAGCGGGCCCATGAGGTCAGCGTGGTGGTCTTCGACAAGACAGGCACACTGACGTCCGGCACCCCGCGCATCGCTCATCTGAGCGCCATCGAGGGTAACGAAGCGACCCTGTTGCAACAGGCCGGGGCCCTGCAACGCGGCAGCGAACACCCGCTGGCCAAAGCGGTGCTGGACGCCTGCGCCGAGCGTGACTTGCCGGTGGCTGACGTCAGCGCCAGCCAGTCGCTGACCGGTCGTGGCATTGCCGGCACCCTGGACAGCCGTCGGTTGGCACTGGGCAATCGCCGTCTGCTGGAAGAAAGCGGCTTGAGTGCCGACCCGCTGGCTGACTCGGCCGCCGCCTGGGAAGCCGAGGGCCGGACCCTGTCGTGGCTGATCGAACAAAGCCCCGAGCCACGGGTGCTGGGCCTGTTCGCCTTTGGCGACACCCTCAAGCCCGGTGCTCTGCAGGCGATTGGCGAGTTGAAGGCGCAACACATCGGCAGTCACCTGCTGACGGGCGATAATCGTGGCAGCGCCAAGGTCGTCGCTTCAGCGCTAGGGATCACCAACGTCCACGCCGAAGTGTTGCCGGCCGAGAAAGCCTCGACCGTCACCGAGCTGAAAAAAACCGGCGTGGTGGCCATGGTCGGCGACGGTATCAACGACGCACCGGCGCTGGCTGCTGCGGACATCGGCATTGCCATGGGTGGCGGCACCGATGTGGCCATGCATGCGGCCGGCATCACCTTGATGCGCGGTGATCCACGGCTGGTACCGGCGGCGCTGGAAATCAGTCGCAAGACCTACGCGAAGATCCGCCAGAATCTGTTCTGGGCCTTCGTCTACAACCTGATCGGGATCCCTCTGGCCGCCTTTGGCCTGCTCAACCCGGTGCTGGCGGGTGCGGCGATGGCCCTGTCCAGCGTCAGCGTCGTGAGCAATGCGCTACTGCTCAAGACCTGGAAGCCCAAAGACCTGGAGGATATTGAATGAACATCGGCCAAGCCGCCAAGCACAGTGGCCTGAGCGCCAAGATGATTCGTTACTACGAGTCCATCGGCCTGCTCAAACCGGCCCATCGCACCGACAGCGGCTACCGCCTCTATGGCGATGACGACCTGCACAGCCTGGCATTCATCAAGCGTTCACGCGACCTGGGGTTTTCCCTGGAGGAAGTCGGCAAGCTGCTGACCTTATGGCAAGACCGCCAACGCGCCAGCGCCGACGTCAAGGCACTGGCCCGCCAGCACATCGATGAGCTGAACCAGAAAATCCGTGAGCTGGGCCAGTTGCGCGACACCCTGCAGGACCTGGTGGAACATTGCCAGGGCGATCACCGCCCCGACTGCCCGATCCTCAAGGAACTGGCCTCTGGCTGCTGCGCCGAACCCTCTCGCCCCTGAGTGCCATTCCCCTCAGCACCAGCAAGGTGCCGAGGGGAATCCCGTGAAACAGTGCCACCACCCCACCCGGTGACCACAGGTTATAGAAGGGCGCGGCAATCAACATGCCGACGCCGAACCCGGTCATCTGCAGCAAGGTCAGGAAGCTGAAAATCGGCAACCGCAGATGGTCCGGTTCACGCTGCAGACGCGACATCAGGCCAACCTCGGAAAAGCCGTCGCCCAATCCTGCCGGCAGGGCGAACAGCAGCAAGCCATAGAGGCTCTGTTGCTGGAACATCAGAATGAAGCCGCTGGACATCAACAGCACGCCGAAGAAGAACCGCCGCTCCAGATTGACGTTCTCCGAGCCTGGCAGGCGACTGGCGATGCGCGCACCGATCAACTTGCCGCAGGCCCATACCGCCAGCATCAGGCCCAACGTGGTGCTGGCCGACTCGGGCGTCAACAACCTGGAAATGATCGGAAAGCCGACGTTGTGCGCGGCACTGCCCAGGGTGTCGGCCATGGACAGCACCAGCATCGCGGCAACCACCGGCGTACTGCGTAAACCATCGCGCAAAACCGCCCACTCACCGCTGTTGCGCTCGGGCTGCACGCGGACCTCTGGCACAGGAAAGCGCAACGGCAACACGAACAGCGCCGCCAACAGGTAAGTGACAATGTTCAACGCGAACACCGCTTCAAAACCAACACCCGCCACCAACAAACCCGATACCAGACTGCCGGCAACCATCGCGCCCGAGGACGCCGACGTCAGCCAGGCATTGGTTTTGAGCAGTTGATCGGCACTGACCATGTTCGGCAGTTGGCTGTTCAGACCGATGGCAAACATCGAGTTGCCCAGCCCGAGGCCAAACGCGATCAGCGGCAACAGCTGCGCGTGTTGGGCTACCGGCAGCAGCACCAGCAACAGCAGCAACCCGGCGCGCAGCACATCGAAGGCCACCAGGGGCGAGCGCCCCATGAAGCGGCGGTAGAAGGTCGTACCGATCAGGCTGGCGAAGATCCCGCCGGCCACGCGGCTGGCCAGAAAAATTCCGACGCTCATGGCACTGTTGCTGAGCAGGTAGACGTAAGTGGCCAGCGCCACCATGTTGAGAAATGCACCAAAGTCCGAGACCAGGCGCGCAGCGATGATCAGGTGGGCATTGCGACTGGATTGCCGGGGCGTGGGCTGAGTGTTCACATTCATCCTTGAGTGTGGGTGTTTCGAATATCGTCAGTATGCAGAAGAGCGCCGGGCGCACAGTAAAAACCCGGCCGAGGCCGGGTTCTTGATTCAACCGATCACTGCAGCCACGGTGGAGGCGGCTCTTCGGTCTTGCTTGGCGGTGCATCGTCTGCGGCGCGAACCGCCTGGCGGCGCTCCTCGTCCAGCCGCGCGGCCTCGATCTCACGCATGATACCGCCGACGTCCGCCAGCTCCTCCGGTTCGTCGAACTCACCGGTCAGGACGCTGCCCGGGTGCAGGGTACCTGCTTCATACAGGGCCCACATTTCCTTGGCGTACTTGGTGCGCTTCAACTCTGGGGCAAAACGCCCGAAGTAAGAGGCCATGTTGCCCACATCCCGCTCCAGCATGCTGAAGGCGTGGTTATTACCGGCTGCATCCACCGCCTGCGGCAGGTCGATGATCACCGGGCCGTTTGGCGTCAGCAGCACGTTGAACTCGGACAGGTCACCGTGCACCAGACCGGTACACAGCATCAGCACGATCTGAGAAATCAGGAAAGCGTGATACTCGCGTGCCTGATCGGCGTCCAGCACCACGTCATTCAGACGCGGCGCGGCATCGCCGTACTCGTCGGCAACCAGTTCCATCAGCAGCACGCCTTCCAGGAAGTCGAACGGCTTGGGCACCCGCACTCCGGCGCTGGCCAGACGAAACAACGCCGCGACCTCGGCGTTCTGCCAGGCATCTTCGGTTTCTTTACGGCCAAACTTGGAGCCCTTGGCCATGGCGCGTGCCTGACGGCTGTTGCGCACCTTACGGCCTTCCTGATACTCGGCCGCCTGACGAAAACTTCGTTTGTTCGCCTCCTTGTAGACCTTGGCGCAACGCAACTCATTGCCGCAGCGCACCACATAAACAGCTGCTTCTTTACCACTCATGAGTGGGCGCAGCACCTCGTCAACCAGACCGTCCTCGATCAGGGGTTCAATGCGTTTTGGAGTCTTCATCAGCTTTTATTGTGGGTCCTTTATTACCAAACACGCGAATGTCACTCGTTATACGGCAATCCTCTCACGGCGGGGAGGGGTTGCCGACCTATGAACCGTGTGGATGCACTCAATGTGCCAGATTTATCAGATTAACCCTGTCGGCCGATGGAAATCATAGCCGAGACTCTGCAGCCTGTTGACCACCGTTTCAGAAGGTATTTGCGACAGAGTCGGAGATCCAGCAGCCAACCCTTCGTAGGGTTTTTCTCGAATGGGGTACCGTTTCACGCTCCCGGGCGTTGGGCTGAGCCTGCGGCCGAACATGACGCCAACCACAGCCGCCTGCCGACCGGGCAACCAAACGGCACGGGCCTTAGCGCTCGATAATCGCGGTCACACCCTGGCCGCCGGCAGCGCAGATCGAAATCAGGCCACGTCCCTGCCCTGCCGCCTCCAGCAGCTTGGCCAGGTTGGCGACAATGCGCCCGCCGGTCGCCGCGAACGGATGCCCGGCCGCCAGGGAGCTGCCTTTGACATTGAGCCGGCTGCGGTCGATGGCGCCCAGGGGCGCATCGAGGCCAAGCCGGCTCTTGCAGTAGTCCCCATCCTCCCAGGCCTTCAAGGTACAGAGCACTTGTGCGGCGAAGGCCTCATGGATTTCGTAGTAGTCGAAGTCCTGCAAGCTCAGGCCATTACGTGCCAGCAACCGTGGCACCGCGTAGACCGGCGCCATCAACAGCCCTTCGGCGCCGTTGACGAAATCCACCGCCGCCGCTTCACCGTCGCGCCAATACGCGAGGATCGGCAAGCCGCGCGCTTGCGCCCATTGTTCACTGGCCAACAGCACCACAGAGGCGCCGTCAGTCAGCGGTGTCGAATTGCCCGCGGTCAGGGTGCCCTTGGCGCTTTTTTCGAAAGCCGGATTCAATGCGGCCAGTTTTTCCAGGGTCACGTCCGGGCGCAGGTTGTTGTCGCGGGTCAGGCCCAGAAATGGCGTCAGCAAATCCTTGTGCCAGCCCTCAGCGTAGGCTGCAGCCAGTTTCTGATGACTCTCAAGGGCCAGTTGATCCTGCTCGGCGCGCGCAATGCCCCAGGTCTGTGCCATCAACTCGCAGTGCTGGCCCATGGACAAACCGGTGCGCGGCTCACCGTTGCGCGGAAACTCGGGGATCAAATGCCGGGGACGCAATTGCAGGAAGGCTTTCAGCTTGTCGCCCGTGGTTTTCCCGCGGTTGGCCTGCAGCAGAATCCTGCGCAGGCCTTCGCTGACGCTGATCGGTGCATCCGACGTGGTATCGACGCCGCCGGCAATGCCGCAGTCGATCTGTCCCAGGGCAATCTTGTTCGCCACCAGCAACGCCGCCTCCAAGCCTGTGCCGCAGGCTTGCTGGATGTCGTAGGCCGGCGTCATCGCTGACAGCCGTGAGCCAAGCACGCACTCGCGAGTCAGGTTCATGTCCCGCGACAACTTCAGCACCGCCCCCGCCACCACCTCCCCCAAGCGCAACCCGTGCAGGTTGTAACGCTCGATCAGGCCTTCGAGCGCGGCGGTCAGCATCGCCTGGTTGCTGGCGGTGGCGTAGGGGCCGTTGGAGCGGGCAAACGGAATGCGGTTACCACCAATGATTGCCACGCGGCGCAACTGAGTCATGAAAAGCTCCTATTCTGTGAAAGCCACACCCCACAAGCGTAGGCCTTATCTCGTGGATCGAACGACTGATCACCAGGCAGGGTCCACACGTTGAACCCCTGCTGCCGGAGCGTGTTCCATGTCAGACCGCTATATCGACTTCGCCAACTCGTCCCTCGGCCACCGTGTAGTCGGTGCCCTGGGCCTGCCGTCGCCGGTTCGACTGGAGCGATGGGAAGCCGGTCGTCTCAGGCCGGTCGAGGGTGCGTTGCTGATCGGCGGCGGCCCGCTGGCACAGAGGGTCGGCGCACTGGCCAGCAAACTCACCGAGCAAATCTACGGCTACGGAGCGGAACCGCTGGTAGCCCAGGCCTGGATTCCAGGCCACGGGCCCAGGCTCAAGGCCGTGGTGTTCGATGCCAGTGACCTGCTGCACACCGGGCAACTCAACGCACTGCGCGAATTCTTCCAGCCACTGATGAAAAATCTCGATCACTGCGCGCACCTGGTGATTCTCGGCCGGGCTCCCGAGACTCTGGTCGACCCGTTTGCCGCCAGCGCCCAACGTGCACTGGAAGGCTTCAGCCGCTCGCTGGCCAAGGAGCTGCGCAGCGGCGGCACCCTGCAGTTGCTGTATGTCGGCGACGGCGCTGAAGAACAACTCGAAGGCGCGCTGCGGTTTTTCCTCTCGCCCAAATCCGCCTATGTCTCAGGTCAGGTCGTGCGACTCGACCCCTGTGCGACACAGGTACAGGACTGGACCCGGCCGCTGGCGGGACGCAAGGCATTGGTGACCGGTGCCGCTCGCGGCATTGGCGCATCGATTGCCGAGACCCTGGCCCGCGACGGGGCCGATGTGGTGCTGCTGGACGTGCCCTCGGCCAGAGCCGACCTCGACGCCCTCGCCGCACGCCTGGGCGGCAACAGCATTGCCCTGGATATCTGCGCTGAAGACGCCGCCACCCGGTTGGTCGAGCAACTGCCCGAAGGCATCGACATCCTGGTACACAACGCCGGCATCACCCGCGACAAAACCCTGGCCAACCTGACGCCGGAGTTCTGGGACGCGGTGCTCGCGGTCAATCTCAATGCACCGCAAGTGCTGACCAAGGCGCTGCTCGACAGCGGCACCCTGCGCGATAACGCACGGGTGATCCTGCTGGCATCGATCAGCGGCATTGCCGGCAACCGCGGGCAAACCAACTATGCCGCAAGCAAGGCTGGGCTGATCGGGCTGGCACAGGCCTGGGCTCCGCTGCTGGGAGCGCGTGGGATCAGCATCAATGCCGTGGCGCCCGGCTTTATCGAAACCCAAATGACCGCGCACATTCCCTTCGCCCTGCGCGAAGCCGGACGACGCATGAGTTCACTGGGGCAAGGCGGACTGCCACAGGACGTCGCCGAAGCCGTGGCCTGGCTCGCCCAACCGGGCAGTGGCGCCGTCAGCGGGCAAGCGCTACGGGTGTGTGGGCAAAGCGTACTGGGGGCTTGATCATGGCGACGGACTGGCAATTATTGAACAGCGCCCCCCACTGGTCGGCGCTCTATTGGCGGGCAGCGACGCGCCGCAAAATCACCGGTACCGCGTTGCCTGATGTGGGCGTGCGCTGCTGGCTCAGCGTCGATGCCGGTCACTTGGCGGCCTACCGTAAAGTCTGCGGTTTTCCCGAAAGCGGCCTGCTGCCTCCAACCTACCCCCAAGTACTGGCGTTCGGCTTGCAACTGCAGTTACTCACTGACAAGGCGTTCCCGTTCCCGCTGCTGGGGCTGGTGCACCTGGCCAATCGTATCCGTGTGCTGCGGCCCTTGGGCGGTGTCAGCCGGGTGTGTGTCAGTGTCCGAGTACAAAACCTGCAACCCCACGCCAAGGGCGCAACGTTCGACTTGATCACTCGCGTGGATGACGCGCTGGGGCTGCTCTGGGAAGCCGAAAGCCAGATGCTTTGCAAAGGGGTGAAGTTGGCCAGCGAAGCCATCGAGCCAGCAGCGGATGCCACTGCGCCCATGAGCGAAGTGACCCGCTGGTGGGCTCCCGGCGAGATCGGCCGCCAGTACGCCAAGGTCTCGGGGGACTACAACCCGATACACCTGAGCACCGCCAGCGCCAGGCTGTTCGGATTCCCCCGTGCCATCGCCCACGGGTTGTGGATCAAGGCGCGCACACTGGCCGCACTGAGCGGCCACCTGCCTGGCTCGGCTTATGAGATCGCAGTACAGTTCAAAAAGCCCGTGCGACTACCCAGCGAGGTCGTCTTGCTGGCCAGCGCTGCGGATGCCCATGGCGAGCTGAAATTGATCGGTGCCGGGGAACTTGAGCACATGCTCGGCACTTGGCGGCCGATAGCCCTGCCTAGCCGCGCCGAATGAGAAAAACACCGACCAGAATCAACACCAGGCCGGCGATCTTGCCGGCGCTGACGGGGGCCTCGCGAAACCCCGCCCAACCGAAATGATCCAGCGCCAGGGCCATGCCCAGTTGCCCGGCCAATACCAGCGCCATGAACAGCATCGCACCGATCCGCGGTCCGGCGAAGGCCGCGGTGGTGATGAAAAAAGCCCCCAGCAAACCGCCGCTCCAGTGCCACCAGGTCAAGCTCTTGAGCGCCGCCAATGTCGGCGCTTCACGCTGGATCATCACCAGCAGCAACAGCGCCATAGTGCCGACAAAAAACGAAATCAACGCGGCGGCCAGCACACTGGAGACCTGTTTGGCCAGTTGCCCATTGATACCGGCTTGCAGCGGTAAAAACGCACCGGCAACAAACGGCAGACACAGTAACCACCAGACGGGAGCCGGCATGTTGTTCTCCAGGGAATCGATTGGGGATGCAGTATACGCACTCGACCCCCGACGTGTAGGCACCGTTTAGTCCGGCTCGGCCCTACATGGTTAATTGTATATATATCACTTAAGTTTTTACCCACCCCGCAAACCAGTAGAAACACGCCCCTCTTGATTTAAAGGAATTTTCCACAAGCCCCGATCAGAAACCACACCCTTGGTATTAGCCGTTAGGCAGGGTCTCCACCCTTGTATATAAGTTGTTAATACCAAGTTGAGAATGGCGTGAAACTCGTTGAATATATTGAAAACTTCAGTGCCGATCGGTGAGATAAACAACACCACCAACGTGGCGACCATGCAGCAACAATAGCGTACTCAATCGCTGATGCGCCTTCGGTCCGATCGAAAAGCTGACGGGTTTTGAGTACCAACAAGTGAAAGGTCATCAGGCTTCTCCTTGCGCCAAAGGCACGAATGAACGGAACTACGACATGATTCCTCTGTGCCACCGGAGCATTGTCAACAAAGCCCTCTCCAGCAACTGTAAGAACCAACTAATCACAAAGTAGTAACCCGGCCGTAGACGCCAAAATAACTTAGCTTTACAGGGACCTCATCTTTCGGGGGGGATTTTCAAGTTCAGTAATGGCATTTTGGATTAGCTGCGCTACCTGCAAATAGCCAAATCGTTGCCTGTTCATAGCTGCCTGATTGCGAAGTTATCTCGTCGAGTGTCACGAGCCGATGATGCAGCAGGAAAGGGAGAGCCGTCATGAACAGTCGTGTCACCATGGGGCTGGCTGGACTCTTGTTTGTCGCAGCCATCATTGTCGGATACTGGGGACTGGTCTTGAGCCGGCAACCGGCTCCGATTGCAGAATCGGTTGTTCCGCCTCTTGCGCCCCCCACCGTGATTGAAAAAACCATCGCGAATGCCGAAGACCAGACTCGCCAACCGGTGGTGGTGCGTGATGTGCCGCCATTCATCCCGTTGACGGCCGTCGATGTAGCCCTGGAAAAACTTCGTAGCACTCCTGCTGGCAGTTTGAAACGCGGCGATCAATCCAATCGCCCCACCCTGTCGGGCCGGACCGCAAAACCGCGAACGTGGAGACATCGAGCACTCCGTTGCCGGCACACGGCCAAGCGCTACCTCCAGTAGTGCTCGAAGTGTAGTCAAGGCTCGCAGCCGGCGCCGGCAACTTGCCAGCACCGATCACGGATAGCCGGCCTCACCTTGGGTCGGCCTTTGACCCCGGGCTTACTTCGGTGGGTAGTTGCTCAGGATCCGTCGGGCAGTCTCGCGAATCGCATTGCTGCGATCAGTGGGATTCGGCGAACTGCTGAGCATCTGCTCGTCACTGCCGCGCCAGACCAGCTTGCCGTCCTTGCCGTCGAGCAGGTCGATCTGCAGGGTGGCGACCTTGTAGGTCACATTGCGGGTTTCGTTGTACATCGGCGCGCCATAGTAGCCGTTCCAGGGATTGCCCCAGGCGCCGCCGTAGTTGGTGGTGACCTGTTGCTGACGCTCCTCGACGATCAGGTAAGTCTGCACATTGAGATCCCCCTTGCTGCCGCCGGCGGCAGGACGCAGGCCACGCTGGTCGAGCTGATCGGCCACGGACTGGCGAATGCGTTGCTCAGTGAGGTCACTTTTAATCCGCGGATCATCGGGACGGTATTGCAGGGCAGGCTCTTTCCAGGTCCAGCTGCGATAGGCGCTGAAGTCGCGGCTGGCGTCATAGTCGTGATTGATCTGGTTGGACTGGCAAGCACTGAGCAGCACGACACAGGCCAGTAAAGCGAGGCGGCGAAACATGATTTTTCTCCGGTTCGGACACGCAACCAAATGCGTATCATTAACCGGGAGGATACGCCGCTACCGCCTTTTCTACAGCCTCTCTCAATGATTTCGCGCGCTGGGTTTCGCTGTCGTCGAGGCCGGTCTCGGCGCTGGTGCTCCAGACCAGTTGCCCGGTTTGGGCGTCGTACAGGTTTACCCTGACCACCAGCATTTGCACATTGTAGGTCCGCACAATGGGGACGGTGTTGTACATGCCGTAACCGCTGCCATAGCCGCCACCGTAGCGGTTGTAGCCACCGTAGGCGCCATACCCGTAGTCATCCTGCACCTGTTGCAGCCGGGTTTCCTGTTGCAACTCGGCGCTGACCCACAGATCAGCCGCCCTGTTGTCATGCAACGGACGCAAGCCCCGTTGGTCCAGCGCATTGCTGACCAACTCGGCGATCTGCGCCGAGTCAGCCCAGGTCGAACCGCTGGGCAACTGGCCGTCGAGCCAGGCCCAGCTGCGGTAACGGGCATAATCTCGAGGCGCGGCCGGATAGGCGCTGCGGTCAAAGGTCTTGGCGGCTTGCGGCGGGGCCGGTGGTAACGGGTTGGAGCTGGCGACATACGGATTGCTGCCCTGGCAGGCGGCAAGCCCCAGGCACAGCAGGATCAATCCCGGATGGCGTTTCATGGTGCTCTCCACAGGTGCCGGCTTCAGGCCGGACGACAGATCCAGTGCAGGTAACGCCCGAGCCCGGCGAACGTCGGATGACGACGGTGGGCCAGTTCCATTTCCAGCAGGTCGATCAGTTCGGCGCGGGCCTGGAACTCCACCGGCATGTAGTCATGGAAAACCCGCACACCGCTCTGGGTTTCGACCGTCCACAAGCCTTGCAGTTGCGTCGCCAACTCCCGTGGATCCAGGGGCATTTGCGGGGTCAGGCTTTGCTTCTCCCCCGCCATGTCGTTCTTGCGCATCTTGCGGAAATGGCCCTTGAGCAAGTTGCGGTAAATCAAGGCATCGCGGTTGTAGAACGCCAGCGACAACCAGCCGTCCTGAGTGGTCAGCTGATGCAGCACGGGCAGAATCGCGTGAGGCTCAGCCAGCCACTCCAGTACCGCATGGCACAGCACCAGGTCATAAGGCTCTGTCAGTTGCCCCAACAGTTCCTGCCATGGCGCCTGGATGAAGGTTGCGGTTTGCCCGGCGTCGGCGAATCGCTGGCGCGCGCCACTCAGCATGGGTTCGGCAGGCTCGGCCAGGGTGACCTGATGGCCGCGTTCGGCCAGCCACAACGACATGTGGCCCAAGCCCGCTCCGATATCCAGCACCCGTAATGGACGATCCGGCAGGATCTCGGCCAGGTCAGCTTGCAGCACTGCCAGGCGGATCGCACCTTTGGCCCCACCGTAGATTTTTTCGGCGAAACGGGTCGCCAACTGATCGAAATGACGGTCGCTCATCAGCTGAACCTCCGTTCGCTGTCCGCCAGTTTGCTGCGCACGACCTGTTCCAGGTCCAACCCCAGTTCGCTGCACAACAGCAGTAGATAAAGAACGATATCACCGACTTCCTGACCGGCATGGGCGAGCTTTTCCGGCGGCAGTTGCCGCGACTGGTCCTCGCTCAGCCACTGGAAGATTTCCACCAGTTCGGCCATTTCCACACTGGCGGCCATGGCCAGGTTTTTCGGGCTGTGAAATTGCCGCCAGTCATTGCGGTCGCGGATGCTGTGCAGGCGTTCGGTCAGTTCAACAAGGTTCATCGGGCTCTCCTGAAGGTGTATAGCTTCGGGCGGATGGCCGATGAAGGCAAGCTCGGTCAATCGGCGGGTCAATCGACCACGCTGAACTCGACCCGCGCGGTCTGCCCACCCTCGTCCAGCACGCTCAATTCGACGCGCCCCAGCTGTTCAAAGGTGGCATTGATGCTGTCCTGATTGGCGCTGTCGCCCAATGGGGTACCGTTGACAAACCACCAACGCCGCCCAGTGCCACCCAGTGCCGATAACTTCAACCGCAGCCGCTCCCGGCTGGCCGCGGGCCGGCGCACCTGATCACCGTCGCGCACGCCGACAATCGACAGCGGTGAAGACGCCGCCAGTACCGGTCCCGGGCAATCCGGATCATTGGCCGGCACACGTGCTTCACGGCGTTCGATGCGTGGCAGCCAAGGCTCCAGCGGTGCCGGCCACAAGGCGATATCCCGCGCCACGGCGCCCGGGCATTTGCTGTCGACCCGCAGCCCTTTGCCATTGACCCAGATCTTTTCCACCAGGCCCACGCCCAAGGGCTGGTCCAGGGCCTGCAAGGTCGGTGGCGTGGTGCCGTCCAGCGTCCAGGCGAAGCGCTGGCGTCGGCAGTTCGGGTCACTGCGGCTCATCGGCTGGCCCAGCGGCCAACAGATCGCCGCGACCCCGACATTCGCGGGCACCGCCTGTACCGGTGCGCTGATACCGCGCTGGCTGTCACGGTTGATCAGTACGTCATGCACTTGCAACATCAATGGGGCCGCCGAGGCTAGGCCAAACTGCCCTGGTACCGGCGTGCCGTCCGGGCGCCCGATCCAGATGCCGATCAGGTAACGCGGGCCGACGCCGATGGCCCAGGCATCGCGAAAGCCGTAGCTGGTACCGGTTTTCCAGGCCAGCAGCGGACGCTGCACCAACTCGGCACGCGGGTCACGGTCGGGGCGGGCCTGGCCACTGAGAATCCGCCGCACAATCCACGCCGAGCCCGGCGACAGCAGCGGTCGTTCGCGCAGTTGCTCGTCAGGCTGCAATCGGACAGTGGCGCTCTTGCCGCCACGGGCGAATGCGCTGTAGCCACTGACCAGGTCCTCCAGGCGACTGCCGGCACCGCCAAGGATCAACGACAGGTTCGGCTCGGCCAGCGGCGGCAGGGCCAAGGGCATGCCGCCCATGCGCATTTCGGCGGCAAAGCGTTTCGGCCCATAAGCTTCCAGCAACTGCACCGCGGGCAGGTTCAGTGAAGTCGACAGCGCGCTGCTGGCCGGCACCGGACCACTGAACCCCATGGAGAAATTGCCTGGTCGATAGTCGCCATAACGTCGTGGCACGTCCTGCAACAAGGACTCGGAATGGATCAGCCCGGCGTCCAACGCCATCCCATAGAGGAAAGGCTTGAGGGTCGAGCCGGGAGAGCGCATGGCACTGATCATGTCGACATGGCCAAAGCGTCGGGTGTCGTTGATGTCCACCGATCCCAGGTAGGCACGCACGGCCATGGTTTCTGCCTCGACCACCAGAATCGCCGCCGAGGTGTGCTCCGGCAACCGCGCGCGCCAGCCCAGCAACAAGTCTTCAAGCCGCCGCTGCAGGTTGGCGTCGAGGGTGGTGCGAATCAGCGGCGGGCTGTCCGGGCGGTTCAACCGCCGCGCCAACAGCGGCGCCAGGCTCGGCTCCAGGCGTGGCGCCAGCAACAAGGGTTCTTCCAGGGCCTCATCGACCGCCGTCTGCGGCCACACCCGGTACGCCGCGAGCCTGCGCAACACCTTGTCGCGCGCGGCTTGCGCACGCGCCGGGTGACGGTCCGGGCGCAAGCGGCTCGGCGCCTGTGGTAACACTGCCAGTAGCGCGGCTTCGGCCTGGGTCAGGTGCAGCGGCGACTTGCCCAGATACGCCCAGCTCGCCGCCGCCACCCCTTGCAGCGTACCGCCGAATGGGGCGCGGTTGAGGTACAGGGTGAGAATCTGGTCCTTGGTCAAGTGCCACTCCAGCTGCCCGGTCCGCCACAGCTGACGCAACTTGCCCGCCAGCGTTCGCGAATGAGGATCCAGCAGACGCGCCACCTGCATCGACAAGGTGCTGCCACCGGACAACACCCGCCCGCCGAAAAGG
The DNA here is from genome assembly GCF_900187535.1 of Pseudomonas sp. Irchel s3a18. NCBI lineage: Bacteria > Pseudomonadati > Pseudomonadota > Gammaproteobacteria > Pseudomonadales > Pseudomonadaceae > Pseudomonas > Pseudomonas sp. Irchel s3a18. Next base: position 361,227 of record NZ_FYDV01000004.1, on the reverse strand, counting down.
TTTTGCCACGCGGCTCGGCCCAGCGCCAGGGGATTGACCCCCGGGTGTTGATAGAACCAGCGATCTTCATAGGTCAGCAGTGCGTCGAGGTAGTAGGGTGAAACCTGCGACGTGTCGACCGGATAGCGCCATACGCCATTGGCATCGGCGAAGCGCCACAACGGCGTGCCGTCTTCGGCCAGCACCACCCGCGCCAGATCGTCCCCGGGCAAGGGCAGCGGCCAGATCCGGTCGGCCAGCCAGAGCAGCGCAACCACCAGCAACGCCCCGCCCACAACCCAACGGCCAACCCGCAGAAGCCTGCTGGCCGGCGAACGCGCCCTGCCTGGTACACCCCGTCGCGCCCTTCGCTGGCAAGCCCGCGCCCACAGGGAACGCATGTGCTGCGTTATCATCCGCACATTCAACACCGCAAACCTCTAGGCCTCAAGGGAACTCCAGCCTGCACGCAACGGCCAAAGGTTCAGCGCTGGCAACGCCCTTACAGACTTTCATCAGGACGCACACATGCAGGTAGAAAGCTTTTTCGAGTGGCTCGGCCAGGCGCTGGGGTCGGTCATCCGGTTCATCGTCGAGGTGCTCAGTGGGTTGTTCAATACCTTGACTTCCGCCGGTGGCAATTTTGTCGAAGGTCTGTCGCAAGCACTGGGCATGGACACTTCGGTCATCAGCATCATCGCATTGCTCATCGGTTTGATGCTGCTGTACTCGGCCATTCGCGCCTTCATGCGCGCATCGGTTATCGTCGGGATTATCTGGCTGATGCTGGGGCTGTGGGTGCTGAGCTGGGTGATTCACTGATTCGGATCAGCGCCCCAACTTGATCGTTCCCACGCGCGCGCGGGAACGATCAATTCCCCGAGGGTATTCAGCGCCCCTTGATCACCATCTGCGGTACGGTTTCACCCACGGCCTGCCAGTTCGGCCGGTACATCGACTCCACTTGCGGTGGCGGTACGCGGTAGATGCCCGGGGTGACGGCCCGTGCCAGGTACAGCAAGTGCGAGGTATCGCGACCCTCCAGATTCATTGCCGCCACGTAACGGTCATCGCGGAACTCCTGGTGCTTGAGGCTGGCGTTCTGCATTGACTCGCGCCACTCCTTGACCTGGCTGCTGGCGTTTTCCAGGCTCGCGGCGCTTTGTGCCAGGTTCTGGTTTTCCAGCTCCAGGCCCGCCGGCAACAAGTCCACCACCAAGGCATCCGGCACGCGCTGTTTGGCGCTGACGGCAATGTGCACCAGCACCAGATCGCCGCTGGCCAGGTCACTAAGGTCCAACAGCTGGCCGTTCATGCCCAGGTATTCGCGGCGAATCCTCAGGTTCTCGCCACCCGGTACCGGCGCGTGTTGTGGATAACCGGAGATCGTCAGCTGCTGGTAGACCGGCTCGCTGCCTTCGTTGCGCAGGGACAGCGGCGAGGCCAGCAACGGCCCTTCCAGCTTGAGCCCCGGCTGGTTGTTGTTCAGTTCACGGGTTTCGTTGCCACTGCTCAATTGCGCGCTCCAGTTGGCTTCCGGCTTGCCCAGCAAACCACGGCCAGCGAGGAACAACGCATTACGCTCCTGTGTCGACAGATACGGGCTGGCCGCCAGTTGATCGGACAGCTCGAACAAACGCTCTTCGAGCGCCCCCTGGCCCAGGTCGTTCTCCTCCAGCAACGCCAGGATCAACGCCTGATCCCGCAGCGGGCTACCGTAGTCGGCCAGCCAGTCGTTCGGTTGACGTGACGCTGCAAGCCCGGCCAGCAACGCTTGTTTGGCACGGGGTTGATCGCCCATTTTCTGCAAGGCAATCGACAGTTGCACCAACGGCAGGCCGGAGCGGGCATCGCTACGGCGCTCGAACAGACTGCGCAGCGCCCCCAGAGGGGCCTGTTGGCTGCGAGCCAGCACCAGGCCTGCATACGCCTGTACGGCAAAGCGGGTGTGTTCGGCGTTTTCGCTGTAGTTCACTTCGATCAGGTTGCGCTCCTGCAGGTAGCGCAACAGTCGTTCACTGGCCTTTTTCAGGGCCTCGGGCGGTACGGCAAAACCCTGGTCACGCGCACGCAGCAGGAAGTCCGTGACATAAGCCGTCAACCAGTACTCCTCTTCGCCATCGGCGCCCCATAGGCCAAAGCTGCCGTTGTAGCGCTGCATGCCCAACAAGCGCTCGATACCCAACTCGATCTTGCGCTTGCGCTCGGCGTCCGGATCACCTTCCAGCCCCAGACGTTTCAGGCTGGCAGCATCGGCATACAGTGATGGGTAGAGCCCGCTGGCGGTTTGCTCCAGGCAACCGTAAGGGTAAGCCTTGAGCGCGCGAATCTGTTCGCCAAGGTTCAGCGGCGGCCGGCTCGACAGGCTGAGCAAGGCTTCACGCCCGGCCACTTCGAACTGCGACAACTGCCCTTCAGGCAAGCTCCACGGCTGGTCCTTGAGCACCGCGCGATAGTGCTTGAGCATCGCTGGATACGCCGGACGCACCCCCAGGGTCCACTCGCGGGTGAACGGCGGCAGGCTCTCGCCCGGCAGATCAAGACCGTTGACCAGGACCTTGACCTTGCCCTGACCGAAACCACCCAACGCGCGCACAGGAATGTGCAGCGTGGTGCGCTGGCCCTGGGTCAATGCCACGCTGTGCGCCGTCTCGCCCACCACGTCCAGTTGGCCATCGGTGCTCAGTTGCACCTCCAGCTTCTGTGCCTTGCCCGAGAGGTTCGACAGGTCCAACGCCAGGGTGGTCTGGTCGCCACCGGCGAGGAAGCGCGGTGCCGACAGTTCGGCGATCAAGGGCGCGGCGATCACGGTTTTGCCTTCAGCCATGCCGTAGCGTTCATCGGTCCAGGCCTGGGCCATCACGCGCAGTTCACCGTTGAAATCCGGGATGTCGACGCTGACCTCGCCTTCACCCTGCTCGTTCAGGGTGACCGGTGCGCTTTGCAGCGCAACGATGGTCACGCTGGTATCAGGGCGCTTGCCACCCTTGGCCAGTGCCGCGTCGCCCCCGAACGCCAGGCTGGCCAGCCGGCCCTGCCCGGCTTCGATCAATTGCCCGTAAACGTCCAGTTGGTCGGCACCATAGGCTTTGCGACCGAACAGGCTGGAGTAAGGATCCGGGGTCGGGTATTCGGTGATATTGAGGATGCCGACATCAACGGCAGCCAGCAGCACATGCACCTGTTTCGGCACACTGCCATCGGCGTTCTTCGCTTGAATCTTCACGCTCAGCGGTTGTTTCGGGCGCATTTTCTCCGGCACCGTCAGGCTCAGGCCGAGCTTGCGCTGAGTCCGGTCCAGCGGCAGATGCAACACGCCAACCGCGCGCTTGGGGGTGACGTTAGCCTTGCGCTCGCCGGGACGAATCACCAGTGCGCTGACATACAGGTCGTGGCGCGACCACTTCGGATCGAGTTTCACCGCAAAGCTTTTACCTTCGGCCGGCACATCGATGGCCTGCCACCACAACGGGCCATCCGCCGATTCCACCAGCAGATACCCTTTGCCGGCCGCCGGCGGCGTGACCGTGACGTTGGCCGTGTCGCCATCACCATAGGCGGGCTTGTCCAGGGCCAGCTTCACCTGGTCCGGACGTACCGCGCCGCCTTCGGCGTTGTCCTGGGCGCGGTAGCCGGCCCAGAAGCGCAGGCTGCTGACGACGCCGGTCTGCGGGTCTTCGACTTCGACGCGGTAAGGTCCCCATTCCACCGGGAAACTGACCTTGGCCGTGCCACCGGCCTTGATGCTGACGGACTCTTCGGCCAGGTTGAGGAACTTCTCGTTGAAGTGATAGCTCCAGCCATCGTTGTCCGAGTAGTTCCAGTAGTAGTCGCGGCGCTCCTGGATCAAGCGCACCTTGAGGTTGTCGGCCGCCAGTTTCTGGCCTTCAGGGTTGGCTACCAACAGTTCGAATTCGACCGGCCCGTCGCCGCCGGTTTCTGCACCATCGAACAAGGCACGCAGCCCCGGCATGCGGTCCGCCGGCCATACCGGTTGCACCACGCGCCGGGTAATCGGCCGGCCACCGGACTCTTGCAGGCTGGCCTGGACGATCAGTTGCAGCGGCGACTTGACCTCGGCCCACTTGCTGTCCAGGGAGATCAGGACTTCGCCGTCTTCATCCAGGGCGGTTTCTTCCAGCTCCAGGTCCTGGCTCAACTCCTCTTCGGTGACCGAGCCGAACTGATACCCGGGCAAGCTCTTGACCGCTTCACGCAACGGCCGCACGTACACCTGACCGCTCAAGCGATTGCCTGCGGCAGGTGCGCCGTACAGGTAACGACCACTGACCGCGACTTCGGCGGTGTCGGCGGGCTTGATCGGTACATCGCTGCCCTTGAGTTCCAGGGCCAGGCGCTCGGGCAGGAAGTCTTCCACCAGGAACTCGTAGAGCTGCGGTTTGCCGTCACCCAGGTCGAACACCAATTGCCAGCGCCCGGTCGGTGCTTCAGCGGCCAGTTGCAGTTGATACTGATAGAGGCCGGACGCATCGGCATCCCAGACAAACTTGCGGCTGACCTGCTCATCCGGGCGCCGCACTTCAACGCTGACCGGCTGCGGCTTGACCGCGTTGCCGTCCTTGTCTCGCAACAAGGCATTGAGCAGTACGGTTTCGCCGGGACGGTAGAGGTCACGCGGGCCAAACACGAAAAACTGCAACGGGTGGGCCTGCGGGCCGGCAATGTTGAACTCGGCCAGATCCAGTGCTGCACTGTTGAGTCGCAGCAGGCTGGTCTGTTCGCCCTGATGGGCCAGCAGCACTTCGGCCTTTTTCGGCAGCGGCAACTCGGCATGGCCGCCCTGCCCGGTCTTGCCTTGGGCAACCATCCGGCCATCGGCGTCGAGCAGCTCCAGGCTGATGCCGTCGAGGGCCTTGCCGCCATCCAGCGCCTGGGTGAACACGTCCAGGCGATTCTGGTAACGGTGCACCGAGAGGCCAATGTCACTGAGGGTGAACAGGGTAGCCGGTTGCGAGTAGTTGTACGTACCGGAGGCACGCATCACCGCCAGATAGACGCCTGGCTGCTGCAACGGCTTGAGGCCGGAAATCGGCAGCAATAGGGTTTCGCGAGTGTTGCGTGCCGGGTTCAGGTCGAAACGACCGCCATACACTAGCTCGCCCATGGGCAGCAGTTCGCGGGATTCGTAGCTTTGCAGGCTGTTGTTGCGGCCCCACTGGGCGAGGAACGCCGGCAGCGATTCGGATTTGATACGGAAGAACTCGACATCGATCTTGTCGACGTTCAAGGCAATCACAGGTAACCCTTCCGCCAGGCGGGTCGGCAACAAGGTGCCACGACTGGCAAAGCCCACGGTCGGTTGCAGGTCACGGGTTTCCAGGCGGCTGACAAATTCGGCGGCCAGCTTCGCGTCGTTGACCCCCACCAGCCCGGCATCGACGGTGAGTACCAGTTTGCGCTGCGGCTCAAGGTGACGCAGGCGCAGTTCCATCAGGTTGTCGGCAAGCTCCCACGCGCCATCGACCTTGCCGCTCTTGCTGTCCACCAGGTGCAATTTGTCCGCGAATTTCTGCTGCGGGTCCAGCGGCACCGAGAAACTCACCGACAAGGTGCTGGCGCCATCGAGCTGGATTTCCGAGACATCCACCACGCTCAGTTCACGCCCGACATAACGCTGTTTCAGCACGGCCATGTCCTGCACGGCCTTGGGTGCCGTGGCCGTTGCAGCTGGCGCGGCGGGGGCCGCTGTCTTGTCGGGGGTCGATGAATCGCAGGCGCTGAGCAGTGTCAGTACACAAGCCAGGAACAATCCTTTGTTAAGCATGGGGCACTCGCGGGCAGGAGTATCGAAGGGGGTAACTATAGCCCAAGCGCTTGCAGGGCTGATCAGATTGACCGACGGCGGGGGAGATGGGTTCTCAAGCACGACCTGCCCCTTTCCGACTTCCACCCCCTTTCAGGATCTACCGCTACAATACCCGCTCTCGCAAGGAGCCTGAATGTCTACCCTGATCACCGACTGGCGCGATCGTGCCACCCATCGTCGTGTCTGGGCGCTGGCCGCGCCGATGATTCTTTCGAACATTTCCGTGCCGCTGGTGGCGCTGGTCGACAGCACCGTGATCGGCCACCTGCCCCATGCCCATCAGTTGGGGGCGGTGGCGGTGGGTGCGAGCCTGTACACCTTCCTGGCCTGGGCCATGGGTTTTCTGCGCATGGGCTCCACCGGCTTCGCCGCGCAGGCCGCGGGACGGGGCGACGGCGCGGCGTTGCGGCAGATCCTGCTACAGGGCTTGTTGCTGGCGCTGGGCCTGGCCTTGCTACTCGGTGCGCTGGGCGTGCCGCTCAGTGGCGTGGCGCTGCACTTCATGCAACCGTCCGCCGAGCTTGACCAACTGACCCGGGACTTTTTCCATACCCGTCTGTTTGGCCTGCCCGCCGCCCTCGCCAGCTATGCGTTGGTCGGCTGGTTCCTCGGGACCCAGAACGCCCGTGCGCCGCTGGCGATACTGTTGACCACCAATCTGGTGAACATCGCCCTGAACCTGTGGTTCGTCATTGGCCTTGAGTGGGGCGTCGTCGGCTCGGCACGCGCCTCGGTGATCGCCGAATGGACCGGCGCCCTGCTGGGTCTGGCCATGACCCGCAGCGCCCTGCGTGCCTACCCCGGGCACATCGCCTGGGCTGCACTGGCGCTCTGGCAGAGCTGGCGCCCCCTGTTGGCGGTCAACCGCGACATCTTCATCCGCAGCCTGCTGCTGCAATCGGTGTTCTTCATGGTCACGGTTCAAGGCGCGCGCCTGGGCGACGCGACGGTCGCCGCCAATGCCCTGCTGCTCAACGGTTTGCTCCTGACCGCCCATGCCCTGGATGGCCTGGCCCATGCCGTGGAAGCACTCTGTGGCCACGCCATCGGTGCCCGTGACCGTGAGACCTTGCGCCGTTCACTGGTCGTGGCCTGCGGCTGGTCATTGATCGCCAGCCTGGGCTTTGCCCTGCTATTCCTGTGCGCCGGCCATCTGTTCATTGCCCTGCAGACAGACATACCGAGTGTGCGCGACACCGCCTTCGTCTACTTGCCGTACCTCGCGGTATTGCCGTTGATTGCGGTCTGGAGCTACTTGCTCGATGGCCTGTTCATCGGCGCTACCCGCGCGCGGGAAATGCGCAACGGCATGCTCTTGACGGTCATCCTGCTGCTGCCATTTGCCTGGGCGCTGCAAGGGTTGGGCAACCATGGACTCTGGCTGACCTTCCTGCTGTTCATGGTGCTGCGCAGCCTCACCCTGGCTGCCTTCGCCTGGCACTTGCGCAAGCACGACGGATGGTTTGCCGGCCACGCCCACTGAGCCGGCCACAAATACCCGCCAGGGTCCGAGTTTCAGGATGGGCCGTTCTGCCAACGGTTGCGCAAACTGTCGAGCCGCTCCTGCTGAGTGCGTCCCGGCAACGGCGCATCCAGTGCAACTGACGGGTACTGCAAGCGCAGTCGCAGCCAGCCATCCAGCACGGCTCTGTCGCTGAAGCCCTGCTCGAGCCCTTCCTGCACACAGGACCAGATCAAGCCGTAGTCATACCCTGTAGTCTGGCTCCAGCACCAGGCGTGCCGTTCCAGCATGCACGCCTGCAATTGGCCCTGCTGACGCAAGCTGAGGTTGTCTTCGATCGCCAGTTCGCTGACCGACAAGGGCGGACGGCTCAATTGCTGCCACCCCAGGCAGCCCAGCGCCCGGTCCGCCCAAGTGCCGCCGTACCAGTACAGCTTGTCGATCGGCCCCAGCCAGCGGCTCAAATCGCGGGCATCGCAGCCATCAAAGAAGTAGCTGGCAGTGTAGGGGTTGTAGTAACTAAGCAGGCCTTTGTAGTGAAGCCCGAACGTGACCGTGAGCATCCGTCGCAGGTGTCCGAGCAACGGCTGCGCCGAGGCCGATGTCTCCAGCAACAGGCCCGGCCAATCCAGCGGCGCCTCGTGAACGCATTGCGCCAGTGTCGGTTGGCTCGACAGTTCAACCAACTGCGGCCCCTGGTCACGCAAGTCATGCAGATCGGTGTTCTCGAACAACCCATGGCACGGCGCTTCGGCAAAGCACTGCTGCAGATTCCGCCCGGCGTCCGGCGCACCCGGGACATCCAGCAAAAACCATTGAGCCGCCTGGGGCGCACTCATGCCACACCACTTTGACCAAACCCGGTGGCCATGCGACAGACGCAGATCGTTAGCCGGCAATAGCGCAAGCTCCCCCCTCCCGGCAACAGGCAGAGCAGCACCAGCGGTTGACTGCACCGGACCTGTGCCAGCCAATCATGGTGCGCAGCCGGAGTTAGCGCCGCACTCTGCGCAGTCATTACCTTGACCGGTGCTGGCTTCGAAGCCTTGAGATGAATGTTCGGGCTGGACAAGCGAATGTCGGCACCGTCAAAACGCACCTCACTGCACCCTACCTTGAAGTGCCGCTGTGAGTGGGGATCAACAGTCAGCGCCTGACCACCGGAGAGCTGAACCTGCTGCTCGGTGCCCACAAACATCGCCGCGTTGATCTGGAGTTGCAGCAAGGCCTCGCTGCCTGAGGCCGGACGGGTTTCAGAAGGCAGCACTGCGTCCCCAGGTCGTATCGACGGCTGAAATATCCCCGTGATCAATGGCTGGTCAGGATCGCCATCGATGAAGCTCACACAGACCTCCACCCCAGCGGTGAGGCCTGCAACCGCCTCGTCCGACAACAGAGTGGAAACCGGTAGCCAGCAATGACTCGGGCTGGCGCCTTCGCCCTGATACAACCAGTCGAACTGCACCGCGACCCGCCTCGCCGAGTCGCTGTGCGCGCCCTCGACATCGACTATCCAGCCACGCTGGATGCTGCTCATTCGAGGTTTCGGGTGTGGCTCGCCAGGCTCGAACGGCCTGTCAGCAGGTATCGCCCACAGGCGGTTGCAGTAATGTGGCACCGGCATGGAGCGGCCGGTGTGCTCGACCCGGGTCAGCAACCACTGACCGTTCCACGCCGCACAGGGATGCTCCGACAACGCCAGAACCTGACCGCTGCGCAGCGTCGACAGGTCTGTTTCGGCTTCTGCGTGGATCGATGCAGGGTACTGCGGGTCACCCTCCCGTGTTTGCGCATGCACCTTGAAGTGCTTGACTGCAAGTGCGGCACCCTCGACATCAAAGGACTCGCTTGTAACAACGGGTTCGCGACTCAGGGTGTCGGTAAAGACCAGGCAATGACTACCCCTGCAATGCAGGAAGTAGTAATGAATCCGCGCCTGTTCGCACAGGCGCTGAACAAATGCCAGGTCGGACTCACGGTACTGCGTACAGAAATCCAGCGCCGGGTAATCGTCCTGAAGCACAAACCGACAGGCCTCCCCACCGATACCATGCTCCCTCAGGACCTGGGCAAGGATCTGCGGGACCGACTGCCGGCTGAAGATCCGTTGACTGAAACGTTGCCCCAGACAGGTCAGCTTCGGTCCAAGCGACACCCGCCAGAGTCCCGGATTCGCGCCGCTGTGAAGCTGCACCAGGTCATGAATCTGTCCGTGGATACCGACGCCCGCCTCCCCCAAGCACAGATAGGCCGGGCGATACATCAGGCTGGCAAGGTCCAGTTGCTTTTCATCGAGTTGCAATTCCAGCCTGAAAACAAAGGGCGTACTGATGGACTCGTAGCCGGTAAAGGCGACAACCGTAAAGGCTTGGGACTGGCCCGCTATCTCCAGGCGAAATGACGGCTCGTTGACTGGATCGGACATCGACGTATCTCTACAGGAGGGCGGCCGGGGATTCTCGCTGAGAGACATGGCCGAGTAGAGTGCCGAAATACAACTTGGGAAAAAGACTACGCGAAATGAAGAAGCGCCAACATTGATTGTGCGACGCAACTAAATATCTCTATAAAAATGAAGAACCGCCGCACCGGGCTATCTGAAACTTCCGTAGCGTACGGAAAACTTTCAGACAGCCTGGTCACAGCGGTGACTGACCTCAGGAAGACAGGTAAGACGAACGAGTCAGGCCCAGACGCAACGCGTCGAGGAACTGAGTGCGCTCGGAAGCACTGATTCGGGCGCTGGCTACCTTGTCGCGGTAGTGCGTCATCAGTTCTTCTGGCGACAAGTGCACATAACGCAGCATGTCTTCGATGGTGTCGTGGGTCTCGATACCGGCGTGGTAAACACTGCCATCGGCATTCTGGTAGATGTTCACCGAGTCGGTGTCACCGAACAGGTTATGCATATCGCCCAGGATTTCCTGGTAGGCGCCCACCAGGAAAATCCCCAGCAGGTAGTCTTCACCGTCGTTCAGTGCATGCACCGGCAAGCTGGTTTCAATGCTCTGCTCGTCGACGTACTGCTTGATCTTGCCATCGGAGTCGCAGGTCAGGTCTTGCAGCACGGCGCGGCGCAGCGGCTCTTCGTCGAGACGGTGCAGCGGCAGGATCGGCAGGACCTGGCCGATGGCCCAGGTGTCGGGCAGGCTCTGGAATACCGAGAAGTTGCAGATGTACTTGTCGGCCAGCTTGTCATTGAGTTCATCGAGCACCTGGCGGTGCGAGCGCTGACGTGCCTTCAACGAGTTGTGCAGGCGACGGCACACGGCGAAGTAGCATTGCTCGGCCAGGGCTTTTTCGGCCAGGGTCAGCTTGCCATCGGCGTACTGGGTCGCCACGTCGCTCATGTAGTGAGTCGCGCGCCAGTAGGTTTCGGTGACCATCTCGATGTCGGTCGGGCCCAGCAGGTCCACCAGCCACTGTACGGTTTCCGGCAGTTCCTCCTTGTTGGCGATCTTCGGCACGTCGTCGTTGTGCTTCTCGACGTCCGTCACTTGCACCACCAGCATGGCATGGTGAGCGGTCAGGGAGCGGCCACTCTCGGAGAAGATGTTCGGGTGCGGCAGGCTCTGCGCGTCGCAGAATTCCTTGAGCATACCGACCACGACACCGGCGTAATCGTCCATGTCGTAGTTGATCGAACTGGCGTTACGCGAGTGCGTGCCGTCGTAGTCCACGCCCAGCCCGCCACCGACGTCGATGTGATCGACCGGCAGGCCCAGATTGCGCAATTCACCGTAGTAACGGATCGCTTCCTTGAAACCGTGCTGGTAGTCCGCCAGGTTGGCGATCTGCGAGCCCATGTGGAAGTGCAGCAGGCGAATGCCCTGGTCCAGGCCCGCCGCGCGGAAGCGCTCGACCACCGACAGCAGCTGCGCCGCCGACAGACCGAACTTGGATTTCTCGCCACCGGTGTCGGCCCATTTGCTCGATGCCAGGGACGACAGGCGAACCCGCAGGCCGACCTGAGGCTTGACCTTCAGCGAGGCGGATTCCTCGATCACCAGGCCGACCTCGGATTCTTTCTCGATCACGATGAACACGTTGTGGCCCAGCTTCTGGCCCATCAGCGCCAGGCGGATGAACTCACGGTCCTTGTAACCGTTGCAGACGATGGTGCCGCCCTTCGGCGCCAGGGCCAGTACGGCCAGCAGCTCGGGCTTGGAGCCGGCCTCCAGGCCGATGGAAACGTTCTGGGTAGCGATGATGTTTTCGATCACCGCTTCCTGCTGGTTGACCTTGATCGGGTACAGCGCGGTGTACTTGCTCTGATATTCCAGGCGTTCGATGTTGGCATCGAAGGCACCGGTCAACTGGCGGACACGGTCTTGCAGGATGTCCGGGAAACGGACCAGCAATGGCAAGGACAGGCCGCTTTTACGCAGCTGGTCGACTTGCTCGAACAGGTCGATAGGCGAACTGGTCGGACCGTTCGGACGAACTTCGACGCGACCGGCGTCATTGATCGCGAAATACCCGGCCCCCCAATGGCGAATCCCGTAAACACTGCGGCTGTCCGCAACTGTCCATTGGCTGCCATCGTCTTTGCGTGTGCGTCGTACGGACATCGAAGTCCCCTATAAATAAAGTCAGAGAGCGCCTCCCGGGTTGAGGGCTGGCGCAGCTTAAAGAATGTAAATGACGATTAGCCTGCAACGAGGGAATAGACCCCGGATGCAGCGCTGAGTTTAGAAACCGGTCAGAACAGGCTCTGTGAAAACCCTGGAGACGACACCACACCTGAATCGGATCAGGCCTGCATCAAGTCGGAGTGGTCTTCACAGAGGCTGCTAGCCGCCGGATTTCTTCGCTTTGAAACCGTGCTTGATCAGCTCAGCCAAGAGTAGCTCGACATGATCACCCTGGATTTCGATGACCCCGTCCTTCAACGCGCCACCGGTACCACAGCGTTTTTTCAACGTGGTGGCCAACTCCTTGAGCGCGTCTTCAGCCAACGGCACACCGCTGATGGTGGTCACCGTCTTGCCGCCACGGCCCTTGCTTTCGCGACGCACGCGCGCGATGCCGTCGCCGGCCGGGATAACGGTTTGTTTGCAGATGCAGGCTGCCACCGGCTGGCTACAGTCCGGGCAATGTCGACCTGCGTCGGTGGAAAATACCAAGCCACCAAGGGCGGCGAAGGATGCGGCTTTTTTGGCCACCGGCAATCCTCTTGGGAGGACAAAGACTGGTCGCAGCAACGTAGGCACGTGCTATCGACCGCGAAGCCCCACTCAGGCAGGGGCAGCGCTACTGGACCGGTACAACCCTGCAGGAGCGAGCTTGCTCGCGATGGACGTCAACAATAACGCGTGCACTCAGACAGCACCCGTCATCCTTGCGTTCTTCGCGAGCAAGCTCGCTCCTACAAAAAGCAACCCGGTCCAGCTTGAAAAGGTCGCGCAGTGTAACGACAAAAAGCGTACTTGCTAAGAGCCAATCGGCGCCAATTTATACATCTTTTGCGACGTCGGCCCCGATCGAGCGCAGATAGCGTTTCAAGGCCGCCAAAGAGTCCGGGCAGTAAGGCTTTTGGTGGATTTCCTGCATGACCTGTTCGATCGGAATAAAGCGCGCCTGGAGCACTTCCTCCGGCTGCAGGATCAAAGGCCCGTCCCAGACCGCCGAAAATGCCGAACACCAGAGCCGGTTACCGGTGTCTTCGAAGAAAAAGTGGTCGTGGGCGGTCAATGGCACACCACTCACACCCAGTTCCTCCGCCAGTTCCCTGGCCGCCGATTCGGCGTAGGTTTCCGTCGCCAACACCATGCCGCCCGCCGCCACATCCCAGAACCCCGGGTAGATGGCCTTGCTGTAGGTGCGCTGGTGCACACACAGGTCGCCCGCGGAGTTGAACAGCATGATGTAAGTGCCGCGCCCGATCAGGCCGCGCGCGCGCAAATCCGCACGCACCAGGGAGCCGAGCAGATTGTCCTGCTCGTCGACCCAGGCAATCTGCTCGGCATCCGAGGCCGCGCGATGGGCGGCCTCCCGGGAGTTATCGACCATGACTCAGCCCTGGTTGAGCAGTTGGCGCAGGTCGATCACCGCCGCATTGGCCCGCGAAATGTAGTTGGCCATGACCAGCGAGTGGTTGGCCAATGGACCGAAGCCGCTGCCGTTGAGGATCATCGGGCTCCAGAGTGTCTCCTGGGATGCTTCCAGCTCACGAATGATCTGTCGCACGCTGACGGTCGCGTTCTTCTTCGCCAGTACGTCGGCAAAGTCGACTTCAATGGCGCGCAACAAATGCGACAGCGCCCAAGCCTGGCCGCGCGCCTCGTAGAATACGTTGTCGATCTGCATCCAAGGGGTTTCCACCACCTCTTCATCCAGTTGTGGCACCTGGCCCGGGGCCACGACTTCGGTTTTCAACGCTGTGTTGAGTTTGACCCGGCCGACACTGGCCGACAGGCGTTGCGACAGCGAGCCCAAACGGGTGCCCACATCGCCCAGCCAGTTGTTCAGGTTATCGGCACGGGCGTAGAACAGCGCGTTCTTTTGCGTTGGGTCCGACAGGCGTGCCTGGTAGCGGCTCAGGGAGTTGATGCCCTCCTGGTACTCCGACTCACTGGACGGCAGCACCCAGCTCTTGTTGTCGAAGTTGAAGCGCGGCTCGGCCTTGGCCAGGTCGGCGTCTTCCGCCGATTGCGACTGCGAGCGGGCGAAGTCTTTACGCATGGCACGGGTCAGGTCGCGCACCTGCACCAGCACGCCGTACTCCCAGCTCGGCATGTTGTCCATCCACAGGCCCGGCGGGAAACGGTCGTTGGAGATATAGCCACCCGGCTTGTCGAGCAAGGTACCGGCAACGGTCTTGAGGGTTTCCACCGTGGTGTACCCGACAACCATCTGTTTGCCTTCTTTCTCGGCGGCGATTTGTGCGTTCTGCTGAACCGCAAACAAGGCCGGCTCCTTGCTCCAGTACCAACCCAGGGCAATGGTCACCACCAGGTAAAGGCCGATCAACGTGGCCAATGCGCGGCTGAACAGCAAACCACCAAAATAGCTGCGGGTTGCCGACTTGGGTTCGGCGGCACGTTCAGGCGCACTGCCTGCGCGGTTCTTCCAGTCCAGCATGGCGATATCCTTTCAATCACTTGAGTTCATCGGTTCGACCGCAACCCTGCGCCTTCGTGCCTGATGGTGAGCGGATCAATCCTGCCCCGGCACGGCGCTGCATGCATCACAGTCGAGCCGCCACTATAAAGGAAGCGCGGCTCAGAGCCTACGCGACCAGTCGGTCATAAACTGAATAACGTCGCTTTGCAGATTATTGACTTACGACACTCATGCCATCGAAAAGAGGTGCTAGCATAGAGCCACCAGTCGACCTCAGCATGCACCCTCACTAGTAGTCAGGATATGACCGAGCCAGAAGACCCCAGCCGTGAGCGCCTCAAGCAGCACTTTGCCCAGCGGGTAATTCATCAGGCACGTCAGATTCTTGAGATATGGCAGCGCCTGCAACGCAGCGAATGGTCGGCGACCGATCTGTCGGAGCTCAGTGAGGCGAACCTGCGCCTGTTGCGCTTTGCCGAGCGCTTCGAACAGACCGAACACACCCAACTGGCCCACAGCATCACCCAGTCACTGCAAGCCGTCGACGCCAACCGCGGACGCCTGAGCAGTGGGCTGATCACTGACCTGAATCGGTTGATGCAACGCTTGTCACGCACCGGCCTGCGCCAGGGCGACCAGCTCGAACAAACCTTCCTGCCGCCATTGCGCAAGCCAATCTATGTCTTGCTGCAGGATCACGACCGGGCCGAACGCCTGGCCAAACAACTGGAATTCTTTGGCCTCAGTGCCCAGTCCCTGGACAGTGTGGCGGCCTTTCGCTCATCCATGGTCGAGCGACTGCCGGCGGCGATTGTCATGGATGTCGACTTCGCGGGCCCAGGCCTGGGCCTGCAACTGGCGGCCGAAGCCCAGGCCGGACTGGAGCATAAGCTGCCGCTGCTGTTTTTCAGCCTGCTGGAAACCGACACCCCGACACGCCTGGCGGCGGTACGTGCCGGTGGCCAGGAGTTCCTGACCGGCACCCTCGAAGCCTCGAGCCTGCTGGAAAAAATCGAGGTCCTGACCTGCGTCGCCCAGTACGAACCCTATAAAGTGCTGATCATCGATGACTCTCGCGCCCAGGCCCTGCACACCGAGCGCCTGCTCAACAGCGCCGGAATCGTCACCCGCACCCTGATCGAACCGATCCAGGCGATGGCCGAACTGGCCGACTTCCAGCCTGACCTGATCATCCTCGACATGTACATGCCGGCCTGCACCGGTACCGAACTGGCCAAGGTGATTCGCCACAACGACCGTTATGTCAGCGTGCCAATCATTTACCTGTCGGCCGAAGACGACCAGGACAAACAGCTCGATGCCATGAGCGAAGGCGGTGACGACTTCCTGACCAAGCCGATCAAGCCCCGCCACCTGATCACCACCGTGCGCAACCGCGCCGCCCGGGCACGCAATCTCAAGGCGCGGATGGTCCGTGACAGCCTGACCGGCCTGTACAACCACACCCATATCCTGCAACTGCTTGAGGACTGCTCATTCCGCGCACGCCGCGAACAGAAGCCACTGAGCTTCGCGATGCTCGATATCGATCACTTCAAGCGGGTCAACGACAGCCACGGTCACCCCATGGGCGACCGGGTGATCAAGAGCCTGGCGCTGTTTCTCAAGCAACGCCTGCGCAAGACCGATTTCATTGGCCGATACGGCGGCGAAGAGTTCGCCATCGTCATGCCGGACACCGATATCGAATCGGCCTGCAAAGTGCTCGATGAAATCCGCCAGCGCTTTGCCGAGATTCACTACCCGGCCCAGCCGCAGGACCTGTGGTGCACCTTCAGCGCCGGCGTGGTCGACCTGCTGGAAGACTCCGACAGCCTGATGATGGCCAGCCAGGCCGACGCGGCGCTGTACCGCGCCAAGGACGCCGGACGTAATCGGGTTCAGGCGGCACGCCGATCAAAGCAAAGTGCCATCTTTTCATCCGATTCCACTGAATCGGTCATAACGCTGTAACGCAAGCGCAATAACTTCAGGCGCCTCCCTTCTGTCGTTGGTTGCCCACGATGCGCCTGAAGTTGCTGACCAATCTCAATACCCTGCTGTTAGTCGCGGTGTGCATCGCACTCGGCGCCACATTGTGGTGGTCGCAAAAGGCCCTGGAACGCCCTTATCTGTTGATGGAGCGTTACCTGGGCCTGTCGCAGCTGTTCCATAATCATGTGGCGCGCAATGTCGAAGACTACCTGGCCAGCGGCGATGCCCTGCGCCTGAGCGGCGCCAGCCAGGCCCTCGACACCCTGCAAAAAGAGCTGAACGAGATGCCGGTGGACCTGGCACAAAGCCTGCGTCCAAGCCTTGCCGATCTCGATGAATTCAGCAGGACCGAGCTGCTGGCCGCGGGCAAGCTGGCCGGTGACCCGCAAGCCCTACTGCTACAAGCCGAACGCGAACTGGGCGCGAGCCTGGAACAACTCAGCCAATACGCCACCGGCGCCAACACACTCGAGACCGCGGCTTACCTGGTGCCACTGCTGGCCGCCGCGCAGCACCTGGGCAAGCTCTCGCTGGCCCGCGACAAACTGGTCAGCAGCGGTCGTAGCGAACTGGCCGGCGACGTGGAGCGTGAACTCGCCAACATCCGCGCCCAGGCCGCATTGATCGATGCCTTGCCGTTGCTCGGCATCGCCACCCGTCAAGCCTCCAACTCCGATGACTTCGCCGCGATGATGGGCCTGGAAAGCAGCGAAAAAACCGTCGTCGAAGATGCCGGCCCTGGCTTCAAGCGTGAACTGTCCAGCCTGCTTGCCCGCTACCCCGCTGAACTGGCCCGCACCCGCGAGCAGATCCAGAAACGAGCCGACCTCAGCGCCGCCGCCCACGTGAAGCTGGACGCCGTGCAGCAAGCCATTGCGGCGCTGGAGCCGGCCGTCCGCGCACAGCATGGACAAATCCAGAGTGAAGTGCGGCTGATCCAGGGCGTGATGATTGGCCTGATCCTGTTGATTGCGCTGCTGATCGATACCTTGCAACGACGCCTTGCCCGGGTGCTGACCAACCTGGCTCCGGCGCTCTCGACCTGGGCTGAAGGCGACTTCAGCCGGGACATCCAGTTGGGCTCGACCAACCGCGAACTGCACGACATACAGGAGTCGCTCAATCGCCTGCGCGTGTATCTGGTGGACCTGGTGGGGACCATCCGGCAAAACGCCGAGCAAGTGGCGGGCAGCAGTCGCGTGCTGGCCGAACTGAGCCGCGACCTGCACAGCGGCGCCGAGCATCAGGCCGGCGACACCGCGCTGATCCGTGATTCCCTTGGCGAATTGGAGGCGACTATCCAGCAAGTGGTCGGCGATGCCAGCCAGGCTGCCGAAGCCAGCCGTCATGCCGGCCTTGCGGTCGAGCATGGGCAGCAGGTGATCGGCTTGAGCCTGACCGGGCTTCACGCCTTGGTCGGCGAAGTCCAGGGCAATGCCCAAATGATCGAGCACCTGGCCGAGGAATCGGCAACCATCGGCAGTGTGCTGACGGTGATTCGCTCGATTGCCGACCAGACCAACCTCCTGGCCCTGAACGCGGCCATCGAAGCGGCCCGCGCCGGAGAGATGGGCCGCGGCTTCGCGGTGGTCGCCGAAGAGGTTCGCTCGCTGGCGCAACGCACTGCCGGTGCCACGGCCGAGATCCAGACCTTGATTGGCGCACTGCAACTGGCGGCAAGGCAATCGGTGGAGGGCATGCGCGCGCAGGTCGAACACGCCGAGGCCACTGCCAGTCAGGCACAAGCGGCAGACGGCGCGCTGGATAAAATTGTCGGCGCGATCCAGACCATCGCTGACACCGCCGCACGCATCGCCGATGTCACCGCGCAACAAAGCGGCGCGGTCAGCGAAATCCGCGACCACAGCGAACGCATTCACCAACTGGGCGGGGAGAATCTGGTGCGCATCGGAGAGGGCCGCAGCCAGGGCGAGAATCTGCTGGCGCTGGGCGGGCAATTGCATACTGCCGTGCAGGCCTTTCGTGTCTGACGCCTGTTTCGTGGCAAGGGGCTTGCCCCCGTTGGCTCGCGAAGCGCGGCCAAAACCGGCAACCGCATTTCACCTGACAGGCCGCGAGTCCTGAATTTACGGTCGCTGCGCAACCGAACGGGGGCAAGCCCCCTCGCCACAAAGCTCATCGGCACACCCTGGCGCCGTCCGCTATCATGCCCACACTATCGATACGCGAGATTGTCATGCGCCGCCTGCTCTGCCTGATGCTGTTGATCCTGGCCCTACCGGTAAACGCTACCGGCCTGCTGGACAGTCGTCCCAGTTCGACCCTGGGCGCGATCAACAACAGCGCCGATTTCCTGCCAGTGCGCGAAGCCTTCCAACTGAGCCTGGTGGAAGCCACGCCGCAGTCGATCAAGCTGCGCTTCGTCGCCACCGAGGGGTACTACCTCTACCGCCATCGCTTCCAGTTTCGCAGCGAGCCCGCCGATATCGACCTTGGTGCCGTTCAACTGCCCCCGGGCGAGAAGAAGCACGACGAGTACTTCGGCGATGTCGAGGTCTACCACGGCATTCTCGACGTGGAACTGCCTCGCAACAGCGCCGACCCGCAAGCCTTCACCCTGGTCGTTACCTATCAGGGCTGCGCCGACAAGGGTTTGTGCTACCCACCGGAAACCGAGCGCCTGCAGATCGATGGCGCAACCGGCAGCAACGCACCCGGCGCAACCTGGAGCTGGCGTGAGCTGGCGTTGTTCTTCCTCGCAGGCCTGGGCCTGACCTTCACCCCGTGCGTGCTGCCGATGCTGCCGATTCTCTCTGGCGTGGTGCTGCGCGGGCAGGTTGGCGGGCTGCGTGGTTTTAATCTGTCGCTGGCTTACATATTGCCGATGGCCGCCTGTTTCGCCCTGCTCGGTGCCTTGATGGGAATGTTTGGTGCCCAGTTGAACCTGCAGGCACGCCTGCAATCGGCCTGGGTGCTGGTGCCGTTCTCCCTGTTCTTCGCCGTCTTTGCCCTGGCAATGTTCGGGATGTTCGAATTGAAACTGCCCCACGCCATCAGCAGCCGCCTGGACCGCATTGCCGGGCGTACCGAAGGCGGGTCGCTGTGGGGCGCGGCGGTGCTTGGCGTAGTTTCGAGCCTGTTGGTCTCACCTTGCGTGTCGGCCCCCCTGGCCGGAGCGCTGCTGTACATCAGCGCCAGCGGTGACGCACTGGGGGGCGCATTGAAGCTGTTCGTGCTGGGGCTGGGCATGGGCGCACCCTTGTTGCTGGTGGCCACCGGTGGGGCCACCTGGCTGCCGAAGAGTGGGCCCTGGCTGGTCTATGTGAAGAACGCGATCGGCGTATTGTTGCTGGGCTTGGCGATCGGCTTGCTCAGCCGCGTACTGCCAGGACAAGTTACCTTGTTGCTGATCGGCTTGCTGGCGGCAGGAGTGGGGTTGTTCCTCGGGGCACTGGAGTTCGTCTACAAGCCACCACGCAAACGCCTCGGCCAATTGCTCGGAATGTTCCTGATATTTTATGGTCTGGCCTGCTGGTACGGCGCCTTCAGCGGCCAGACCGATCCCTTCAACCCGATTGGCCAGCCCCGGGTCATCAACGCCGCCGGTAGCCCTCAAGCACCAAGCCCCGGCCAGTGGCAGACCATCAACACCCCGGCGGAACTCGACCAGGCCCTCGCCGAGGCGAAAGCCGCCAACACCCCATTGCTGCTCGACTGGTACGCCGACTGGTGCATCAGTTGCAAAGTCATCGAACATGAGGTGCTCAACGATCCCATGGTCGTCGAACGCCTCAACGGCTACCGGCTGATTCGCTTCGACATGACGGCCAGCAACGCCGAACAACGCGCCCTGCTCGACCGCTACCGGCTGTTCGGGCCACCGGCCCTGATGTTTTTTGGCAAGGACGGCAACGAACGCACCGACGTGCGGGTGATTGGCGAGATCACGGCGCGGGAGTTCGCCGAACGTGTCGCCAGAGCGAATGACCAGATTTAATCAGTTGGTCATATAATTCGCGCAATCATCGGTCATTGTGCTGGCTATTGCAGAGAACTGGACAGTCACAAAGGCTTTGCGGCATAGTCGCCGGGTTCTGATAACTGCACATAGATAACAAGGAACAGCAGATGGCGACCCTTTTGGTGCTGCACGGACCCAACCTGAACCTGCTCGGCACCCGTGAACCGGGCGTCTACGGCGCAGTGACCCTGGCCCAGATCAATCAGGACCTGGAACAACGGGCCCGTAATGCCGGCCACCATTTGCTCTACCTGCAAAGCAACGCCGAGTATGAATTGATCGACCGCATCCACGCCGCCCGCGACGAAGGCGTGGACTTCATTCTGATCAATCCAGCAGCTTTTACGCATACAAGTGTCGCATTACGTGACGCGCTGCTGGCGGTGAGCATCCCATTCATCGAAGTGCATTTGTCTAACGTGCACAAACGCGAACCTTTCCGCCATCACTCTTACTTCTCCGACGTAGCGGTGGGAGTGATCTGCGGCCTTGGCGCCAGCGGTTATCGACTGGCCCTGGAGGCCGCACTAGAGCAGCTTGAAAGACCGGCAACGGCTTGAACAACAAGCGTTAAACGCCCCTGACCGACCCTTGGGAGTTGATGATTCATGGATATCCGTAAAGTTAAGAAACTGATCGAACTGCTGGAAGAGTCCGGCATCGACGAGCTCGAGATCAAGGAAGGCGAAGAGTCCGTACGCATCAGCCGCCACAGCAAGACCCCGGCCCAGCAGTACTACGCACCGGCTCCAATGGCAGCGCCTGTCGCCGCACCGGCCGCTGCTGCTCCAGCCGCTGCCGCTGCACCTGCCGCTCCAGCCGCGCCAGTGCTGAACGGCACCGTTGCCCGTTCGCCGATGGTAGGTACGTTCTATCGCAAATCTTCGCCTACCTCGCCGTCCTTCGTTGAAGTTGGCCAGAGCGTGAAGAAAGGCGACACCCTGTGCATCGTCGAAGCCATGAAGATGATGAACCACATCGAAGCTGAAACCAGCGGTGTGATCGAGTCCATCCTCGTCGAAGACGGCCAGCCGGTTGAGTACGACCAACCGCTGTTCACCATCGTTTGAACCGCGGAGAGCCTTTGATGACTGCGAAGTTGGAAAAAGTTCTGATCGCTAACCGCGGTGAGATCGCCCTGCGGATTCTGCGTGCCTGCAAAGAGATGGGCATCAAGACCGTCGCCGTTTACTCCAAGGCCGACAAAGAGCTGATGCACCTGGGCCTGGCAGACGAATCCGTCTGCATCGGTCCGGCATCGGCCGCCCACTCCTACCTGCACATCCCGGCGATCATCGCTGCTGCCGAAGTGACGGGCGCCACGGCCATTCACCCTGGCTACGGCTTCCTCGCGGAAAACGCCGACTTCGCCGAGCAGGTCGAGAACTCCGGCTTTGCCTTCATCGGCCCGAAAGCCGAGACCATTCGCCTGATGGGCGACAAGGTATCGGCCAAGCACGCGATGATCGCCGCTGGCGTTCCAACCGTTCCAGGCTCCGACGGCCCGCTGCCGGAAGACGAAGAAACGGCGCTGCGCATCGGCCGTGAAGTCGGCTACCCGGTGATCATCAAGGCCGCTGGCGGCGGCGGTGGTCGCGGCATGCGTGTGGTGCACAATGAAGAAGACCTGATTTCCTCGGCGCAACTGACTCGCTCCGAAGCAGGTGCGGCGTTCGGCAACCCGATGGTCTACCTGGAGAAATTCCTGACCAACCCACGTCACGTGGAAGTCCAGGTACTTTCCGACGGTCAAGGCCATGCCATCCACCTGGGTGACCGCGATTGCTCGCTGCAACGTCGCCACCAGAAAGTCCTCGAAGAAGCGCCGGCACCGGGCATCGACGAGCAGGCTCGCCAGGAAGTCTTCGCCCGCTGCGTCAAGGCGTGCATCGACATTGGCTACCGTGGCGCCGGCACGTTCGAGTTCCTGTACGAGAACGGCCGCTTCTACTTCATCGAGATGAACACTCGTGTCCAGGTAGAGCACCCGGTATCGGAAATGGTCACCGGCATCGACATCGTCAAGGAGATGCTCAGCATCGCCGCCGGCAACAAGCTGTCGTTCACCCAGGATGACGTGGTCATCCGCGGTCACGCACTGGAATGCCGGATCAACGCCGAAGACCCGAAAACCTTCATGCCGAGCCCGGGCACGGTCAAGCATTTCCACGCACCAGGCGGCAACGGCGTTCGCGTTGATTCGCACCTGTACAGTGGCTATGCCGTGCCGCCGAACTACGACTCGTTGATCGGCAAGCTGATCACTTACGGGACCACCCGTGACGAAGCCATGGCGCGCATGCGCAATGCGCTGGACGAAATCGTGGTCGACGGCATCAAGACCAACATCCCGCTGCACCGCGACCTGACCCGCGACGAAGGCTTCTGCAAAGGGGGCGTGAACATTCACTACCTCGAGCACAAGCTGGCTGGCGAAAAGCACTAAGCTTTAGTCGGTACACGACAAGGCCGCCTTCGGGCGGCTTTGTTGTTTCTGGAGACATCACCCCCTGTAGGCGCGAGCTTGCTCGCGATGGTGGTCAACGATAACGAGGGTAGCTGAAGCATAGCGGCGTCTTGTCGATCATCGCGAGCAAGCTCGCTCCTACAAAGTGCCGCGCCAACCGGAAGGCCGTACGGCGAGCACCGAAGTCAACCCACTCCCACAAAACCTCCACTCTCGCGTAAACTTGCGCGCTTCTCGCAGCCCGCTAGGCTGCAATCAATATTTTTCAAAGGTGCCCGCCATGCCTTGGCTGCAAGTCCGTCTCGCCATCAGCCCAGAACAAGCCGAAACCTATGAAGACGCTTTCCTTGAAGTGGGCGCCGTATCGGTGACCTTCATGGACGCCGAAGATCAGCCGATTTTCGAGCCTGAACTCAACACCACCCCGCTGTGGTCGCACACCCACCTGCTGGCCCTGTTCGAAGGCGGCACCGAAGCCGCCGCAGTACTGGCCCATCTGGAGTTGCTGACTGGCAGTCCACTGCCTGAGCATCAGAGCGAAGTCATCGAAGACCAGGATTGGGAACGCAGCTGGATGGACGGCTTCCAGCCGATGCGTTTCGGCCAGCGCCTGTGGATCGTGCCGAGCTGGCACGCGGCCCCGGAGCCTGATGCCGTCAACCTGCTGCTCGACCCGGGTCTGGCCTTCGGCACTGGCACCCACCCGACCACCGCCCTGTGCCTGGAATGGCTCGACAGCCAGGACCTGAAAGACTGCAACGTGCTGGACTTCGGTTGCGGCTCCGGGATCCTTGCGATCGCCGCGTTGCTGCTGGGCGCCAAACAGGCCGTCGGCACCGACATCGATGTGCAGGCGCTGGAAGCCTCCCGCGACAACGCCGGACGCAACAACATCGCCGAAGCGCTGTTCCCGCTGTACCTGCCAGAAGACCTGCCACAGGTTCCGGCCGACGTACTGGTGGCCAACATCCTTGCCGGCCCGCTGGTTTCCCTGGCGCCGCAACTGTCCAGCCTGGTCAAGGCCGGCGGTCGCCTGGCGCTGTCGGGCATCCTCGCCGAACAAGGCGAAGAAGTTGCAGCGGCTTACGCCAAGGACTTTGACCTGGATCCGATCGCCAATCGCGATGGCTGGGTGCGCATTACCGGTCGCCGGCGCTAAAATGAGCCTCTGCAGACTCCGGATGGCCGCATGACCGATAGCTTCGTCACCCAATGCCCGCATTGCAAGACCAGTTTCCGCGTCAGCCACTCTCAATTGAGCGTGGCCCGTGGCGTGGTGCGCTGCGGCTCGTGCCTGCAAGTGTTCAATGCTGCACGGCAGTTGCTCGAGCAGCGCATGGGCGAACAGGCAAGCGCGCTCAGCACGCCGCCATCGGTCGAACCGGCACCCGAGCAACGGGCCATTAGCCAGAAGCAGTGGACCGCCTCCGAGCTCGACCTGGACCACCTCGACCTCGACGAAGAACTCGCCAAGCTCGAACAGCGGGAAATCCAGCCCGCCAAGGAGTTTGGCCAGGAGCACAAGCCCCGGGAAGACTCGCTCAGCGCACACCGTGATTCCAGCGAAAGTGAAGCGCCGTGGCCCGACAGCTTGTTCAGCGAGCCCGCAGCCGAACGCGCCCTGTCCAGCGACACCTCCCTGACACCTGCGACAAGCGGGAGGCTGGACGAGGACGCGGGCGAATCGGCAAAACCTTCACGCACCGAACCTTCCCTGTCCCTGGAACTGGTCGACCTCGACGACGAACCCGAGACGCCGCCACTGCGCCTGGAGCCCCAGGAAGAGGACGAGGAACTGAGCGCCTCGCACGAACGCTTCAGCGCAACCGACGACGATCCCGAGCCCCCCCCGCAGACTGCCGAACCCGCACGCAAGCGACGCGCGCGGGGCGAACCGGCCAGGCACGACGACGTGCTGCAAGACCTGGTCGACGATCCACTGCAACTGGACTGGCAGCAACGCCGCTCTCCCTGGGGACGCCGGCTGTTCTGGAGCCTGATGGTGCTACTGGCCGCCGCCGCCCTTGCCAGCCAGTACATCGCCCATCACTTTGACGAACTAGCTCGCCAGGACCAGTACCGCCCCTGGTTCCAGCAACTGTGCCCGCAGATTGGCTGCAGCGTACCGTCCAAGGTCGACATCGCCAAAATCAAGAGCAGCAACCTGGTGGTGCGCAGCCACCCGGATTTCAGTGGTGCCCTGGTCGTAGACGCCATCATCTACAACCGCGCGCCCTTCTCCCAGCCGTTCCCCCTGCTGGAACTGCGCTTCGCCGACCTCAACGGCCACTTGATCGCCAGCCGTCGCTTCAAGCCGGGTGAGTACCTCAACGGTGACTTGGCCGACCTTGCGGAAATGCCCCCGCAAACCCCTATCCATATCGCCCTGGACATCCTCGATCCCGGCCCGAAAGCAGTGAATTACAGCCTCAGTTTTCATTCGCCGGAGTGAATCGGTTCAGTCACGCCAGATGGATGGCGACCTTCCGAGCGCCTGTGAGCTGAGTCAAACTGCTGGCAATAACGGATTAACTGTTCAGATTTTATCCAGTTCAGCCTTTATCCAGTCATCGAGAGCGGGTATCATGCCAACCCTTTTTCGAACTCTCATGATCCTACCCCACAACAGGGAAGACCTATGTCGGCGGTACGCATCGGCCCATATACATTGCACAACGGCTTGATTCTCGCCCCCATGGCGGGCGTCACCGACCAGCCCTTTCGTCAGCTGTGCAAGCGACTGGGTGCAGGGCTTGTAGTCTCGGAAATGGTCACCAGTGACATGAGCTTGTGGAACACCCGCAAATCACGTCTGCGCATGATCCACGAAGGTGATCCCGAGCCTCGCTCGGTACAGATCGCCGGCGGTGATGCGCAGATGCTGGCGGATGCGGCCCGGGCCAATGTCGAGCTGGGTGCACAGATTATTGATATCAACATGGGCTGTCCGGCAAAAAAAGTCTGCAACAAGGCCGCCGGTTCTGCTTTGCTCAAAGATGAAGACCTGGTGACCGAGATCCTGCAGGCCGTGGTGGCTGCGGTTGATGTGCCGGTCACCCTGAAGATTCGCACCGGCTGGGACCGGGCGAACAAGAACGGCCTGACGGTGGCGAAGATCGCCGAACAGGCGGGCATCACGGCGCTGGCGGTGCATGGCCGCACCCGCGCCGACCTGTATACCGGTGAAGCCGAGTACGAGACCATTGCCGCGATCAAGCAGGCGGTGTCGATTCCGGTCTTCGCCAATGGCGATATCGACTCGCCTGAAAAGGCCCGGCACGTGCTTGACGCGACCGGGGCCGATGGCCTGTTGATAGGTCGGGCCGCCCAGGGGCGGCCATGGATTTTTCGTGAGATCGAGCACTACCTGCGTACTGGTGAAAAACTGCCGGCGCCGGAATTGATCGAGGTGGAACGTATTCTGCTTGAGCATCTGGCCGCGCTGCATGCCTTCTATGGGGATGTCATGGGTGTACGCATTGCACGCAAGCATGTCGGCTGGTATCTCGCAACCCTGCCGGGCGCCAGGGAGTTTCGCGCCCACTTCAATCGTTTGGATGGTACGGAAGCACAATGCGCCAACGTTCGGGAGTTCTTCGCCGAACGTTACAAGAGCCTGACAGGGGACGGAGAAGGGGTGGCCGCATGACGATGATGACCGAGACTTTAGTGAGTGGAACAACACCCGTGAGCGACAACGTGAATTTGAAACAGCACCTCAATACGCCGAGCGAAGAAGGCCAGACCCTTCGCGGGAGTGTCGAGAAGGCGCTGCACAATTATTTCGCCCACCTTGAAGGCGCCGCCGTCACGGATGTGTACAACCTGGTGCTCTCCGAAGTCGAGGCGCCCCTGCTCGAAAGCGTGATGAGCTACGTCAAGGGCAACCAGACCAAGGCCAGCGAGATGCTCGGACTGAACCGTGGCACCTTGCGCAAGAAACTCAAGCAGTACGATTTGCTGTAAGCATTCAATCAAACCAGAAAGGCGCCCGCGTAAAACCGGTCGCCTTTTTTGCTGACTTCCTTTGCTTTTGATGGAAATTGAGATGACCGACCAGACTACCCGCCTGCCGATCCGCCGCGCCTTGATCAGCGTTTCCGACAAGACCGGGATCCTCGAATTCGCCAGGGAGCTCGAAGCGCTCGGCGTCGAGATCCTCTCCACCGGCGGGACGTTCAAGCTGCTGCAGGACAATGGTGTAGCCGCTGTGGAAGTCGCGGATTACACCGGTTTCGCCGAAATGATGGACGGCCGGGTGAAAACCCTCCACCCGAAAATCCACGGCGGGATCCTGGGTCGTCGCGGCATCGACGATGCCATCATGAACGAGCACGGCATCAAGCCGATCGACCTGGTCGCGGTCAACCTGTACCCGTTCGAAGCCACCATCAGCAAGCCTGGCTGTGACCTGCCGACCGCCATCGAGAACATCGACATCGGTGGCCCGACCATGGTTCGCTCGGCAGCCAAGAACCACAAGGACGTGGCCATCGTGGTCAATGCCGGCGACTACGCCAGCGTCCTGGAAAACCTCAAGGCCGGCGGCTTGACCTACGCCCAGCGCTTCGACCTGATGCTCAAGGCGTTCGAACACACGGCCGCCTACGACGGCATGATCGCCAACTACATGGGCACCGTGAACCAGGCCGCTGATACCCTCAGCACAGAAGGTCGCAGCGAATTCCCGCGCACCTTCAACAGCCAGTTCATCAAGGCCCAGGAAATGCGCTACGGCGAGAACCCGCACCAGAGCGCGGCGTTCTACGTGGAAGCCAAGCCTGCCGAAGTGGGCATCGCCACCGCGACCCAACTGCAAGGCAAGGAACTGTCGTACAACAACGTGGCCGACACCGACGCCGCGCTGGAATGCGTGAAGAGCTTCGTCAAGCCGGCCTGCGTAATCGTCAAGCATGCCAACCCGTGCGGCGTTGCGGTCAGCCCGGACGCCGAAGGCGGTATCCGCCAGGCCTACGAACTGGCTTATGCCACCGACACCGAATCGGCCTTCGGCGGCATCATCGCCTTCAACCGCGAACTGGATGCTGAAACCGCCAAAGCCATCGTCGAGCGTCAGTTCGTCGAAGTGATCATCGCCCCGAGCGTCAGCGAAGAAGCTCGCGCCATCGTGGCGGCAAAAGCCAATGTGCGCCTGCTGGCGTGCGGCGAGTGGTCGGCCGATCGCGCCGCAGCCTGGGACTACAAGCGCGTCAACGGCGGCTTGCTGGTGCAGAGCCGTGACATTGGCATGATCGGCAGTGAAGACCTGAAGGTCGTGACCCAGCGAGCACCGACCGAGCAAGAGATCAACGACCTGATCTTCGCCTGGAAAGTGGCCAAGTACGTCAAATCCAACGCCATCGTCTACGCCAAGAACCGTCAGACCATCGGTGTCGGCGCCGGCCAGATGAGCCGCGTGAACTCGGCACGTATTGCCGCGATCAAGGCTGAACACGCCGGCTTGCAGGTAGTCGGCTCGGTGATGGCTTCCGATGCGTTCTTCCCGTTCCGCGACGGCATCGACAACGCGGCCAAGGTCGGCATCACCGCAGTGATCCAGCCAGGCGGCTCAATGCGTGACAACGAAGTGATTACGGCGGCTGATGAAGCAGGCATCGCCATGGTGTTCACCGGCATGCGCCACTTCCGTCACTAACAGCACAGCTTTTTCACTGTAGGAGCGAGCTTGCTCGCGAAAAACGATAAGACGCCGCGTTGTTTCAGACAGCCAACGTCATCGTTAAACACCTTCGCGAGCAAGCTCGCTCCTACAGAAAAGCATCGCGTTTCCCAGAATTAGCGTCATCCGAGGTTTTTGAAATGAATGTTTTGATCATTGGCAGCGGTGGCCGTGAACACGCCCTGGCCTGGAAAGTGGCTCAGGATCCGCGCGTGCAGAAAGTTTTCGTTGCCCCGGGCAACGCCGGTACGGCCATTGAGGCCAAGTGCGAGAACGTCGCCATTGACGTCCTGGCGCTTGAGCAACTGGCCGACTTTGCCGAGAAGAATGTCTCCCTGACCATCGTCGGGCCGGAAGTCCCGCTGGTGGCTGGCGTGGTCGATCTGTTCCGCGCCCGTGGCCTGGACTGCTTCGGTCCAACCGCCGGCGCTGCCCAGTTGGAAGGCTCCAAGGCCTTCACCAAGGACTTCCTGGCTCGCCACAAGATCCCGACCGCCGATTACCAGAACTTCACCGAGATCGAGCCAGCCCTGGCTTACCTGCGTGAAAAAGGTGCACCGATCGTGATCAAGGCCGACGGCCTGGCCGCCGGTAAAGGCGTGATCGTTGCCATGACCTTGGCTGAAGCCGAAGATGCCGTACGCGACATGCTCGCCGGCAACGCCTTTGGTGACGCTGGTTCGCGCGTGGTGATCGAAGAGTTCCTCGACGGCGAAGAAGCCAGCTTCATTGTCATGGTCGACGGCAAGAACGTATTGCCGATGGCCACCAGCCAGGACCACAAACGTGTTGGCGACGCCGACACCGGCCCGAACACCGGCGGCATGGGTGCTTACTCCCCTGCCCCGGTCGTCACCAGCGACGTTCACCAGCGCGTCATGGACCTGGTGATCTGGCCAACCGTGCGTGGCATGGCCGAAGAAGGCAACGTCTACACCGGTTTCCTCTATGCCGGCCTGATGATCGACAAAGCGGGCAACCCGAAAGTCATCGAATTCAACTGCCGCTTTGGTGACCCGGAGACCCAACCGGTGATGCTGCGCCTGCAGTCGAGCCTGGTGTTGCTGGTCGAAGCGGCACTCGCCCAGGCGCTGGACAAGGTCGAAGCGCAATGGGATCCACGCCCAAGCGTCGGCATCGTACTGGCCGCCGGCGGTTATCCGGGCGACTACGCCAAGGGTGCCGCCATCGAAGGCCTGGATGCAGCCGCAGCACTGGAAGGCAAAGTGTTCCATGCAGGCACCGCCCTGAAGGACGGCAAGGTGGTGACGGCCGGTGGTCGGGTGCTGTGTGCTACCGCCATGGGCGCGAGCGTCGATGCGGCCCAGCAACAGGCTTACAAGCTGGCCGCGAAGATCGACTGGCAAGGCTGCTTCTATCGCAAGGACATTGGCTACCGCGCCATTGCCCGCGAGCGTGGCGAAAATCAGGAATAAGCCAGCCATTCGGCCAGGCAAGGGCCCAGGGCCCTTGCCTGATTATTCCAACGCCGCGCATAGTTATAATCTGGCATCAATCTACGAAGGGATTTCGCCTTGCGCTGGCTCAGGATCGCCATAGGACTCACCGTCACATTGTTGACCCTGCTCTGCATGCTCCCGGCCCAGGCCGTCGCGCAAGGCAGTGGCTGGGCGGTATTGCTCGACGAACAGGGCACCCTGCAACTGGGCGACATTCGCTCGGCGCGCTACACCAACCAATTCAGCCCGATTGAACCCGACCAGATCACCGCCGCCGATCCCGATGGCGCATTGTGGCTGCGCTTTCGGCTCAATCCTGGCAAACACGAACAACTGCTGCGTATCTTTGCCCCCGACCTGTTGCATCTGGATCTCTACGTTCTGGACGGTGACACACTGATCGACCAGACCACCAGCGGCAACGATCAACCACTGGCCGAACGTCCGCTGCCCAGCACCGACTTCATGGTGCCGCTGCCTCAGAGCAGCAAGCCCCTTGAGGTGTATCTGCGGCTGGTTTCCGAACACCAGTTACGACCCTACATCACCCTGCAATCAGCCGTACTGACCGCCGCCAATCAGACCCAGACACTGATCTACGGCTTGCTGTTCGGTTGTATTGCGATGCTGATCCTGCACAACCTCACGCGCTATGCCTATACCCGCTCGCGAAGCTGTCTGTGGCTGGCGGCCTGTGAAGGCTTGTTGTTGCTCGGGGTGCTGTTGCTCCTGAACCTGGCAGGGCCATGGTTACCCGACTGGAATGCCGTACAAGCCCCTGAAGCCTACCTGGCCCTGCTGCTGACGGCGCCTTGCGGCCTGATGTACACCTACTGCTTCTTCAGCCGGCTTGGGCCACACCCGCTCAACAAACTGCTGATGGGCGACATCCTGTTCATTGTCGCCTGCTGCCTGCTGCTATTGTTCGTCGACACCCTGCCGCTGAACATCATGACCTATGGGCTGGTCGCTCTGGCTGGGCTGAGCATGCTCTTCGTCGGCGCCTATCACTGGCATAAAGGCTATCGCCCGGCACGCCTGTTCGTGGCGGCCATGGTGGTGTTCAACGCCGGTACGCTGATCATCCTGCCCGCACTGCTGGGGCTGACTCTCGTCGCGCCACAAGGCCTGATCATGGCCTTGCTCGCGTTCATCTGCCTGAGCGGCCTGTTGATGGGCATCGCCTTGAGCGAACGCCAGCGCAGCATTATCGAGAGCCGCTTCAGCATC
Source organism: Pseudomonas sp. Irchel s3a18 (assembly GCF_900187535.1). Classification (NCBI taxonomy): domain Bacteria; kingdom Pseudomonadati; phylum Pseudomonadota; class Gammaproteobacteria; order Pseudomonadales; family Pseudomonadaceae; genus Pseudomonas; species Pseudomonas sp. Irchel s3a18. The sequence goes on along the minus strand of NZ_FYDV01000004.1, from coordinate 330,080 downwards.
AGCCGTGACCTGGCGGCGAGTAATGCCGAGATCAACGCCAAGGCCGAGTTCCTGGCAAAAATCAGCCATGAAATCCGCACCCCCATGAACGGTGTACTGGGCATGACCGAACTGTTGCTGGGCACGCCGCTGTCGGTCAAGCAACGCGACTACGTGCAAACCATCCACAGCGCCGGCAACGAACTGCTCACGCTGATCAATGAAATCCTCGACATCTCAAGGCTCGAGTCAGGGCAGATCGAACTGGACGACGTGCAGTTTGACCTCAATGCACTGATCGAAGACTGTCTGAGCATCTTCCGCGCCAAGGCCGAACAACAGAACGTCGAACTCATCAGCTTCATCCAGCCCCAGGTTCCCCGGGTGATCAGCGGTGACCCGACGCGCCTGCGCCAGACGCTGTTGAGCCTGCTGGAAAACGCCATGAAGAAGACCGAGGAAGGCGAGATCCTGATCGTCGTGGCCCTGGATGACCTGAGCGATACAGCGCGCTTGCGCATTGCCGTGCAAGACAGCGGGCAACCCATGGAAGCCGAAGAACGTGAGGCCTTGCTGCACGCTGAACTCAATAGCAAGAACGTCCTCTCCGCCACTCGCCTGGGGGGCAACCTGGGGCTGGTGATCGCACGCCAGCTGATCCTGTTGATGCACGGTGAGTTTGGCATCAAGAGCGGCAGCAGCCAGGGCAGCACGCTGTGGCTGACCTTGCCACTGGACCCTGACCGCCTGGAACATCCAACCTGCGACCTGGACGGCCCACTGCAAGGTGCACGGGTACTGGTCGTGGACGACAACGACACCTGCCGCAAAGTCCTGGTCCAGCAATGCAGCGCCTGGGGCCTGAACGTCAGCGCGGTGGCATCCGGCAAGGAGGCCCTGGCCTTGCTGCGCACCAAGGCGCACCTGCGGGACTACTTCGACGTGGTCCTGCTCGATCAGAACATGCCCGGCATGACCGGCATGCAACTGGCGGCCAAGATCAAGGAAGACCCTAGCCTGAACCACGATATCCTGCTGATCATGCTCACGGGCATCAGCAATGCGCCGAGCAAGATCATCGCGCGCAATGCCGGTATCAAAAGGATCCTGGCCAAACCCGTGGCCGGCTATACCCTCAAGACCACCCTGGCGGACGAGTTGAACCAGCGCAGCAAAGGGCAGGCCACCGCAACGCACATGCCCTCCCCGGTCCCCGCCGCGATCAACGTCCCCTGCGACTTCCGTATTCTGGTGGCAGAAGACAACAGCATCTCGACCAAAGTCATTCGGGGCATGCTCGGCAAACTCAATCTGTCGCCCGACACCGCGAGCAATGGCGAAGAGGCCTTGAAGGCGATGAAGGCTCAACGTTATGACCTGGTGTTGATGGATTGCGAAATGCCGATCCTCGACGGTTTCTCGGCCACGCAGCAATTGCGGGCCTGGGAAGTCGGCAATCAACGCTCCCGCACGCCGGTAGTCGCACTGACCGCGCACATCCTTGCCGAACACAAGGAGCGCGCACGTCAGGCCGGCATGGATGGGCACATGGCCAAGCCGGTCGAACTGTCGCAGTTGCGCGAGCTGATCGAGCACTGGGTCGCCCAGCGCGACCAACTGGATCGGACCTCGGCCCAACCTTCCTGAGCCGACTGTCCTAACCCCTGATAGACTCCTGACGACTTCCATCGCCAGTGAGCTCGCATCATGCTCCACGTGTTGTTCAGTGTTTACCTGAAGATGCTGGTGCTCTACAGCCCGTTCTTCGTGCTGTCCTGCTTCATCAGCCTGACCCGTGGCTATTCCAACAAGGAACGCCGACGACTGGCCTGGAAGGTCGCTTTCGCGACGCTGATCTCCAGTGTCCTGCTGTACCTGTTCGGTCGAGTGATTTTCAGCGTGTTCGGCATCACCGTAGACGCCTTTCGCATCGGCGCCGGCAGCGTACTGTTCATCTCGGCGCTGGGCATGGCCCAGGGTAAATCGGCGGTGCAGACCGATAACGTGCAGCAGGACGTGACCATCGTTCCGCTGACCATCCCGCTAACCGTCGGCCCCGGCACCATTGGTGCCCTGTTGGTCATGGGCATCGGCCAGCCGCACTGGGATGACAAACTGACCGCCATCCTCAGTATCGCCCTGGCCAGCTTCACGGTCGGCGTGGTGTTGTACCTGTCCAACCGCATCGAGCAGATTCTCGGCGACCAGGGGCTGCAGATCGTCAGCCGGTTGATGGGGTTGTTCGTGTGTGCGCTGGCGGCGCAGATTATCTTTACCGGGGTCAGAGGGTATCTGGTGCCGTAATTCATTGCGCTTGCTCGCGAAAAAAACAAGGCCTTGTGTGTCACTCACAAGGCCTTGCCGTTTTGCTGCAAACCCCATCATTCAAAAAACCAAAGTTCATTCCAACCGTCACGACACCTTCAACGCACACACTTTGTTGTGCGCTGCGTAGCAAAACGTCTATTGCGCGACCTGATCATGCGGCCTCCAGAGGAGGCCGCAGTTATTCAGGAAGCCGGCTTGGTGCCGTACCAGCGCGGTGTATAGACCCAGTCACCGCCTTCGACGCGCGGAAACACGCAGGTCGTGGACGAGCCAATCAATACCATCGTGCGCATGTCCACCTGATCAGGTGTCAACGCACCGAGCGTGGTGACACGCAGTGTCTGTCCGGGACGGCCGATATCACGCCCCAACACCACCGGAGTTTCCGGCGTGCGGTGCTGGGCGACGATCTCCAGCGCACGGCCCAACTGCCAAGGCCGCGAACGGGAAATCGGATTGTAGAAGGCCAGCGCAAGGTCAGCCTGGGCGGCCAGGTCCAGACGTTTCTCGATGATCGACCAAGGCTTGAGGTTGTCCGATAGCGACATTACGCAGAAGTCATGCCCCAACGGCGCACCGGCCTGGGCGGCGGTCGCCAGCGAGGCCGAAACCCCCGGCAAGATCTCCAGATCGACGCGGTGCCACATCGGGTCGCTGGATTCGTGCAAGGCTTCGAGCACCGCGGCCGCCATGGCGAACACGCCCGGGTCGCCGGACGACACCACGATCACTGAACGTCCCTGGGCGGCCAATTCAAAGGCGTGGCGGGCGCGCTGCATTTCTTCGCGGTTGTCAGTGCAGTGCAGCACCTGATCGGGACGGAAAGGACCTGCCATGCGCACGTAGGTTTCATAACCGAGTACGTCGGTGGCCCGTGCCAGTTCGGCTTTCACCGCCGGCACCATCAGTTCGGCAGCGCCAGGACCGAGGCCGATCACCGCCAGACGCCCGCGAGGGCGGCCGATCTGCGCAACATCCAGTGGCTGATCGGCAACGGCGATGGCGATGTCGTGCGTCGTCGCACTGATCGTCGCATCAGGCACCGCGCTACGCGCCAATGCGCCGATGTCGCTCGCCGCCGCGACAAAGCGCAAAGGCACACCCAACTCAAGGGCTGCTTCACGCAAGGCCGGACAGGCCATCCCGGTGTCAGCCGCGACCAGACAGGCCAACGCCTGCACCGCCACTTTCGCTTGTTGCAGCGTCGCACGAATGGTGTCCGGCAAATCCGCCACCCCGGTACTCACCGCCACCGCGACGCTGCGTGGATAGATCTGCAATTCATTGGCGCTTGCCTCACGCTCGCCACTGCCGACATGGATCGAACGCTGCGCCTGCGGATTTTCCGGCAACTGCGCCTGATCCAGCCACGGCGCGACGCCGTCAATGCGCACGCTGTGCCCGGCCAGCAGATCGGACACAAAACGCTTGCCCAGTTCCAGATCACCGAGGGCGTAACCGCTGGGCGGGTTGAGCAGGCAAGTGCCGAAGCGCAGTTCGCCGCTGGTGGTGATGGCTGCTGCGACTTCAAGCGCCGCAGCGATCTCACGGGCCATGACATTCACCCCGCCGAGACCGCCGAGCAATGGCACCACGGCGCTGCCGTCTTCGGCCACGGCCAGCACCGGGGGTTCGGCGCCTTTTTCCAGCAGCAGCGGCGCCAGGGTGCGGATGACAATGCCTGCCGCGCACAAGGCAATGATCGGCGTGCCTTGCTGATAGAGCTGACGCAGGGTCGCGCCGAACTCATGGTAACGACGATCCACGTCCTCGACCCGCTCGGCCAGACCGTGGATCAGTGCATCGGGATAGCGCTGCTGGATCTTGCGCGCGGTTGCAAGGCTGCCATTACCGAGAATGACAATCGCCGGAACGGGACGTGTCATCAACCTTGCCACCTCTCACCGGGAACGATGATCAATGAGAAATATGGCGAAGACATCGGCTCGACCTGATCCAGGGGCACGATCTTCTGATTGGCCATGGTGGCGCGCTCGACGTACAACGCCCGCTGCGCCAGACCGAGTTCTTCCAGCACCTGCCGGACCTTCGCAAAGTTACGCCCCAGCTTCATCACCACCGCAGCATCGGCATCGGCCAGGCGTCGTTTGAGCTCTTCATGAGGCAGCACACCGGACAGCACCGACAGGCTCTGATTGCGATACACCAGCGGCGCGCCAAGCACCGACGCACCGCCAAGCATCGAGCACACACCCGGCACCACTTCGGCCTCATAACGCTCGGCCAGGCGATCATGCAGGTACATGTAGGAGCCGTAGAAGAACGGGTCGCCCTCACAGATCACCGCGACATCGCGACCGGCGTCCAGATGCGCGGCGAGTTCCTGGCCGGCGGCGTCGTAGAAGTCGCTGATCACTTGCTCGTAGGACAACGGTGGCGCCAGGGTCTCGGTGGTCACCGGGTACACCAGTGGCAGCAAGGTTTGTGCGTCCTGCAAATGCGCCTCGATGATGCCGAACGCATTGCCCTTTTTACCTTTGGCCACGAAGTACGCCACCACCGGCGACTCGCGCAGCAGGCGCAGGGCCTTGACGGTAATCAGCTCCGGGTCACCGGGGCCCACGCCAAGACCGATCAAACGTCCAGGTTGCTGCATCATTCAATCTCCGTGGCGAGGGCATTGATCGCTGCGGCGGCCATGGCGCTACCGCCCAACCGGCCTTGCATGATCACAAATGGCACGCCACGGCTGTCCGCCGCGAGCATGGCCTTGGATTCGGCGGCACCGACAAAGCCCACCGGGAAGCCGAGGATCAGCGCCGGCTTGGGCGCACCGGCATCCAGCATTTCCAGCAGGTAGAACAACGCGGTCGGCGCGTTGCCAATCACCACCACGCTGCCTTCCAGGTGCGGGCGCCACAGCTCCAGCGCCGCCGCCGAACGGGTGTTACCCAGTTCACGGGCGAGGTCCGGGACACTGTCGTCACGCAGGGTGCAGATCACCTCGTTATTGGCCGGCAAACGGGCGCGGGTCACGCCTTCGGAGACCATGCGCGCATCACACAAAATCGGCGCACCGGCCGCCAGTGCATCGCGCCCGGCCTTGCCCGCCCCTTCGGAAAACTGCAAACCATCGATGGCCTCGACCATGCCACAGGCATGGATCACGCGCACCGCGAGCTTTTCCAGATCGGCGGGAATCCGCTCAAGGTTGGCCTCGGCGCGAATGATCGCAAAGGAGTTGCGATAGATCTCCTGACCGTCGCGGATGTAATCAAGCATCAAGGGGGCTCCGTGGGTGGGCATCAAGCAATGCGCCGACCGCTTCAATAGTGAGGTTGCGTGCTTGCAGGGCGCCGAAACCCGGCTGCCCCGCATCGCGAAAATAGAGGTCGTAGTGACCGGGGGACACAGCCAGCAAGGTGGCCGGGGCAATGTGGGCCGCCGCGCAGGACCGCGGGCAACCGGACAGGTGAACCTGCAGTGGATCGCCCTTGCCTTGCCGTTGCCTGGCCAGGAGCCGCGCATCCGCCTTGGTATCCGCCAGGCCTTTGCCGCACCCGGCAGAGCCGGTGCAGGCAACCAACTGCGTCAACGCCTGGTCGGCACTCAGCAAAAAGCCCAGGTCTTGCAGGCGCAGGCTGAGCACGGGGGCATCCGCGGCCTGGATGTTCGGCAGCAGCAGGCTTTGCCAAGGGGTCAGCCGCAGGCTGGCGTCACCGAACGCTTCGGCCAGACGCGCCGCGCCTTTGAGCATGGAAGGGTCAAGACGCCCCAGAGGCGGGACAGCCCCCACATAGACCTGACCGTCCTGGCGCTGTGGATAAGTGCCGATAGGCGAACTGGAATACGACAAGGCACGCTGCCGGCCGCAGAACGGAGTCAGGGCCACACGCGTGGCCAAGGCCAGCAGGAACGACTCCTGCGAATGCTCGTCCAACAAATGACGCATGCGGGTTTGATCCGGGCGGGCGAGCTCAAGAAACAGCTCCAGCACCGCCACCACCAAGGCATGCCCATCGCTCAACAGCACAGCCCCGGCGGGCGGGTCTAGCGGGCATCCCGCCAGACCGAACGCCAACTGTTGCTCACCCTCGCCCTCGACAACGCTCAGCCATAGGTCATGGGGGTGCTCAAGCATGGCCAGGGCCTCGCCACCGTCCAGTTGTACCGCGAACTTGGCCGACAAGTCGTGAAAACGGGCGTTGCTCTCCAGCGTATTGAGGATCTGCGCAGCCAATGGGCGAGTGTCGATGCGCAGGTGGCGATCAATCCCCGCCGTCGGACTGAGCATCAGGTTGCGCACATCGTCACCCGCCGCCGAGCGCGGGCCCAATCCAGCCGCCAACAGGCTGTCGATCAGCGCCCCGTGTTGGTTGCCGACCCCGCGTATCTGCAGGTTGGCGCGATTGGTCGCCTCGATCACCCCGCCGGCGAAACGCTCGGCAGCATCGGCGACCGTCACGGCCTGGGCGGTGCTGATCGACCCACCATTCAACTTGATCCGGCAGATACCGCCGTCCAACGCCTGCACGATACGCAGCAACCCCGGGCAGGCCGAGGGGCGTAAGGCAGTATGCTGTTGACGTTTGTTCAAGGGGGCGACCGGTTCAAGAGGTAGAAGCGCTTCGCGGACGAAGGCGCGGTATTATGCCTGCTTTGTCTGACAGCATGAAAAGCCTGCCTGTCGGAACATTCATGTTTGAGGAATATAGATGGCTCCCTGGCTGACAGTAGTAGGCATCGGTGAAGACGGCTTCCAGGGTCTGGGCAAGCAGGCTCGGCGCGCGTTGCTGGGTGCCTCGCGAATTGTCGGGGGCCAACGGCAACTCGATCTGCTGCCGGTGTGCATTCGCGGCGAGCGTCAGTCCTGGCCCAGTCCTTTTTCCCTGGAACCCCTGCTGGCGCGGCGTGGCGACCCCGTCTGCGTGCTGGCCAGCGGCGACCCCATGCTGTTCGGCGTGGGCGCCAGCCTGGCGCGGCAAGTGGCGTGTGACGAGATGCGAGTCCTGCCGGCACCCTCTTCCTGCTCACTCGCGGCCGCGCGGATGGGCTGGCCGTTGCAGGATGTGGTGACGCTTTCGGTGGTCGCCCGCCCGGTCGCCGCCCTCAATGCCCAGCTGTTCAGTGGCGTTCGCCTGCTGGTGCTGAGCAACGACCGGCACAGCCCGGCGGCGATAGCCGCCCTGTTGCGCGAGCGCGGCTTCGGGCCGAGCAGGATCAGCGTGCTGGAACACTTGGGGGGCGAGGCGGAGCGGCGCCTCGAGGGTCTCGCCAGCGACTGGAACGAGCCGTCGGTGGCCGACCTGAATGTGGTGGCCATCGAATGCATCGCCCAGCGGGATACTCCGCGCTGGTCACGCCTGGCCGGCCTGCCGGACTCAGCCTTCAAGCACGACGGCCAGTTGACCAAACGTGACGTGCGCGCCATCACCCTGGCCCGTCTGGCCCCGGTGCCCGGCGAGTTGCTGTGGGACGTTGGCGCGGGCTCTGGCTCGATCGGCATCGAATGGATGCGCGCGCACCCGAGCTGCCGCACGCTGGCCATTGAAGCCGATGAAGGCCGTCAGCAACTGATCGAGCACAACCGCGACGCACTCGGCGTACCGGGCCTGCAATTGATCCGCGGCAGTGCACCGCAGGCGCTGGCCGGACTGGAACGACCCGACGCGATTTTCATCGGTGGCGGGGTCACCCGTGACGGCGTACTGGACAACTGCTGGGAACAGCTCAAGCCCGGTGGACGGCTGATTGCCAATGCGGTCACCCTGCAAAGCGAAATGACCCTGATGGCCTGGCGCGAAAAACACGGCGGCGAACTGACGCGGATTCACATTGCCCAGGCGCAGCCGCTGGGTGACTTCGACACCTGGCGCCAGGCGCTGCCCATCACCTTGCTGGACGTGGTCAAGCCCTTCGATGCGTGACGAAACCGCCGAACAACCCGCCCCCCTGCGCAGCGGCCTGACCACCGGCAGCTGCGCCACGGCCACCAGCCTCGCGGCGGCGCGCTTGCTGCTCGGCGGCGTGAGCAGCGATGCGGTAGAAATCGTCTTGCCCAAAGGCAAGCAAGTGCAGATGCGCCTGGAGTTTTGCCGGCTCACGACCGAAGGCGCCGAAGCCGGGACCTTCAAGGATGCCGGCGACGACCCCGACGTGACGCACGGCGCTCTGCTCTACAGCCAGGTCCGCCTCACCCCTGAGCCAGGCGTTCTCTTTAGCGCCGGCCAAGGCGTCGGCACCGTCACCCGTCCAGGGCTGGTGCTGGGCGTCGGGGAACCGGCGATCAATCCGGTGCCGCGCAAGATGATGACCGACCACCTGTCATCGTTGGCACTGGAGCTCGGCTACAGCGGCGGTTTTGCGGTGACGGTCAACGTCGAAAATGGCGAAGCCCTGGCGCTCAAGACCATGAACCCGCGCCTGGGCATTCTGGGCGGGCTGTCCATACTCGGTACCAGCGGTATCGTGCGCCCCTTTTCCTGCGCGGCGTACATCGCCTCGATCCACCAGGGCATCGACGTCGCCAGGACCAACGGCTACCTGCACATCGCCGCATGCACCGGCAATGCCAGCGAAGACACCATGCGCCGGGTCTATGACCTGCCGGAAATCGCCCTGATCGAAATGGGTGACTTCGTCGGTGCCGTGCTCAAGCACCTGCGCAAAGTGCCTGTGGATAAACTCAGCCTGTGCGGTGGCTTTGGCAAAATCAGCAAGCTCGCCGCCGGGCACATGGACCTGCACAGCCGTCATTCGAGCATCGACCTGCCACAACTGGCCGAATGGGCCGCTGCCATCGGGGCCGACGAGGCGTTGCAGCAGAACATTCGCGAGGCCAATACCAGCCAGCAGGCCCTGGCGATGGCCAGCGCCGCCGGTATCGCCCTGGGTGATGCGGTCTGCCAGCACGCGCTGGATTTCGCCCGCAGCGTGGTGCCCCGACAGGTACAGGTCGAGGTGTTTGCCATCGATCGTCAGGGCGGCATCGTCGGCCATGCGGGAGCATTGCAATGAAACGTCTGTTGCTGCTCGGTGGCGTCACCGAAGCCCTGGCGATTGCCCGCACCCTGGGCCCGAACCACCTCTACAGCCTGGCCGGTGTGGGTCGAGTGCCCACCGACCTGAACTGTCAGGTGCGGGTGGGTGGCTATGGCGGCGCTGAAGGCCTGGCGCGCTTCATCCAGGAGCAAGGCATCGACTTGCTGCTCGACGCCACTCACCCCTACGCCGCGCAGATCAGCCAGAACGCCGCGACTGCCGCGCAACACAGTGGCATCCCGTGCTGGGCCTTGCGCCGTCCTGCGTGGCAAGCGCAGGCCGGGGACGATTGGCGGGAAGTCAGCGACTGGGCCGAACTGGTCAAGGCGCTGGAACCCTTCAAGCGCCCGTTGTTCACCCTGGGTCGCGAGCCGCTGCAGCACCTGGATGAAATCCCGCCCGAACAGTTCTGGACCCTGCGCGCGCTGGAGGTTTACCCCGGCAATGAACGCTGCGAAGTGATCGGAGCCCGCGGGCCGTTCCACATTGAAGACGAACGCGCGCTGTTCGAACGTCGACAGATCGACGTGCTGATCAGCAAGAACAGCGGCAGCAGCGCCACCGAACCCAAGCTTGAAGTGGCGCGTGAGTGTGGCGTACCGGTGTTGATACTCAAGCGACCGGTGCTGCCGGAGGTTGAGCGGGAGTTTGATTGCGTAGCGCAGGTACTGGAAGCACTGTCGCTGTCAGACCGTTCCTGACATTACCTCACATGAAAGAACAATCAGGCAAAACACCCAGAAAGGGCTGTCTGGCCTGACTTAACACGCCTGTTCTACATTGCTGCACCCTCTCGAAACACCTCAGGCTCTCAAACAGCATGAACTCTCTGCGATGGGCAACCGTGATTGCCCAGAGAAAAGTGTCGCTTGCCAACCTGTATCCCAAGGAATACGATCCAGCATGATCGACTTCGAACAGTCACAAGCATTTTCCGACTGGCTTGACTCAATCAAGGACACCATCGGCAAGGCCCGTCTTCTTGCCAGGCTTCGAGCCGCCGAACACGGAAACTTCGGCGATTGTGAGGCAGTCGGCGAAGCTGTTCATGAAATGCGTGTTCATTACGGTCCCGGCTACAGGATGTACTTCACCCGTAAGAACAAGGTGATTTACCTGTTGCTGGCGGGAGGTGACAAGTCGACGCAAAAACGTGACATCAAGCGCGCACAACATATGGCGCGAAACATCGGTAGTGAGGAGTAAGCCATGGCCGAACAATTTACCCGCTTCGACGCCGCCGAATATCTCAAGACACCAGAGGACATGGCGGCCTACCTGGACGCTTGCTTCGAAGAGGATGCAGGCGACGGCGTGTTGATACGGGCCGCACTCAATGACATTGCGCGAGCAAAGGGCATGACACTGGTTGCCCGTGATGCCGGACTGGGCCGAGAAAGCCTGTACAAGGCATTGGGCAGCACTGGCAATCCGGAATTCGCGACTATCATGAAGGTCATGAAAGCCTTGGGCCTCAAGCTTCACGCTACAGCCATCTGAGTGAGCTGCGACACCACACCGCACAACGGATTTTTACTTATCAATCCCGATCAGGCTAAATACGCCACCTGATCTCCCACTCGACCGGATATGACCATGTCCCGACAACGGCTCGCATTTGCCTGGATCGCCTGCTTCGCAGTGCTGTTCAACATGCTTGCCATGCCGATGTCCGGTGCGATGAGCAAAGCGTCCGGCCAGTCGACGACCGAGCAGTTGTTGTGGGGCAGTTTCTGTTCGTCCAGCGGCACCAAGCTGGTGGCGATATCCCTCGGTGATCTCGAGCAAAAAGCCCCGCAAAACGACGACCACTCCAACATGCAGCATTGCTGGTGCTGCTCCGGCTCGGCGCCCTTGATGGCGCTGCCGGGCCATGCGCCACACCTGTACTTCGCGCACTTCGAGAGCAATCGAAGCCTGCCGCCGCCGACCCTCGACACTCCCACGCCTCGCCAGCAATGGCCCAGTCTCAACCCGCGCGCCTCTCCCCTGGTCTGATTCGATTCGCAATTGACCTGCGTTTTAAATCGTTCTGGAGAACTGCCATGTTGAAACTATCCCTGGTCAAGCAGTCGCTACTGCTGGCCGCGTTGCTGTTGCCTGCCTGCTTTGCCAATGCGCACGAATACACCGTCGGCGACCTGCAGATCGCCCACCCCTGGTCGCAAGAGTTGCCACCCAATGCACCGAACGTGGCGGCCTACTTCGTGATTCAGAACCACGGTAAAACCGCTGATCGCCTGCTCAGCGTCGCGTCGCCGATTGCCGGCAAGGCCGAGCTGCACGAGCACGTGATGCAAAACGACCTGATGAAAATGCAGCAGGTCCCGAGTGTCGAAATCCCGGCTGGCGGCACCGTCACCTTCGCGCCAATGGCGTACCACGTCATGTTGCTGGAGCTCAAGGACCGTAGCCTGCTCACCGACGGCAAGCGCTTCGCGCTGACCCTGCATTTCGAAAAATCCGGCGACGTGACCGTTGAGGTCGCGGTGCAGAAGCAACCGCCTGCCGGCAGCCAAGTGCACCAGCACGCCCAGTAGTCGCCGCCCGGGTTTCCCGTGAACGCATTGCGCTCACGCGGCCGCAGGCGATCCGTGCCACGCAAGACCTCGTTGACGGTCGCGCGCGGCAGCTGGATCAGCCTGTTCGCCATGCTGATGATCTTTATCGGTCCACTGATCTCTCAGTCGATGCCGATGGATCAACGCGCGCCGATGTCCATGAGCATGTCGATGGACATGAGCATGGACATGTCGCCCACCGCCCATGCCGGGCATGACGTACAACCGGCCGCCGAACACTGCCCGCCGCAATCCGACCATCACGCCATCTGGGAAAAGTGCGGCTATTGCAGCCTGCTCTTCAACTGCCCCGCCCTGCCCGGCAGCCTGTCGCTGGCGCTCTTCGACACACCACCCGACCCTCACTTCATCAGCCCTTCCCCACGCCTGGGCCATGCCCGGCAAACCGTCTTCCCCGGTGCCCGCACCCGCGCCCCGCCCATCGTCACGTAAACCCCTTCACCACAACCGACACGGCCGACTGTCCAGTTCGACAGCCTAAGGCGGCTGGCCGTGTGTTTACGACCGATTGATGGAACCTTTATGTCCAGGTTTTCTGCTGACACACGCTTGAGCGCTGCTCAAGCATCCTTCACCCCGAACCCATGCCGGGTTCGTATCAAACAGGCCGTCACCGTGCTCTGCGGTGCCCTGCTCGCGCCAATGGCCGGTGCCGCCGAGTCAGCGACCGATCACAGCCAGCACGCCGAAGAGCTGAGTCCGACGGTGATCACCGCCATCGCCCCCAGTTCGCCGCTGACCATCGTCACCAACCCCAAGGACCCGCGCCAACCGGTGCCGGCCAGTGACGGCGCTGACTACCTGAAAACCATTCCCGGCTTTGCCCTGGTGCGCAATGGCGGCACCAACGGCGATCCGGTGTTGCGCGGCATGTTCGGCTCGCGGCTGAACATCCTCACCAACGGCAGCACACTGCTGGGTGCCTGCCCAGGTCGAATGGACGCACCGACCTCGTACATCTCGCCAGAGACCTACGACAAGCTGACGGTCATCAAGGGCCCGCAAACCGTGCTCTGGGGCCCTGGCGCTTCGGCTGGCACCATCCTGTTTGACCGTGAGCCAGAAAGCTTCGGCGAGCTCGGCAGCCGGGTGAACGCCAGCGTGCTGGGCGGCTCCAACGGGCGCTTCGACAAAGTAGTGGATGCCGCCGCCGGTGGCCCGCAGGGCTATGTACGAGTGATCGGCAACACTGCCCACTCCGACGATTACCGCGACGGCAACAACGACACCGTGCCGTCGCGCTACGACAAGTGGAACGGCGATGTGGCCGTGGGCTGGACCCCGAGCGCCGACACACTGCTGGAGCTGACCGCTGGCAAGGGTGACGGTGAGGCGCGTTACGCTGGACGCGGTATGGATGGCTCGCAGTTCAAGCGCGAAAGCCTCGGCCTGCGTTTCGAGCAGTCGAACCTCAGCGACGTGCTGGAAAAACTCGAGGCACAGGTCTACTACAACTACGCCGACCACGTGATGGATAACTACACCCTGCGCTCACCGTCCGGTACCGGGATGATGGCGGGGCCCATGGCCTCGAACGTCGACCGTCGCACCCTCGGCGCGCGTATCAAGGCCACCTGGCGCTGGGCCGACCTGCAACTGATCAGCGGCCTCGACGCCCAGACCAACGAACATCGCCAGCGTAAGGCGATGGGCATCGACACCTACAAGGACGTGCCACGCAACAAGGATGCGGACTTTCACAACTATGGCGCGTTCGGCGAGCTGACCTGGTACGCCGCCGACCGTGATCGCCTGATCACCGGCGCACGACTGGACCGCGCTTCGGCCAAGGATTTTCGCCAGACCCTCGGCTCGGGAATGACCACCCGGCCCAACCCGACCGCTGACGACACCCGTGCCGACACCCTGCCCAGCGGCTTCGTGCGCTATGAACACGACCTGGCAGACAGCCCGACCACCCTGTACGCCGGGCTGGGTCATGTCGAGCGCTTCCCGGATTACTGGGAGCTGTTTTCGCCCAAGTCCGGCCCGGTCGGCTCGCTCAATGCCTTCGATTCGATCCAGCCGGAAAAAACCACTCAGCTCGACGTCGGCCTGCAATACAAGACCCAGGACCTCGAAGCCTGGGCGTCGGCCTACATCGGTGAAGTACACGACTACATCCTGTTCGACTACACCCCGACCCCGATGGGCACGACCTCACGGGCCGAGAACGTCAACGCCCGGATCATGGGCGGTGAACTCGGTGCGGCGTACAACCTGACCGCCAACTGGAAAGCCGACGCGACCCTGGCCTACGCCTGGGGCAAAGACACCACCCACGACACGGCATTGCCGCAGATGCCACCACTGGACGCACGCTTCGGCCTGACCTACAGCGAAGACAAGTGGAGCACCGGGGCCTTGTGGCGCGTGGTGGCGGCACAGAACCGCATCGACCTGAACAAGGGCAACGTGGTGGGCAAGGACTATGGCAAGAGCTCGGGCTTCGGGGTGTTCTCGCTCAATGGCAGCTACCGGGTCAATCAGCACTGGAAGGTCAGCAGCGGCGTCGACAACCTGTTCGGCAAAAACTACGCCGAGCACCTGAACCTGGCCGGCAATGCCGGGTTCGGCTATCCGGCCAATGACCCGCAAGCGATCAACGAACCGGGGCGCACGCTCTGGACCAAGGTGGACATGAGCTTCTGACGCATCGCGGACAAGCCCGCGCATGAACACTGCCCTTGTGGCGAGGGCGCCTGCTCCCTCGCCACAGGTGTGCAGTTCGAGAACAACGAAAAGATCCAAGCCCAGCGGAGCACATGTAATGAAGCAACCCACACCGAACTTCTACAACCTGGCCTGGCGCTGGCATTTTTATGCCGGACTGTTCGTCGCGCCGTTCATGGTGATGCTGGCCCTGACCGGCATCATTTACCTGTTCAAGCCGCAACTCGACCCACTGATGTACGGCAGCCTGATGAATGTGCCGGCCGGCCATCACAGCCTCAGCGCCGACACGCTGCTCAACCGTGTGCAATCGGCTTATCCACAAGGCCAGGTCACCCAGTACCTGCCGCCGATCAACGCCGAACGCAGCGCGCAATTCGTCGTGAAAAACGCTGGCAGCGAACTGAACGTGTTCGTCGACCCGTATCAGGGCGATGTCCTGGGCGAGCAGGACGCGAAGAACAACCTGCAAGCCATCGCCCGGGCCATTCATGGCGAGCTGATGATCGGCACCGTCGGCGATCGATTGATCGAGATGGCGGCGGGCTGGGGCATCGTGCTGGTAGTGTCCGGCGTCTTCCTGTGGTGGCCACGAGGCAAGGGTGGCGCCGGAATTCTGTGGCCACGGTTGAGCAGCAAAGGCCGCGTGCTCTGGCGTGACCTGCACGCGGTCACCGGATTCTGGGGCGCCGCACTGCTGCTGGTGATGCTGCTCAGCGGCATGACCTGGACCGGTTTCTGGGGCGCGAAATACGCTGAAGTCTGGAACCGCTTCCCTGCCGCGATGTGGGACAACGTGCCCAAGTCCGACGAACAAGCGCGCAGCCTCAACACCGCCACCCGCCAGACCGTACCCTGGGCCATGGAAAACACGCCGATGCCGATGTCCGGCGACCATGCCGAACACATGGCCCACGGCGGTGCCAGCACTGCACCGGCAGCACCAACCATCAGCCTGCAGGATGTGCAGGACATTGCCGGGCAACGCCAGGTCGAACCGGGTTACAGCATCACTTTCCCGAGCACCGCCAGCGGCGTGTTCACCATCGCAGTGTTTGCCGACGACCCGCGCAACGACGCCACCCTGCATGTCGACCAGTACAGCGGCGAAGTCCTCGCCGATGTGCGCTGGGAGCACTACGGCAACGTCGCACGCGCCACGGAACTGGGAGTGATGCTGCACGAGGGCAAAATGTTCGGCCTGTTCAACCAGATCGTCATCCTGCTGATCTGCCTGATGATCCTGCTCAGCGCCATCAGCGGTGTGGTGATCTGGTGGAAGCGTCGTCCCCTGGGCAAGTTCGGGGTGCCGCCGCTGCGCCATGACCTGCCGACCTGGAAAACCGGAGTGCTGATCATGCTGGCCCTGGCCGTGATGTTCCCGTTGGTGGGGGCATCGCTGGTGGTGGTGTGGCTTCTGGACCGTGTGCTGCTGATGCGCGCTGGTCACCAGACTGAATCGGCTTCATCTTCATCCTGAACACCGCGAGATGCGCGCGGCGGCCGGAGCTGTAGAATGCCCGGCTGCAGAGCGGTTGCTTGATCGTTCCCATGCTCCGCGTGGTAATGCAGCCCGGGACGCTCCGCGTCCCAAAGGCGGACGCAGAGCGTCCATAGAAGCGTTCCCACGCGCGAGCGTGGGAACGATCATAGGGAAATGGCATGACCTCGCTGAACCTCACCCGACTGGCCTGGACACCCCTGGGCCATGGCCACTGCCATCACCAGTTCCAGCTGCGAGAGGCCAGTCTGCACGTGGGTGCCGGGGAATTCGTCGGCCTGATCGGGCCCAACGGCAGCGGCAAGACCAGCCTGCTGCGTTGCGCCTACCGTTTCACGAAACCGGAGTCCGGTGAGGTTGAGCTGGCCCATCACAACGTATGGAAGCAGTCGTCACGCTGGTGTGCGCAACGCATCGCCGTAGTGCTGCAGGAATTTCCCGATACCTTTGGCCTGACGGTCGATGACGTGGTCGCCATGGGACGTACCCCGCATAAGGGTCTGTTCGATGGCGATACCCTTGAAGACCGGCGCATCGCCGAACAGGCATTGGCATCGGTGGGCCTCAAGGGCTTTGAAGACCACGCCTTCGCCACACTGTCCGGAGGTGAAAAACAGCGGGTGATTCTCGCCCGCGCCCTGGCCCAGCAACCGCAACTGCTGATCCTCGACGAGCCGACCAACCACCTTGATCCACGTTATCAGCTGGAGCTGCTGCAACGGGTCAAGCGCTTGCAGATCGGCGTCCTGGCCAGCATCCATGACCTGAACCTGGCCGCCGCATTCTGCGATCGGTTGTACGTGATGAACCACGGACGCATCGTCGCCAGCGGTACGCCCAAAGACGTGCTGACTGCCACCCTGCTGCGAGACGTGTTCGGGGTCGAGGCGCTGATCGATGAACATCCGCTGTCCGGCTACCCGCGAATCACCTGGATAACCCAACCATGACCCTGCCTACCCTGCTCCGCTCCAGCCTCTTCGTCGCCCTGCTGCTGGGCAGCGCCCAGGCGTTCGCCGAAGCGACGCACTATCCGTTGACCATTCAGAGCTGCAACCGCGAAGTGATCTTCGAGCAAGCCCCCAGGCACGCCCTGAGCCACGACATCAACATGACCCAGATGATGCTCGCCCTGGGCCTCAAGCCGCGCATGGTCGGCTACAGCGGTATCAGTGGCTGGAAAGCCGTCACGCCCCCGATGCAGAGCATCCTCGATGACCTGCCGGAGTTGGCGGCCAAGTACCCGTCCGTGGAAACCCTGCTCAACGCCAATGTCGACTTTCTCTTCGCCGGCTGGGATTACGGCATGCGCATCGGCGGCGACCTGACCCCACACACCCTCGGCCCGCTGGGCATCAACGTCTATGAGCTGACCGAGTCCTGTGCCTTTGTGATGAAGCGCCCGGCGGCCAGCCTCGACGACACCTACAACGACCTGCGCAACCTCGGCAAAATCTTCGACGTGCAGGACCGCGCCAACCAGTTGATCGCCGACATGCAGGCGCAAGTGGCTGCGGCGCGCAAACACCTGCCTGCCGAAAAGCCTCGGGTGTTCCTCTACGACAGCGGTGAAGACCGCGCCATGACGTCGGGCCGCCTGGGCATGCCACAAGCGCTGATCGACGCGGCCGGCGGGCAAAACATTCTCGACGACGTTGACGCGAGCTGGACCCGGGTCAATTGGGAAACCGTGGTGGAGCGCAATCCCCAGGTCATCGTGATCGTCGACTATGGCGAAGTCACCGCCGAACAAAAACAGCAGTTCCTGCTCAACAACAAAGCCCTGCAATCGGTGGACGCGATCAAGCACAAGCGCTTCATCGTCATTCCTTATGTGCAAGCCACGCCGGGGATCGACAACGTGCTGGCGGTGGAAACCCTGGCCAAGGGTTTCCTGGGCACATGATCAACCATCGTTATGCCTGGCTGCTCACCGCGCTGGGCGCGCTGTTGCTGGTCTCGTGCGTGGTGTCGCTGGGCTTTGGCTCGGCACGGGTGCCGGTGGACGTGGTCTGGGGGATCGTGCTGCACAAGGCGTTCGGTATCGGCGAGGTGGACTGGAGCGCCGGTCACGAACACATCGTCTGGCTGATCCGCGTACCGCGCATGCTGCTCGGCGCCTTGGTGGGCGGCGGCCTGGCGCTGATCGGCGCGGTGCTGCAGGCGGTCACGCGTAACCCGCTGGCCGACCCGCACTTGCTGGGCGTGACCTCCGGCGCCACTCTGGGTGCCGTGATCGTGATCCTCCATGTGGGTGAGATCGTCGGCCTGCTGACCTTGCCCATTGCTGCGTTCGCCGGCGCACTGCTGAGCATGCTGATGGTACTGGCCATCGCTAATCGCAACGGCCGGCTCGACAGTGACCGCTTACTGCTGTGCGGAGTGGCGGTGTCGTTCGTGATGATGGCCGTCGCCAACCTGCTACTGTTTCTCGGCGATCACCGCGCAAGCTCGGCCGTGATGTTCTGGATGCTCGGCGGCCTGGGCCTGGCACGCTGGGAACTGCTCCCCTTGCCCGCCGCCTGCGTAGCGCTCGGGCTGACACTGCTGGTGGGCATGGCCCGGCCACTGAACGCCTTGATGGCCGGCGAACAGACTGCCGTGACCCTGGGCCTGAACGCTCGCACGGTGCGTTTACAGGTGTTCTTGATTGCCTCGCTGATGACCGGGGTGCTGGTGTCCATCAGCGGTTCCATCGGTTTTGTCGGACTGATGGTGCCGCACATCGCCCGGCGCCTGGTCGGCGCCGAACACCGGCGTTTACTGCCGGTATGCGTATTACTGGGCAGTGTATTTCTGGTCTGGGTCGACGTCGCGTCGCGCACCTTGATCGCCCCCGAGGACTTGCCCATCGGCGTGGCCACGGCGGCGATTGGCGGACTGTTCTTCATCGGGTTGATGCGCAGGCGCTAACGCCACACATCACCACTGCCCGATTGCACGACCGGATGACAACTCATCCCGGCAAAAAAATGATCGATCCGAAGGGATACTCCTGGAGTGCCATCCACCATTTGTTGTGGCAAACAATCACCTCGCAACCACGAAAAATCTTGTGTTAAGTCAACACTAAACAATTAAAAAGTTAAAACTCATAATCCGACTATTTAAACGAATACTTAGTTACATCCACACACCAAAAAACAACTTCCTACAACTTAATAATCATATTCCCTACAAAAACAACGCGAGATCAACATGCTCAAGAAAATCATCGTATCCATCGCATTCCTTTCGGCACCCGCCTGGGCGGAACAGCCGCCCTTCACCGGCACTGATTACAGCGGTCGATATGAATGCACCGGCATGGACAGTCATGTCGGCGAATACAAAGGTGTTGTCGAGATGAAACTCGATCCGAGGCAAAGTACGGGTGAACACGGAGCGTATGGTTTTACTTTGACCCTGGTCGACAACTCCAGATACGACGGTTTTGCTATCGCCAACATGAACGCACTGGCGACCTACTTTGCATATACGGATCCGATACCAAAAGATTATGCAGTCGGTATCGCCAAGATCACTTCGACTCCTAACGGAAAAGTCTCCTTCACCAAACACTACTACGCCCCCGAGTACCAAGGCGGCGGTTACGGCGTGGAAACCTGCGTCAAAGGTTAATCACTTATAGCTCCCGCGCCAGTATGGAGTGCCATGAACAGCACCAATCTGGCGCACCTCGCTGCACCCGCACACTCGACACGTCCTCTCATGGTGCGCCCATTTAACGCATAGACGCTCTAACCCGACATTTACCTGCCTTTGCCCGACCGGGCACAGCCTTTGCTAAAGACCCTTCAGTCGTCCGCATCTGCCCACCAAGAAAACTCAAGAGTTCATGGAGATCGCACAATGAAGCGTCGTAGCTTGATCAAGGCTTTCACACTATCGGCAAGCATTGCCGCGATGGGTATGACCTGGAGCCTCCAGGCCGCCGAGACCATCAAGGTCGGGATCCTGCACTCGTTGTCAGGGACCATGGCGATCTCTGAAACGTCGCTCAAGGACATGGCGCTGATGACCATCGACGAGATCAACGCCAAGGGCGGGGTCAATGGCAAGCTGCTGGAAGCGGTGGTGGTGGATCCTGCATCGAACTGGCCGTTGTTCGCCGAAAAGGGCCGCCAGTTGCTGACCCAGGACAAGGTCGCGGTGGTGTTCGGCTGCTGGACATCGGTGTCGCGCAAGTCGGTGTTGCCGGTGTTCGAAGAGCTCAATGGTCTGCTGTTCTATCCGGTGCAGTACGAAGGTGAAGAGATGTCGCCAAACGTCTTCTACACCGGCGCCGCGCCAAACCAGCAAGCGATCCCGGCCGTTGAATACCTGATGAGCGAAGAAGGCGGCAGTGCCAAGCGCTACTTCCTGTTGGGTACCGACTACGTCTACCCGCGTACCACCAACAAAATCCTGCGCTCGTTCCTGCACGCCAAGGGTGTTGCCGACAAGGACATCGAAGAGGTCTACACCCCCTTCGGTCACAGCGACTACCAGACCATCGTCGCCAACATCAAGAAATTCTCGGCCGGCGGCAAGACGGCGGTTATCTCCACCGTCAACGGCGACTCCAACGTGCCGTTCTATAAAGAGCTGGCCAACCAGGGCCTGAAAGCCACCGACGTCCCGGTCGTGGCCTTCTCCGTCGGCGAAGAAGAACTGCGCGGCATCGACACCAAACCACTGGTGGGCAACCTCGCGGCGTGGAACTACTTCGAGTCGGTGGAGAATCCGGTGAACCAGAAGTTCGTCGCCGACTGGAAAGCCTACGCCCAGAAACACAACCTGCCGGGCGCCGACAAAGCGGTGACCAATGACCCGATGGAGGCCACCTACGTCGGCATCCACATGTGGGCGCAAGCGGCGCAGAAAGCCAAGTCCACCGATGTCGACAAAGTCCGCGAAGCCCTGGCTGGCCAGACCTTCGCCGCGCCGTCCGGCTACACCCTGACCATGGACAAGACCAATCATCACCTGCACAAGCCGGTGATGATTGGCGAGATCCAGGCCGACGGCCAGTTCAACGTGGTGTGGCAGACCGAAGGGCCGATCCGTGCCGAGCCGTGGAGCCCGTTCATTGTCGGTAACGACAAGAAGCCGGATTACGCGGTCAAGAGCAACTAAGCCACTGGATGTCGGGCCTGAACACCACGCCAGGACCCGACACAACCCCTGTGGGAGCGAGCTTGCTCGCGAAGTCGGCGGCACATCCAGCAACGATGTGACTGACACACAGCATTCGCGAGCAAGCCCGCTCCCACAAAGTCCGCGCAAGGCCACTGATATGCCCACCCCTCTTTACCGCTTGATCCTCGCTTGCCTGCTGTTGCTGTCTCTGGCGGTACAGGCTGGCGACGCTGAGGATTTCGCCGCGGCCAATCCCGCACAGCAGGCCAGGCTGCTGGAAGCCTGGGCCGCGCAACCCGATCCGGCACGTATCGAGTTGATCAACGCCCTGCAACAAGGGCAGTTGATGGTCGATGGCCAAGCCAAAACGTTGCGCCTGAACAACCGCCTGCGAGGTCTGATCGACACCGCGCTGGCCAGCCATCAATTGCTCTCCCTCGACGGCAGAGTCCGTCTGGCGGCCGCGCAACACCTGCAAAAAAGTGCCAAACCGGCGCAACTGAAATTCCTCGACCAGCGACTGGCGGGCGAACACGATGAATCGGTTAAAGCCGCGCTGAGCCTGGCCCTGGCCAACCTGCAACTGGTGGACAGCGACCCGACCGTGCGTCTGGCCGCCGTCCGACTGCTCGGTGAAACAGGCGATCCGCTGGCCCGCACCCGTCTTGAAGGCTTGCTCGAACCCGGCGTCGAAGCCGATGCCGCCGTGCTCACCGCCGTGCAAACCAGCCTGGGCCAGGTCAAGCGCAAGCTGTTGATGGGTGAACTGCTTGGCCAAGCCTTCAGCGGCCTGTCACTCGGCTCGATCCTGCTGCTGGCGGCCTTGGGACTGGCCATCACGTTCGGTCTTCTGGGGGTGATCAACATGGCCCACGGCGAGATGCTGATGCTGGGCGCCTACTCCACGTACATGGTGCAGATACTGCTCCAGCGCTTCGCCCCGAATGCCATCGAGTTCTACCCGCTGATCGCTCTGCCCGTGGCGTTTTTCGTCACCGCCGGGATCGGCATGGCGCTGGAGCGTACGGTGATTCGCCATCTCTACGGCCGCCCGCTGGAAACCCTGCTCGCCACCTGGGGCATCAGCC
Organism: Pseudomonas sp. Irchel s3a18; assembly: GCF_900187535.1. Classification (NCBI taxonomy): domain Bacteria; kingdom Pseudomonadati; phylum Pseudomonadota; class Gammaproteobacteria; order Pseudomonadales; family Pseudomonadaceae; genus Pseudomonas; species Pseudomonas sp. Irchel s3a18. The sequence continues at coordinate 307,806 of NZ_FYDV01000004.1, read as the reverse complement.
TGATGCTGATTCAGCTAGTGCGTCTGATGTTCGGTGCGCAGAACGTCGAAGTCGCCAACCCGGCGTGGCTCTCGGGGGGCGTTCAGGTTTTGCCCAACCTGGTGCTGCCGTACAACCGTATCGTGATCATTGCCTTTGCCCTGTTTGTCGTGGTGCTGACCTGGCTGCTGCTGAACAAGACCCGCCTGGGTCTGAACGTGCGTGCGGTCACCCAGAACCGCAACATGGCTGCTTGCTGCGGCGTGCCCACCGGACGCGTCGACATGCTCGCCTTCGGTCTCGGCTCGGGCATCGCCGGCCTGGGTGGCGTGGCGCTCAGCCAGATCGGCAACGTCGGTCCTGACCTCGGCCAGAGCTACATCATCGACTCATTCCTGGTGGTGGTGCTGGGTGGTGTCGGCCAGTTGGCCGGCAGCGTGTTCGCCGCCTTCGGCCTTGGCATCGCCAACAAGATTCTCGAGCCACAGATCGGCGCCGTACTCGGCAAGATCCTGATCCTCGCGCTGATCATTCTGTTCATCCAGAAACGTCCGCAAGGCCTCTTCGCACTCAAAGGACGGGTGATCGACTGATGAACCAGCCCCTGCTCGTTACCGCCACACAAAAAGCCGGTCCCGGCGTGACGATTGCCGTCGGCGCAGTGATTTTCGGACTGCTGCTCGCGCTGCCATTGCTCTCGCTGTTGCCCGCCGACAATACGCTGCACGTCTCGGCCTACACCCTGACCCTGGTGGGCAAAATCCTTTGCTACGCCATCGTCGCCCTCGCGCTGGACCTGGTCTGGGGCTACGCCGGCCTGCTATCGCTCGGGCACGGCCTGTTCTTCGCCCTCGGTGGTTACGCCATGGGCATGTACCTGATGCGCCAAGCGTCGGGCGATGGCCTGCCGGCATTCATGACCTTCCTGTCGTGGACCGAACTGCCCTGGTACTGGACCGGTACCAGCAGCTTTATCTGGGCCCTGTGCCTGGTGGTGCTGGCACCGGGTCTGCTGGCGTTGGTGTTCGGTTTCTTCGCCTTCCGCTCGCGGATCAAGGGTGTGTACTTCTCGATCATGACCCAAGCCCTGACCTTCGCCGGGATGCTGCTGTTTTTCCGCAACGAAACCGGCTTTGGCGGCAACAACGGCTTCACCAACTTCCGCACGATCCTGGGCTTCGGCATCACCGAACCCGGGACGCGCGCCGTGTTGTTTCTGGCCACGGTGCTGTTGCTGGTGGCCAGCCTGTACATCGGCTGGCGCCTGGCACGGAGCAAATTCGGCCGGGTGCTGACCGCCCTGCGCGATGCGGAGAACCGCCTGATGTTCTGCGGCTACGACCCGCGCGGTTTCAAGCTGTTCGTGTGGGTGTTGAGCGCGGTGTTGTGCGGTCTGGCCGGTGCACTGTATGTACCGCAAGTCGGGATCATCAACCCGAGCGAGATGTCGCCCACCAACTCCATCGAAGCGGCGGTCTGGGTGGCCCTTGGAGGGCGCGGCACACTGATCGGGCCGTTGCTCGGTGCCGGTGTGGTCAACGGCATGAAGAGCTGGTTCACCGTGGCGTTCCCCGAGTACTGGCTGTTCTTCCTCGGTGCGCTATTCATCATCGTGACCCTGTACCTGCCCAAAGGCGTGATCGGTCTGCTGAAGAAAAGAGGTGAGCAATGAGCGTGACAGCGAGCGCCGAATTCATGCTGGAACCGGCCTTCTTCCCGCCCCTGGAGCCGAACAAGGACGCCGGCAGCAGCCGTGACGCCATCGGCCTCGGCCAGCGTGTCGGCCCCGGCCTCAACACACGCCACGGCACAATCCTGACCCTGGAAGACATCAGCGTCAGCTTCGACGGCTTCAAGGCACTCAACGCACTGAACCTGTACATCGGCGTCGGTGAACTGCGCTGCATCATCGGCCCCAACGGCGCCGGCAAAACCACACTGATGGACGTGATTACCGGCAAGACCCGTCCCAGCCACGGCAAGGCCTGGTTCGGTGAAACCCTGGACCTGACACGAATGAACGAAGTGCAGATCGCCCAGGCCGGGATCGGCCGCAAGTTCCAGAAGCCGACGGTGTTCGAGGCCTTGAGCGTGTTCGAGAACCTGGAGCTGGCGCAGAACACCGACAAGTCGGTGTGGGCCAGCCTGCGGGCCAGGCTCACGGGCGAGCAGAAAGACCGCATCAGCGAAGTGCTGGACACCATTCGCCTGACGGCTTCAGTCAATCGCCCGGCCGGCTTGCTGTCCCACGGTCAGAAGCAGTTTCTGGAAATCGGCATGCTGCTGATGCAAGACCCGCAACTGCTGCTGCTCGATGAGCCGGTAGCCGGCATGACCGACGCCGAAACCGAATTCACCGCCGAACTGTTCAAACGCCTGGCCGGCAAGCATTCGCTAATGGTGGTGGAACACGACATGGGCTTCGTCGGCTCGATTGCCGACCACGTCACCGTGTTGCACCAGGGCAGCGTGCTGGCCGAGGGGTCGCTGGCGCAGGTGCAGGACAACGAGCGGGTGATCGAGGTGTACCTGGGCCGCTGATGGCTAACGGTAGGCGCGAGCGTGCCCGCGCCTACAGGGAATTGAGGAGAATTCGAACATGCTCCACGTCGAAAAACTGCACCAGTACTACGGCGGTAGCCACATCCTGCGGGGCCTGACGTTTGAGGCGAAGGTCGGTGAGGTCACCTGCCTGCTCGGACGCAACGGCGTGGGCAAGACCACCTTGCTCAAATGCCTGATGGGCCTGCTGCCGGCCTCGGACGGCTCCGTGAACTGGGAAGGCAAGACCATCACCGGGTTCAAGCCGCACCAGCGGGTACATGCCGGCATCGCCTACGTGCCGCAAGGCCGGGAGATCTTTGGTCGCCTGACCGTGGAAGAAAACCTGTTGATGGGGCTTTCTCGCTTCGGCGCCAAAGAGGCCCGGGAAGTACCGGCGTTCATCTACGAGTTGTTCCCAGTGCTGCTGCAAATGAAGCAACGCCGGGGGGGTGATCTCTCGGGTGGCCAGCAACAACAACTGGCTATCGGCAGGGCACTGGCCAGTCGGCCGCGCCTGTTGATCCTCGATGAGCCCACCGAAGGCATTCAGCCGTCGGTGATCAAGGAGATCGGCGCGGTGATCAAGCAGCTCGCGGCTCGCGGTGACATGGCGATCTTGCTGGTGGAGCAGTTCTACGATTTCGCCGCCGAACTGGCCGATCAGTACCTGGTGATGTCCCGGGGTGAAATCCTCCAGCAAGGTCGCGGAGCAAACATGGAAACCGAGGGTGTACGCGGGCTGGTAACGATCTAACCTGAAGCCTCCTGACGATAATGAGAAATGATGACTGCCGCTGCCCCTGACACCGTGTTCACCCCCAACTGGCACGCCGAGCTGGAGCTCGGCTACGCCCGACTCGGCGACAGCACGCGCCCGGTTCAACGCCGTCACAAAGGCCCGCTGCGGGTGCAAAAACACCTGTACGCCGAGGGCCCGCAAGTATGCCAGCACATCATCGTGCACCCGCCGGGCGGAATTGCCGGCGGTGATCGACTGGATGTCAGCGTCAACGTCGGTACCGACGCCTGGGCGCAACTGACCAGCCCCGGCGCCGCCAAGTGGTATCGCGCCGCTACCCCCGCCTATCAGCAGCTCGACGTGAAGGTGGCCGCTGGCGCCACACTGGAATGGCTGCCGCAGGAAACCATCGTCTTCAGCGCCGCCCAGGCCGAACTCGCCGCCCGGATCGATCTGCAAGGCGATGCCCGGTTGTTCTATTGGGATGTGGTCGCTCTGGGGCGTCCGGCCAGTGGCGAACGCTTCGCGTGCGGGCACTTTCAATCACGACTCGATATCCGCCGCGACGGCCAGTTGCTCTGGCATGAACGTCAGCGCATTGTCGGCGGGGATGGACTGCTCGATTCGCCGATCGGGCTGGACGGCTCACCGGTTTGGGCGACCTTGCTGGTGACCGGAGAGATTGACACTGAACTGCTCGAACAATGCCGCTCGCTGGCCAGCGACGTGCGCGGCGATCTGACCCAGCTGCCCGGGCTGTTGGTCGCCCGCTGCCTGGCCAGTGAGGCACTGCTGGCACGGAACTGGCTAATTGCATTATGGACGTTGCTTCGCCCGGCCCTGCTCGGCCGCGAAGCGGTGCCGCCAAGAATATGGAGCACCTGACTCATGCTGTTGCCTGCATTTGCAGACCACCATTTTTTATCTGCCCTGACGGATTGCCCATGGACCTGACCCCACGCGAAAAAGACAAGTTGCTGATCTTCACGGCCGGCCTGGTTGCCGAACGACGATTGGCCCGTGGCGTGAAACTCAACTACCCGGAAGCCATGGCCTACATCAGCGCGGCGCTGCTCGAAGGCGCACGTGACGGCCAGACAGTCGCCGAGCTGATGCATTACGGCACCACCCTGCTGACCCGCGAACAGGTGATGCAAGGCATCCCGGAAATGATCCCGGAGATCCAGGTCGAAGCCACCTTTCCCGACGGCACCAAACTGGTCACCGTCCACCAACCCATCGCCTGAGACCGCGCCATGACTTTTCACATCCGCGACGCCCTGCATGACGACCTGCCGGCGATCCGTGACATCTACAACGATGCGGTCCTGAACACCACGGCCATCTGGAACGAACAGGCCGTGGACCTGGACAATCGCCAGGCCTGGTTCGTCGCCCGCCAAGCCCAGGGCTACCCGGTCCTGGTGATCGTCGACGCCGACCACAACGTACTCGGCTATGCCTCATTCGGCGACTGGCGGCCCTTCGACGGATTCCGCCACACCGTCGAGCATTCGGTGTACGTACGCAGCGACCAACGCAGCAACGGTCTTGGCCCACGCCTGATGGAAGTGCTGATCGAGCGGGCCAGGGACTGCGGCAAACACGTGATGGTCGCCGCCATCGAAAGTGGCAACGCCGCTTCGATTCGCCTGCATGAGCGGGCAGGCTTCGTCATCACCGGGCAAATGCCCCAAGTGGGCACCAAGTTTGGTCGTTGGCTGGACCTGACCTTCATGCAATTGACCCTCGACCCCGGTGCCCAGCCACCGGTCTTTCACAAGGAGTGAAACACCATGAACGCCGCCCAACTGCGACACGTCAATGCCGAGAGTTTTGCCCACTACCGCCAGGGCCTGACCGAGCTGCTGTTCGATGCCGTCAATCACGGCGCCTCGATTGGCTTCATGGCCGACCTCGACGACAACCAGGCCCGCGCCTACATCAAGGCGCTGCAGGCTGACCTTGAGAGCGGCAGCCTGTTGCTGTGGGTGGTGGTGGATGAAGAGAAGGTCCTGGCCAGCGTGCAACTGGGGCTGTGCCAGAAAGCCAATGGTCGCAACCGCGCCGAGGTGCAAAAGCTGCAAGTGCTGTACGAGGCGCGGCGCCGTGGTCTTGGTCAACAGCTGATGAGCACCCTGGAGCTCGCTGCACGCCAGCACAAACGCGGCCTGCTGTACCTCGATACCGAAGCCGGTTCGCCGGCCGAGGCGTTTTATCAGTCTCTGGGGTACACCCGTGTCGGTGAACTGCCCAACTACTGCCAAAGCCCGGACGGTCGCTACACCCCGACCGCCATCTACTTCAAGACCCTGGGGCAACCTGAATGATTCCTGGCCAATATCAGATCGCACCCGGTGACATCGAGCTCAACGTCGCTCGTCGCACCCAGAGCCTGACCGTCGCCAACAGCGGCGACCGGCCGATTCAGGTGGGTTCGCACTTCCACTTTTTCGAAACCAACGACGCCCTGACCTTCGACCGCGCCGCCAGCCGCGGCATGCGCCTGAACATCCCCGCCGGCACTGCCGTGCGCTTTGAGCCGGGACAAAGTCGGGAAGTCGAACTGGTGGACCTGGCCGGTCATCGGCGGGTGTTCGGTTTTTCCGGGCAGATCATGGGTGACCTCGACTGACAGACCTCCCTCGCCACCATGGACGCGGACTGCCGCACCTCACTTTCAAGGCAAGCACATGAAAATCTCAAGACAAGCCTATGCCGACATGTTCGGCCCCACCGTAGGTGACAAGGTCCGCCTGGCCGATACCGAGCTGTGGATCGAGGTCGAAAAGGACTTCACCACCTACGGCGAAGAAGTGAAGTTCGGCGGCGGCAAGGTGATCCGCGACGGTCAAGGGCAAAGCCAGTTACTGGCTGCCGATGTCGTCGACACCCTGATCACCAATGCGCTGATCATCGACCACTGGGGCATCGTCAAGGCCGACGTCGGCCTCAAGGACGGACGCATCGCGGCAATTGGCAAGGCGGGCAACCCGGATATCCAGCCCGACGTCGACATCTCCATTGGCGCCAGCACCGAAGTGATCGCCGGCGAAGGCATGATCCTCACGGCGGGTGGCATCGACACCCACATCCACTTCATCTGCCCGCAACAAATCGAAGAAGCGCTGATGAGCGGCGTCACCACCATGATCGGCGGCGGCACGGGGCCGGCGACCGGCACCAACGCCACCACCTGCACCCCGGGCCCCTGGCACCTGGCGCGGATGCTTCAGGCGGCCGATGCCTTCCCGATGAACATCGGCCTCACCGGCAAGGGCAACGCCAGCCTGCCGGAGCCGCTGATCGAGCAGGTCAAGGCCGGCGCCATCGGTCTCAAGTTGCACGAAGACTGGGGCACCACCCCGGCCAGCATCGACAACTGCCTGAGCGTCGCCGACCGGTACGACGTGCAAGTGGCGATTCACACCGACACCCTCAACGAATCGGGCTTCGTCGAGACCACCCTCGCCGCCTTCAAGGGCCGGACCATCCACACCTACCACACTGAAGGTGCCGGTGGCGGCCACGCGCCGGACATCATCAAGGCCTGCGGTTTCACCAACGTGTTACCAAGCTCGACCAACCCGACCCGACCGTTCACCCGCAACACCATCGACGAACACCTCGACATGCTCATGGTCTGTCACCATCTGGACCCGAGCATTGCCGAAGACGTGGCCTTCGCCGAAAGCCGCATCCGCCGTGAAACCATCGCCGCCGAAGACATCCTCCACGACCTCGGCGCGTTCTCGATGATCAGCTCCGACAGCCAGGCCATGGGCCGGGTCGGCGAAGTCATCACCCGCACCTGGCAGACCGCCGACAAAATGAAAAAACAGCGCGGCCCGCTACCGGGAGATGGCGAGGGCAACGACAACTTCCGCGCCAAACGCTACATCGCCAAGTACACCATCAACCCGGCGATCACCCACGGCATCAGCCATGAAGTCGGCTCGATCGAAGTGGGCAAGTGGGCCGATCTGGTGCTGTGGCGACCGGCGTTTTTCGGGGTGAAGCCGACGCTGATCCTCAAGGGCGGCGCCATCGCCGCCAGCCTGATGGGCGACGCCAACGCCTCGATCCCGACGCCGCAACCGGTGCACTACCGCCCGATGTTTGCAAGCTTTGGTGGCTCGCTGCACGCCACCTGCCTGACCTTCATCAGCCAGGCAGCCCACGACGCCGGCCTCCCCGAAGCGCTGGGCTTGAAGAAGAAAATTGCCGTGGTCAAGGGATGTCGCGACGTGCAGAAAACCGACCTGATCCACAACGACTACCTGCCGAGCATCGAGGTCGATCCGCAGACTTATCAGGTCAAGGCTGACGGTGAGTTACTGTGGTGTGAGCCGGCAGAGACCTTGCCGATGGCGCAGCGGTATTTCCTGTTCTGAGGTGGTCTTCCTGCGCAGTGCCATCGGCGAACCATCCAGCGGGTTCTGGCGTTCCCGCTTATGTGGCGGAGAGGGCTTGGCCCTCCCCCTTGCTCAGGCGTCGCGATGGGCGGCTATTCGACGACCAACCGCCCCAACCGCTGCTTGAGCATCCGGTTCTCGGCACGCAACTGCTGCACTTCTTCAAGCAGGTCCAGCGCCAGGGCGACGCCTTCCCATTCCAGCTCCAGGTCGCGCCGCAATTTCGCGGCGCGTTTGGCCAGGGCCAGTTCGACGTCGTTGAAACGCCAGTCCCCGGGCTGTGCGCCCTGAGGTTCGAGGATGCCGTGCTCGACGATTTCGATCACGTAGACGTCGGGTAAACCGGTCGCCTCACAGAATTCTGCCATGTCCAGTTGAACGATCAGGGGACTGCTCATAGTCAATGACTCCATTGCTCAGGCGCTGGAATATGCGCCGATCAAAAGTGTTCTCGCGGATTGAACGCCGCCTTCTTCGCCAGTTCCTGCCACAAGGCCTTGACCTCGTCGTCACTGTGCTTGGGCATCACCGCCTTCAGCTGCACGAACAGGTAACCGCGTTCGCCCGCCTTGTTCAGCAGGCCATGGCCCTTGGCGCGCATGCGCTGGCCGTTCTGGCTACCGGCCGGGACCTTGAGGTTGATCTTGCCCGTCAGGGTCGGCACTGCCACCTCGGCACCCAGCGCCAGTTCCCATGGCGCCAACGGCAAGGTGATGATCAGGTTTTCGCCTTCCACATCAAATTTCGGGTGCGGTGCAAAGCGAATGGTCAGGTACAGGTCGCCATTGGCGCCACCACCGATACCCGGTGCGCCCTGGCCCTTGAGCCGGATGCGCTCGCCATCGGTGACACCGGCCGGGATCTTCACGTTCAGGCTCTTGCTGGTGTTGCTGACGTGCTGACCGGCAGCGTTGTACTGCGGCACCTGGAAGCTGATCTTCTTCGACTCGCTCGACAGGGTCTCTTCAAGAAAGACCGCCAATTCCATTTCCACGTCCTGCCCTCGCCGACCGGCGCTACGGCCAGGCTGTCCACCACCGAAGCCCGGGCCACGGTTACCGAAGATCGAACTGAAGAAGTCCGAGAAGTCACCTGCGTCCTGACCGCCGCCAAAACCACCACGGCTCTGCCAGCCCGGCGGCCCCTGGAACGGCTGGCCATGCTGGCCGTAACGGCGCAACTCATCGTATTCGGCGCGTTTGTCGGCGCTTTTCAGCGCCTCATACGCCTCCGAGGCGTCCTTGAACTTGGCTTCAGCGTCCTTTTCCTTGCTGACATCGGGGTGGTACTTGCGCGCCAGCTTGCGATAGGCGGCCTTGATCGCCTTGTCGTCAGCGGTCGGCTCCACACCGAGTATCTTGTAATAGTCTTTGAAGTCCATCGCTCGAATCACCATCCGTTATCGATACGCGCCGCCTGCCAGCTTGCACCGATGGGTCGCAGCAGGCTTGACCGATCTCAAGGTTGTGACCGGACAGCGCGTCAGAAGTTTATCGGCAGCCGGGCGAATCCGTTGATCGCGCCGTGGCTGCCAAGCCATGCCTGTAAGTTTGGGGAACAAGGATAGTCTTTCAAGGCGCGGAAAGCTGAGATTTAGCGGATAGTCGGCCTTCGGTTCTGTGCCGCACTGGCATACACTGCGCGGCCGTTTTTTAACCGGAACTCGAAAGACATGAAAAACGCATCTGCGGCCCGTGCCTGCGGTATCGACTTCGGCACGTCCAACTCCACTGTCGGCTGGCTGCGCCCCGGCATGGAAACGCTGATCGCGCTGGAGGACGACAAGATCACCCTGCCTTCGGTGGTCTTCTTCAACATCGAAGAACGCCGCCCGGTGTACGGCCGCCTGGCGTTGCACGAGTACCTGGAAGGCTATGAAGGCCGCCTGATGCGCTCGCTCAAGAGCCTGCTGGGTTCCAGGCTGATCAAGCACGACACCAGCGTGCTGGGCACGGCCATGCCGTTCAAGGACCTGCTGGGGCTGTTCATCGGCCAACTGAAGCAACGCGCCGAGGCCGCCGCCGGTCGGGAGTTCGAAGAAGTGGTGCTGGGTCGTCCGGTGTTCTTCGTCGACGACGACCCGGTCGCCGACAAGGAAGCCGAAGACACGTTGGTGGAAGTGGCGCGCAAGATCGGCTTCAAGGAAGTGTCGTTCCAGTACGAACCGATTGCCGCGGCATTCGACTACGAGTCGACCATCGAGAAAGAAGAGCTGGTACTGATTGTCGACATCGGCGGTGGTACCTCCGACTTCTCGCTGGTGCGCCTGTCGCCTGAGCGCCGTGGCCTGGACCAGCGCCAGGACGACATCCTCGCCACCGGCGGCGTACACGTCGGCGGGACCGACTTCGACAAACAGCTGAGCCTGCAAGGCGTGATGCCGATGTTCGGCTACGGCAGCCGGATGAAAAGCGGCGCCTACATGCCCACCAGTCACCACATGAACCTGGCGACCTGGCACACCATCAACTCGGTCTACTCGCAAAAATCCCAGATTGCCCTGGGCAGCATGCGTTACGACATCGAGGACACCGGTGGCATCGACCGTCTGTTCAAGCTGATTGAGCAACGCGCCGGGCACTGGCTGGCGATGGAAGTCGAAGAAACCAAGATCCAGCTGACCCACGCGGACAACCGTCATGTGCCGCTGGATCGCATCGAATCGGGTCTAAGCGTGGAGCTGAGCCGGGCACTGTTCGAATCGGCCATCGATGGCTTGCTCGAGCGCGTGCGCAATAGCGTCACCCAACTGCTGAACGACGCCAACGTGGGTGTCGAGCAAGTCGACACGGTGTTCTTCACCGGCGGTTCGAGCGGGATCCCGGCCTTGCGCAATAGCGTCTCGGCCATGCTGCCGAACGCGCGCCATGTGGAAGGGAACATCTTTGGCAGCATTGGCAGCGGTCTGGCGATTGACGCCATGAAGCGGTATGGCTGAGGGGCAGCTACAAGTTGCAAGCTTCAAGCGGCAAGCAAGAGCAAGTGCGGTGTTCGCAAGCTACTTGCAGCTTGAAGCTTAAATCTTGCAACTGCTCTTATACCAATCCCGCCTGCTTCAATTCGCTCTTCAGGTACGCGTAGTAAATCGGCCCTGCCACCACCCCCGGCAGGCCGAACGCGGCCTCGAACACCAGCATCGCCAGCAGTAACTCCCACGACTTGGCACTGATCTGCCCACCGACGATCCGCGCGTTGAGGAAGTACTCCAGCTTGTGGATAACAATCAGGTAACCCAGCGCCGCGACGGCCACCCAGATCGACAATGACAAACCGACGATGGTGATCAGTGTGTTGGAGATCAGGTTGCCGATCACCGGCAGCAGGCCCAACAGGAACGTCAGCACGATCAGGGTCTTGGTCAACGGCAGCTGGATCCCGAACATCGGCAGCACCACCGCCAGGAAGATCCCGGTGAAGACCGTGTTGAGCAGGGAGATCTTGATCTGGGCGAAGACGATATTGCGAAAGGCTTGCACCAGCAGATGCAGGCGATCGAACAGGGCGGCGGCTAAAGGTTTGCGCTTGGTGACATCCGGTATGCTCTGCAAGGCAATGATCGCCCCCAGCACCATGCCAATCAGCAACGTGACGAACATATGCGCAGCGTCCTTGCCCACCAGTTGCAGATCACTCAGGTGTTTGCTCAGCCATTCACCGATCGCCACGCGAAACTCCGCGGCACTGGCGGGCAGGTAGGCGTCGACGAACGGTGGTAGTTGCCCGCGCGCCTTGTCGACCACGCCCATGAATTTGTCCAGGGAGGCCCCGGGATTTTCCGCCTCATGCAACAAAAAGCTGAACGCACCGGCAAAGATCAACGCCAGCACACTGACCACCAGGGTGCCAAGCAACGCCACGGCGAGCCAGCGTGCTCGCCGCCCTTCTATCAGCCGTTGCAGCTGTGGCGTGAGCATGTTGACCAGCTCGAACACCAGTAATCCGGCCAGCAGGCTCGGCAGAAGTCGCAACGGCAATACCAGCAACAAACCACCAACAATGATTACCCAACTGACTGACAGCAACACGTGACGCTGAGAAAACGTTGGCATACAGCCTCAAAACAAACGGCGTGAAAGGATCGGCAGTCTGCCAGCGTTCGGATGTCAGCACTAGGTATTGTGTCGGCAGACTTTTGGGCCTTAGTGTAGATAAAGCCTGCAACAGGTTCATCAACTATCCAGGCTGGTACGGCGATAGTGCTCGGGGGTGCAACCGGCCTGGCGCTGAAACATCGCAATAAACGCCGAGGCTGTGCTGTAGCCCATGTCAAAGGCGATTTCCTGAATGCTGCGAGGACTGTCCAGCGCCTCGATCGAGGCCAGGAACCGCAGGCGCTGACGCCATTCGCCGAAGCTCATGCCCAGCTCACGCACACACTGGCGCGCCAGGGTTCGCTCACTGACGTGGATCTGCTCAGCCCATTGCGCCAATGGCCGGTTGTCCCCAGGGTCGGCCTGCAAGGCTTCCAGTATGCCCAGCAGTCCGGCGCTGCTGGCGTAAGGCAAGTAACACTCATGCACCGGCGCCAGGTGCAACTGGTCCACCAGCACCTGGGCCAGGCGAACGTCGGCTGGGTGCTGCGCGATCTTCACGTCACGGGCGGCAAAGTCCTTGAGGATCGCCTTGAGGATGTCGCTGATCGCCAGGGTGCAGGCCTGCTGCGGCAGATCACGGCAGATCTCCGGTGCCAGGCACACCGCGCGGTAGGTGATCGGTTGAGCACTGTAAAAGCTGTGCTCGGTGTGCGGAGGCACCCACACCGCGTATTGAGGGGGCGACATGAAGCGACTGCCGGCGATGTCCATGTGCATTACGCCGTGCGCCGAATACTCGAGGGTGCCCCAGGGGTGGCGATGGGCCAATGCGTGGCTGTGGGCGTCGAAGTCGGCGTAGCGGAAGTACACCGGCGCCGGTAAACCGCTGAAATCCAGCAGATCGATAGGCTTTCTGTTCATGCTGTCCGGATTCAAGGGCGGGTTGTCTGGATCGAAGTATAGGCATTGATCCAGACAGGGGATAATCGCGCTTCATCAACGTTCTGGTTTTTCCCATGCAATACGCTTATCCCCTGCTGGCCATTTTCATCTGGGCCGGTAACACCGTGATCACCAAAATGTCGGCCGGTGCGATTTTCCCCGCCGAGATCGGTTTCTATCGCTGGCTGCTCGCCGGGATACTGTTCACGCCCTTCATGCTCAAACCGGTGATCAACCATTGGCCAGTGATTCGCCCGAACCTGACGAGGATCTTCATCCTCGGCGTACTGGGCATGGCGATGTATCAAAGCCTGGCGTACTTCGCCGCCGCCCTGACCACCGCCACCAACATGGGCATCATCCTGTCACTGATGCCGTTGATGTCATTGGCCATGGCGATCGTCAGTCTTGGCCAACGGCTGACGGCCGGTGCGCTGGCGGGGGCGGTATTGTCCTTGGCCGGGGTGCTGGTGGTGATCTCGTCCGGCAGCCTCGGCGCGCTGCTGGAGCACGGGGTCAATCTCGGTGATGCGATGATGCTGATCGCGACCCTGGCCTACGCGATCTACAGCACCCTGCTGAAGAAATGGCAGCTGCGCCTGCCGCCCCTGGTGCTGCTCTACCTACAGGTGCTGGTGGCGGTGGTGGTGCTGTTTCCGCTGTTCGTGGCCTCGCCCAAGGTCGGCCCGACCTTGCAGAATATTCCGCTGGTGCTCTACGCCTGCCTGCTCGCCTCGATGGTCGCCCCCCTGGCATGGATGCAGGCCGTGGTGCGCCTGGGGCCGAGCCGGACCACGCTGTTTTTCAACTTGCTGCCATTGATCACCGCCCTGATTGCCGCCGTGGTCCTGCATGAGCAGTTGGCGCTATACCACCTGGTGGGCGGGCTGATGACATTGGGTGGGGTGCTGCTGTCCGAGCGCTGGACCACTGTGCTCGGTCGCGCATGATCTTCTGTGGCTATATACCCGCTGCTTTCAACCGCTGCGCATGCTCGACAAACAGGCGCACCGGATCGGCGCCTTTGCCCACCAGCCCCAGCGACTGGTTAACAATGTCGAAATGATCCAGCGGGTAGTCATCGCCGATCACCGTCCCCAGGTGCGAGCTGTAACGCCCGACCATGCCGTCGCACTGCCCCGCCTCGCGGACAAAGGTGTGAGCGAACAAGCGGCAGCTACGGTTGGTGCCGTCCAGCAGATTGCCGCCCCGATCGGTCTTGCCGGGTTGCAAGGTGCCGGACCAGGAGTAGTAGCGCACACCGTTGACCCACTCAGGCCCCTGTCCGCCCCACGCTTCAGGCAAGCCCTGTGGATAACGCTGGTTGAACAGGGCAACGCCTTCGCCCGTCAGGGAGTTGTGCGAGGCGTCTAAGTCCACCGGCCATTTGCGCACGTGATGACCGGTTTCCAGTACCCCCATCACCCACGCGACCATGCGCAGTAGCGCACTCAGTACACGGCCTTTCGCACTGTCGGGCGGGTAGTGCCGGTGCAGGTAATCCGCCAGTTCCGAGCCATGGTTGGGGCCGGCAACCGACGTCACCGAGGCCACCAGATCCGGACGCTTGGCCGCAGCGTATCGGGCGGTCAGCGCACCCTGGCTGTGGCCAATCAGATTGACCTTGCCGGCTCCGGTTTCACGCACGATGTCCTCGATTTGCATCAGCAGTTCTTCGCCGCGGACTTCATTGGAGTTCACCGGCGAAACCTGCACGGCGAACACCAAAGCCCCACCCCGGCGCAACGCCGGGATGATCCCGTACCAGTACGGGTACACCAGCAAACGAACAAAACCGAGCATGCCCGGGACCAATACCAAGGGGTAGCGCGTGGCGGTTTCCTGCGACATGGGCAAACATCCTTGTGATCGTTGGGAAGGTCCAGGCTGGGAAGCAAGACGTCGGCCACCCGCCTCGCCATCGAAGATGACACCTTTACCCTGCGTCTATGACATTCCCCGACGCCTATTTCAAGCCTGCCACCCCCGCCACGATCAAGGCAACCGACACCAGCTTGACCGGCGTCAGGCTTTCGCCCAACAAGGCGAAGCCCAGGAACACCGTGCCCAGCGATCCGATGGCCGTCCAGATCGGGTAGGCAATGCTCACCGGCAATTCGCGCATGGCCAGGGTCAGGAAGTAGATCCCGCCCACGGCCGCCGCCACGGTGATCAGCGACGGCCACAACCGGGTGAAGCCTTCGGCGTATTTCATGCCCATGGCGAACGTCACTTCGAACCCGGCAGCGACCAGCAGGAACAACCAGGCCACTTCAAAACACCCGGGCCAGCGCCCGCAGGCGTTGCTCGGCCTCGGCGACTGACACGGCAAAAGTGCGTTCGGCGGACTCTTCACCTTCGGCCGCAACCACCGTGACCTCGTCGAGGCCGATAAACCCCAGCGCCGTGCGCAGCAAGGGATCGGCGTGGTTCATGGCCTCGTTCTCGCCACCGGGGCCGAAACCGAAACCGCCACGGCTGGTGACAATCAGGGCTTTCTTGCCCTTCACCAGCGGTTCGTACTGGGCGATGCCGTTGTCCAGCGAGTGGTTGAAGGTCAGGCCCAGGCGCACGATCTGGTCGATCCAGGCCTTGAGACCGCTGGGCACGCTGAAGTTGTGCATGGGCGTGGAAATCACCAGCCCATCATGCTCGAGCAACTCGGCGACCAACTGATCGCTGAGCGCCAGATCGGCCTGCATCGACAGGGACCGGGCCTCGGGGTCAGGATGAAAGGCCGCAGCGATAAACGCTTCGTTTACCGGCGGAATCAACGCCCGCCCCACTTCTCGACGGGTCAACTGCGCGTAAGGATGTTGTGCCTGCCAAGCCGCTAAAAACACTTCGGCCAAGCGCCGGGAATGGGAGCGGTCGCCACGGGGGCTGGCGTGAACCACAAGAATTTTACTCATCTCAATCTCCCGAAGACTAAACTTGAATAGCTTTCGGCTTGCAGCTTGAAGCTCGCAGCCGGCCTTCTTCAAATGAGTAAAAATCAGTCCGGATGAATTGATCTCATCCATGGAGTCCCACGATGTTCGCTTCGCTCCCCTTGACCGCCCTGCGTGCGTTCGAATCAGCCTCGCGCCTGCTGAGTTTCAAGGCGGCCGCCGAGGAGCTGTCAGTGACGCCAACCGCGATTTCCCACCAGATTCGCGCACTGGAAACCTGGCTCGGCGTGCCCCTGTTCGAACGCCTGCCACGCCGCGTGCAACTGACCGACGGTGGTGAGCGCTTGTTTCGTAGCCTGCATGGGGCCTTGCTGGAAGTGGCGCAGAGCGTCGACACCCTGCGCCCCCAACGCAGCGGCACCACGCTGATGATTTCCACCACCGCGGCCTTCGCTACTCTATGGCTGGTGCCACGCCTGGGGCGGTTCTACGCCAGCCATCCGAACATCAAGCTGCGCCTGGACACCCATTGCGAAGTGATCGACCTGCATCAGGACGCCAGCGTCGACCTGGCCATCCGCTATAGCCTGGAGGACTACCCGAACCTCTACGGCCAATGCCTGTTCGACGAACAATTCGGCGTCTACGGCTCCCCCGGGCAAGTGGCGCTGGCCAGTCGTCGACCACCGACATTGATCAGCGTGAATTGGCACAACGCCAAACTCTATGCTCACGGCTGGGCAGCCTGGTGCGCCCAGGCCGGGGAAACCTGGCTGAGCAACCACCCGGTCACCCGCGAATACGATGAAGAGCATTACGCCCTGCAAGCCGCGATAGCCGGCCAAGGTCTGGTGCTGGCCAGCAACATTCTGGTATCGGAAAGTGTCGCCAGTGGCTTACTGGTGGGTTATCGCCCAGAGGTTCAGGTCAATGGTGCCGGTTACAGTGCACTGTGCGTGCCGGGGCGCGAGCGGCATCCGTCAGTTCGGGCGTTTTTTCAGTGGTTGGAAGAGGAAGCACGACTGTCAGACCCACTACAGTCGATGTAACGAACATTGGGTCGATCTTCGAACCTATTCTGTCTTGGGAAGAAAAACACGCAGTAGGCATGACCGGTTTTCTAAAAGACCTGAAACGCCAACCCAATCCAATTGAAATCAGGATCGATCAAGCTCGCACATAAAACATAAACCATTTCACACAACAAAAACCCAAACCCATTTGTTTCACATCAATCCGCCTGCCACCACCGAATGAGATCTGAATATCCGCAAGCATGCATCCTGCCTACACAGCACCAATGGAGTATCAAACCCCATTAGCGCTCAACACCGACAACGGTGTAGTTCTCAACCCTTCACCGTCTTCGGCGCCTTACCCAACTTCATCTGCTCCAGCAACGGCGCACACTGGTTCGGCGCGTCCTCGCTCGGCGCCACCAGTGCCAGCAAGCCCGCTGCGGGGCCCGCAAGCACCCCCAGCGCCACCATCCCCGCGCCGCGCAGCATCAACGGCACGCCCTTGACCCCGGCTTCCGGCTTTATGAACGTGCCGCGAACATACAGCGGCGAACGCAGGGAAATCAGGCGCCAGCCCTTGGACTCGGGGGATATGGTCAGGTCCAGCTGTTCAGTGGCCATGTTGGCCGTGCCGTCGATGTAGACGATCGCGTTCTCGGTGTCGAACACAAACAGACGCGACGTCGCCAGGCCACTCTTGATACCGAAGTCGGCGGCGGCGCAGTTGATCTTCACATCTTGGTCACCAAAGATTTTGCCAACCACATAGTTGCCGATGTTCAGCCCCGCCAGTTCCATCAACTCACGACTGATTGCGCCATCGTTGATCAGTAGTTTCAGGTCGCCGTTGGCGCTGCCCAGCAACGCCGCCACCGAGTTGCCATGCCCCGCGATGTCGGCGTCACCGTTAAGCTCGCCCAAACTGGTCTTCATCAGCTCGAAGGTCGGGAACAACTGCTTGAGTTTGAAACCACGGGCGCTCAGTTTTGCCCGCCCTTCCAGTGGCGTGGTTCGACCGTCGAGGCGGACCTGCGCATCCAGCTTGCCGCCCGCCACGCCAAAACGCAGCGGCTCCAGATTCAGCTGACCGTCGGTGAGCACCACATGGGCAAACAGGTCGTTGAACGGTAGTTTCTCGCTGTGCACGATGTGCTTGCCGGTGAACTCGACGTCGGCATCCATGTCACGCCAACGCTCGGTACGAAACGCCTCGACCGGCAGTACCTTGTCTGCTGGCTGCTTGCTGTCACCGCCGCGTGCCTTTTGCTTGGCATTGGAGTCGGCGCCGATCAACGGTGCAAGGTCCGCGAACAGCAGTTGATTGGAGACCAGCGCACCACTGAGTTTGGGTCGTGGCTGACGGGCCACGTAAACCAGGTTGCCATGAATGTCGCTGCCGCCGATGGTGCCATTGAAGTCCTCATAGCGGAACGTCGCACCCTCTCGCGCGCGCAGGTTGGCGATCAGGTGACCGTCCGTGGCATAGGGTGAGGAGTCCGGCAGGGTGACGCCGGTCAACGGATAGAGATTGCCCAGGCTGGTACCGGCCAGCTTCAACCGCAGGTCCAGTGCACCGAGGCTCAGTGGGTCGGTGAGAGTCCCCGCCAGCTCGACCCGGGTATCGGCAATCCGGGCCTGTACCTGTAGCGGGAACGGTCTGGCCGCGTCCTGCAATGCCAATAGCCCGCCAATCTTGCCCTCGCCTGAAAGCACCTGGCCGTGATACAGGCCTTTGACCTTGAGCGCAAATGCATAGTCCTGCGGCGCCGCCCCCTTCTCCCGAGCTTTTTTGGCGGTCTTGTCCCCGACGATATCGCTGAACGGGATCGGTTTGCCCAACGGATCGATCAGCAGGTCGAGCGAGGTTTTCAAGTGCTGATCGTCGAGGGTGACATGCCCCTTGTCGAAGCCGATTGCACCGATTTCCACCCCCCAGCGGGACGGTTCGGCATTCGGATCCTTGGGATCGAAGGTGAACGTCCAGTTGGCGCGACCGTCCTCCAGTCGTTGCAGGCGTGCAACGGGTTCGGTGAGATCGATGCGCGGAATCACCACTCGCTGCACCAACAGGGCCAACGGCGAGATGCGCAACTCGACCCGCTTGAGATTGACCATTTGCGGCTGCTTCGACCAATCCGGGTTGCCCAGGCTCAGGTCCTCGGCCACCACATGGGGCCAAGGCACCCAGGCGCGCCAGCCTCCCTCGTCGACATCACGCTGCCAGACCACCGACAGGTTGCCGTTGATCGCGAAGGAACGATGCAACTCTTCGGACACCTTGGCATTGAGGTCGGGTTTGATCCGGTTCCAGTCAAAGAACAGGATGATCACGACCAGCGAGGCCATCAGCAGCGCCAGACTGGTGAAGGCCCAGGTGAATATTTTACGGGTGCGCGTCATTGCACAGGACTCCTGATGACCACTCGGCGCCCGTACTGCGGCGCACGCAAGAAACGCCAGGCCATGAATCGCCCGGGCATAAACACTACGACTGGCAAATGGCCCGCAGGTTTAACGACAAAGTCGGGGGGCGCGCAAAAAGGCCCAGCTTTCTCCCCGACGCACCCTCCTGGCAGCGGTCCATCGCCCGCCATTTTCGGCCCGCCTGCGGGTCGCAAACAACTACCTCGGTGCCAGAGCACTCTGCGCAAACGCCCGGTCTAGAGGCGCTCAGCAGAACAATCAATTCTGTTGATTATTACCATTGTCCTTATGAACTTTTGTATCGACTTATCGAGCGTAGCATTGGCTCCGTACCCACTTTACCGCCCACCCACGGAGCACTCGATCATGAAACGCCAATTACTGCTTAGCCTTACCCTTTCGATCCTGGCCGCTAATGCGTTTGCCCTGCCAGCGGCCGAACAAGCCACTCCGCAAGTCAAAGGCAACCACTCGGCGTTCAGCCAGACCGTAGCTGAAGGTGGATCTGACCGCTTGCTGGAACGCAACAAAATCGCCGCCGATGGCTACGACCGTACCCCACAAGGCCAGACCGTTGCCGAAGGTGGTCGTGATCGCCTGGAAGAAAAAGGCCTGGTTGAGGATGGCTACAACCGCACCCCACAAGGCCAGACCGTTGCCGAAGGTGGTGGTGACCGCGTTATCGAACGCAACAGCGCTGTGAGCTAAGCCCATGGTGGCCCTGGAAAAAAGCCCGATCCCAGGATCGGGCTTTGACATTGTGTAATGTTGCTCCCGCTACGCCCCGCCTGATTACACCCCACTCAAGATCGACGCCGGCAAAGCTGATTTGCTAGAGTGCGCCGCTGTCCTTGATTAGAAGTCAGCCGCCTGATGCTGCCCCGCGCCGAACAGAAACAACAGACCCGCAACGCCCTGATGGACGCTGCCCGCCACCTGATGCAGTGCGGCCGAGGATTCGGCAGCCTGAGCCTGCGCGAAGTAGCGAAAACCGCAGGTATTGTCCCGACCGGTTTCTACCGGCATTTTGCCGATATGGATCAACTGGGCCTGGAGCTGGTCAGCGAAGTCGGCCAGACGTTCCGGGAAACCATCCGCCTGGTGCGCCACAACGAGTTCGTCATGGGCGGGATCATCGACGCCTCGGTGCGGATCTTTCTCGACGTCGTGGCCGCCAACCGCTCGCAGTTTCTGTTCCTGGCCCGCGAGCAATACGGCGGCTCACTGCCCGTACGCCTGGCCATCGGCAAGCTGCGCGAGAACATCAGCTCAGACCTGGCGGCCGACCTGTCATTGATGCCCAAGCTGCAACACCTGGACTTTGCCGGTTTGTCGGTGATGGCGGACCTCATCGTCAAGAGCGTATTCGCCACCCTCCCGGACATCATCGACCCACCCGCCGAGGCGCTCCCCGCTCACCTGACGCCCCAGGCAAAGATCACCCAGCAGCTGCGCTTTATCTTTATTGGTCTCAAGCATTGGCAGGGGTTGGGCAGCACGGAGTAACCCTCTGTGCTTGTTCGTCCGCGCCGTGATTTGGTGCGCCACGGAAGTTTTTTGCACCAAATCACACCATACCCCTCTCCGGTTTCCCGCACCACCTTCTAGCATTCCCTAGGCAATAGCTGAAATCTCCTACAGCTCGCGCTATTGGCAAGCCCCTTGCTCTAGCCATTGCATAGTCCTTTGCTGGAAGCCTTCCAATGCTGGTGATTCATCGCCGAATCGACCCTCAACCCGCCTGGGTCGCAGAGCTGCACTTGAACTTCGAGGCGCGCAGTAAAAGCCGTCTGCGCTGCTTCAGTGCCGAGGGTGAAGACGTCGGGTTGTTTCTAGAGCGCGGACAACCGCCGCTGCACGACGGGGAATGCCTGGAAGCCGAAGACGGCCGTATCGTGCGCGTCTGCGCCCGCCCCGAACAGCTGCTGCATGTCACCTGCGCCAACCCCTTCGAACTGACCCGCGCCGCCTACCACCTGGGTAATCGCCATGTGGCCCTGCAAGTCGGTGACGGCTGGCTGCGCCTGCTCGACGACTACGTACTCAAGGCCATGCTCGAACAACTGGGCGCCAGAGCAGACCCCATCGAAGCGCCGTTCCAGCCGGAACACGGTGCCTATGGCGGCGGCCATCATCACTCGCGACACGGTGACGAGGCGTTCAACTATGCGCCCAGGCTCCATCAGTTTGGCGTGCGCCTGTGAACCCGGCCTGGGCGCTGTTGCGACTGGCCAGCCCACAGCTGCCGATCGGTGGCTACAGCTATTCACAGGGCCTGGAAATGGCCGTGGAGAACGGCCGCGTGAGCGACCCGCTATCGGCCAAACGCTGGATCAGCGACCAGTTGCTGCTCAACCTCGCGCGCTTCGAAGCGCCGCTGTTGCTCGCCCATTGCCTCGCTGCTGCCGGGCAGGACTGGGCGCAGTTGTCGCAACGGTGCGAGGAGCATCGCACCAGCCGGGAAACCCGCGAGCTACATCAGGAAAGCCGGCAGATGGGTTATTCCCTGCAGCAACTGCTCAACGGTTTGCCGGAACTGGATGAGGCCGCGCGCCACTTCCTCGAACAACACCCCGAACCGCACCTGGCCCTGGGCTGGGCACTGGCCGCCCGCGCCTGGCAGATCAGCCCGCACGATGCCCTGGCCGCCTGGCTCTGGAGCTGGCTGGAGAATCAATTGGCAGTGCTGATGAAAACCCTGCCGCTGGGCCAGCAAGCGGCGCAACGGCTGACCAGCGAACTGCTACCGCTGCTGCAACAGGCTCAGCAGAGCGCTTCAAGCATTGAACCCAAACACTATGGCAGCGCCGCCTTCGGCCTGTCCCTGGCGTGCATGGCCCATGAGCGCCAGTACAGCCGTCTGTTCCGATCCTAGGAGAAACACATGAACGCACAACCTCTGCGCGTCGGCATTGGCGGCCCGGTCGGTTCCGGTAAAACCGCGCTGACCCTGGCCCTGTGCCTGGCGCTGCGCGAGCGCTACAACCTGGCGGTGGTCACCAACGACATCTATACCCGCGAAGACGCCGATTTCCTGGTGCGCAATCAAGCCCTGGCGCCCGAGCGGATCATCGGCGTGGAAACCGGCGGCTGCCCGCACACGGCGATTCGCGAAGACGCCTCGATCAACCTCGAGGCGGTGGATCAGTTGAACCGACGTTTTCCCGACCTGGACCTGATTCTGGTGGAGTCTGGCGGTGACAACCTGTCGGCCACCTTCAGCCCGGAACTGTCGGACCTGACCCTCTACGTCATTGATGTTTCCGCGGGCGACAAGCTGCCGCGCAAAGGCGGGCCGGGCATCTGCAAATCAGACCTGCTGGTGATCAACAAGATCGACCTGGCGCCGCTGGTAGGTGCCTCGCTGTCGATGATGGACAGCGACACCCGGCGCATGCGCAACGGCAAGCCGTTTGTCTTCAGCAATCAGAAGACCGGCCAGGGTCTTGAGGAAATCATTGCCTTCATCGAGCGCCAGGGGCTGCTGAGCGCGGCCTGAAGTTATCCACACGTCTTTTCAACAAGGAAGCTCAGTCATGACACTCCATCGCCTTTTTGCCACCGCAGCCCTGCTGCTCACACCGACCCTGGCCTTCGCCCACCCCGGTCATGGCGACAACGGCTTGCTGGCCGGCATCAGCCATCCGATCGGTGGCCTGGACCATTTGCTGGCAATGCTTGCCGTGGGGTTGTGGGCCGCGCAACAGCGAGGCGCCGCGCGCTGGGCACTGCCGGGTACCTTCGTCGGCACCCTGCTGATGGGCGGGCTGCTGGGTTTTGAAGGCCTGAGCCTGCCGGCACTGGAAAGCGGGATTGCCGCCTCGGTGCTGGCCCTGGGCCTGGCCGTGGCCTTGGCAGTGCGCCCGCCACTGAGCCTGGCAGTCGGCGCGACCGCCTTGTTTGCCCTGTTCCACGGCGTGGCCCATGGCCTGGAGCTGCCGGCCATGTCCAGCCCCTGGACCTACGCCATCGGCTTCGTCATTGCGACTGCCGCCTTGCATATCGCAGGTTACGCGGTGGTGCGGGTGTTGCCGCAAGCCGCCGCGCCGCTGGTTCGCATGGCCGGAGCGGCATCGGCGGCGACCGGGGCCTGGTTGCTCGCAGGCTAAGTCGCAAGCTGCAAGCTGACCGGCTCTTGCTTGCCGCTTGAAGCTTGCAGCTTGCCCCCCGCCCCTCTGCTACCATGTCGCGCAAACACTCCTGCCGTGACGACGCCAGCCAATGCCCCATGCTCCCCGCTCTGCCTCCCAGCCCGAACTGACCGCTCTGTTTGCCACCGTGCAACAGCATTTCCGGGACGTGATCGTGCCGCTCTGGCAAGGCCCCGGCTGGAACAGCGACATGGCGCTGCCCTATGAGGCCCTGGATGCCGAGCACCGGCCATTACCGCCGCAGCGCTACCGGGCCATGGCCTGTGCACGGCAGCTGTACCTGTTCGCCAGCCTGATCGGTGAGGTGCCGGCGGCCGAAGCGCGCGCAGCGGCCTTGTTCCGCTCGTTGCAACGGCACTTCCACGATGCCGAGCATGGCGGTTGGTTCTACAGCATTGACCCCCACGGCGCGCCGCTGGATCAACGCAAGGACCTCTACACCCACGCCTTCATCCTCTTTGCCTGCGCCCACTACTGGAGCAAGGTCCGCGAGCCCTTGGTGGAGTCGGTGCTCAATGCCGCCCTGGAAGTACTCGCTCAACGCTTTGCCACAGACGACGGCCTGTACGAAGCCAGCCTCGACCGTGACTGGTCTTCGCTCGGCTCCGGCCCCTTGCAGAACCCGCTGATGCACTTGGCCGAAGCGTTTCTGGCGACCCTGTCGGTACGCGATGATGCCCCGGTCCAGGCGGCACTCACGGCTCTGTGCGAGGCCATGCAGCAGCAGTTCATCGACCCGCAGCACGGGGTGATGATGGAGAAGCCGCTCAAGGCTGTGGATAACTGGTTTGAGCCGGGGCACCAGTTCGAATGGTTCTTCCTGCTCGACTCATCGCCAGTCCTGCGTGGCTCCACCCTGCATGCCTCCCTGAACCGCGCCTTCGCCGTCACCGAACAGTGGGGGGTCGATCCGCAGACAGGCGCCGTGGGCGCCATGCTTGACCTTGAACAGGGTGGCAGGCCTCGCGATGCCACACAGCGTATCTGGGCACAAGCGGAATACCTGCGCGCCCTGACCCTGCGCCCAGGCAGCGAAGCCTCGCTGCTGCGCCAACTGAACGCCTTGGCCGACCGCTTCCTGCATGCCGGAGGCTGGTACGAATGCCTGGATACCAGCGGCACGGTCAGTCGCCGGGACATGCCCTCGACCACGCCTTACCACCTGGCCACCTGCTACAGCGGGCTAGCCGAGTATTTTGGCTGAGCCTTGGGTGATGAGGAGGGCAAGCCTCCTCGCCACACTTACGCCTTGCTGCTGCGGTCGATCGCGAACCCGCCCCAGGTCTGGCTGACCGGCATCAGCTCCAGGCGGTTGATGTTGATGTGCGCCGGGGCGTTGAGCACCCAGAAGATGGTCTCGGCAATGTCCTGCGGTTGAATCGGCTCGGCGCCCGCATACGTTGCGTCATAACGCGCCTGGTCACCGGCAAAACGCACCAGCGAGAACTCGCTCTCGCACAGGCCCGGCTCGATGTTGCTCACACGCACGCCGGTACCCTGCAGGTCGCAACGCAGGTTCAACGAGAACTGTTGGACGAACGCCTTGCTCGCGCCATACACGTGGCTGCCCGGGTACGGGTAGTTGCCGGCGATGGAGCCGAGGTTGATGATCCCGGCGCCGCGGCCATGGGCGATCAGCCGTGGCAACAGCAGGCGAGTGCTGTACATCAGCCCCTTGATGTTGGTATCGACCATGGTGTCCCAGTCATCCAGGTCACACTTGGGCGCCGGGTCCACACCCAGGGCCAGGCCGGCGTTGTTGATCAGTCCGCGCAAGGTGGCAAACGACGGCGGCAGGTTGGCAATTGCCGCCTCCATCGCCTTGCGGTCACGCACGTCGAGCACCAGGCCATGGACCTCGGTCTGCTTCGACAGCTCGGCACACAGGGCATTCAAGCGCTCTTCACGGCGCCCCGTCAGCACCAGCTTCCAGCCAGCCTCGGCAAAACGGCGGGCGCAGGCTTCACCAAAACCGGAGGTCGCGCCGGTAATAAACAGGGTGTTGGACATCGTGCTCTCCTGACTTGGGCTGATACACAGCCATTGGAATGGGAAATCAGCCGGCAGCATGCCCGGCCACGTTCCTAGCAGCAACCTCGGGTTTACTGTACAAAAAACAGCCAACTCTTGCAGGGCCACGCCCGCCGCGGCTCACAGCCTGTTGCACGCACCTTATCCACAGCCCCTTCCACAGTCTTTGGGGGCAAGTACAAAACCCTGAACACCGCTATCCACAAGGCTTTGCGGGCAGATTGAAAAGTTTTTTGCTTGACCCGGCGGGCCTCACGTGTAGCCCTCCCCGCTTAACGCGACCGATCAGTCAGACAGGCGATGGCGCCAAGCCAGCAATTGCGCTGCTTTGCGCAGTCTTTCCAGAGTTTAACCACAGACTTATCCACAGGCTGTTCGAAGGCTTTCGGGGTGCAACTGCCTGCCAATAAAAAGGTTGACAAGACAGGCTCGGGGTCGCGTAAAAGCACCTGATCAAAAAACAACCAACAACCTGCAAGCCACGTAGATAAAGGCCTGCAACGAGTTGCACCCACGTTACCCACAGCCAGCTCCACAGCAAACGGGGACAAGTCAAAACTGTGGGAAAACAGCTGTTTGCAGCGGCTTTATGTCGCGCTTTGACAGGTTACGAAGATTGTTTTCCACATTTTCATGATTGAGGCCATGTATAGCGCCTACGCTGGAGCGGAAACGCAAAAAGCCCCGACGATTGCTCGTCGGGGCTTGTGCATGACCACGTTGACTCAGTGCCCGCCGAGATAGGCGTTGCGCACGTCCTCGTTCACCAACAACTCCTTGCCGGTGCCGCTGAGGCGGATCTCGCCATTGACCATCACATAGGCCCGGTCCGACAAGCGCAACGCATGGTTGGCGTTCTGCTCTACCAGGAAGATGGTCATGCCGGTCTTGGCCAGTTCGCGCAGGGTGGCGAAGATCTGCTTCACCACGATCGGCGCCAGCCCCAGGCTCGGTTCATCGAGCAACAGCAGCTTGGGTCGGCTCATCAAGGCACGGGCGATGGCCAGCATCTGCTGCTCACCACCGGACATGGTCATCGCCCGCTGGTTGCGGCGCTCCTTGAGCCGTGGAAACAGCTCGAACATGCGCTGCATATCCTCATCGACGTACTTGTCACCGATCGGGATGGTGCCCATCTGCAGGTTCTCCTCGACCGTCATGTCGGGAAACACCCGCCGCCCTTCCGGCGACTGCGCGATGCCGTTGGAGGCGATGTAATGGGACGACTTGTGGGTGATGTCTACGCCCTGATAGATGATCTGCCCGTCAGCCGCCCGGGGCTGGCCGAAGATCGACATCAGCAGCGTCGACTTGCCGGCACCGTTGGAGCCGATCAGGCTCACGGTTTCTCCTTCGTTAATGTGCAACGAGACTTTCTTCAGGGCCTGGATCGGCCCGTAGAACACGTCCAGCGCCTTGAGTTCGAGGATCGCACCCTTGGTCATACGAGCTCCTCTTCGTCAGCACCCAGGTAGGCGGCGATCACTTTCGGGTCGTTGCGGATTGCCTCGGGCCCACCCTCGGCGATCACGTTGCCGTGGTCCAGCACCACGATGTGGTCGGAAATACTCATTACCATGCCCATGTCGTGTTCGATCAGCACCACGGTCAGATCGTGCTCGTCGCGTAGCAGACGGATCATCGCGCTCAGCGCTTCGGTTTCCTGCGGGTTGAGGCCGGCGGCCGGTTCGTCGAGGCAGATGATCTGCGGCCGCGTGCACATGGCCCGGGCGATTTCCAGACGGCGTTGCTGGCCGTAGGACAGTTCACCGGCCAGGCGGTTGGCACAGTCCACCAGGTCGACCACCTCCAGCCAGTAGAACGCGCAGTCCAGTGCGTCGCTTTCGGCCTTGCGATAGCCCTTGGTGTTGAGGATGCCGGCCAGCATGTTGCGGTTGACCCACATGTGCTGGGCCACCAGCAGGTTCTCCAGCACCGACATTTCCCGGAACAGGCGAATATTCTGGAAAGTCCGTGCCAATCCGGCGCGGTTGATCAGGTGCGTACCACCGAACATCTTGTAGTAGAGCCGACTGGCGAAGCTTTTCGGCGAAACGAAATCGGTCGCCTTGAACGACTCCCCAAGCATTTTGATGACGTTGGTTTTCTCGCCACGGGTATTGAGTTCGATCTTGCCACCGGAGGCTTTGTAGAACCCGGTCAGGCAGTTGAACACCGTGGTCTTGCCCGCGCCGTTGGGGCCGATCAGGGCGAAGATCGAGTTGCGTTCGACCTTCAGGCTGACGTCACTCAGGGCCTTGATGCCGCCGAAGTGCATCATCAGTTTCTCTACCGAGAGTACGACTTCACTCATGACGTTTTCCTCTCATAGGCAATGGCACCTTTACGCGGCGTCACGCCGGTACGGCTGATGCGAATCAGGCCGCGTGGTCGCCAGATCATCATCAACACCATCAGGATGCCGAACAGCAGTACGCGATATTCGGCGAAGCCGCGCAGCAGTTCCGGGGCGACAGTCAGCACGAACGCCGCGATCACCACGCCAATGGTCGAGCCCATGCCGCCGAGCACCACGATGGCGAGGATCAGTGCCGATTCGAAGAAGGTGAACGAGGTCGGGTTGACGAAGCCTTGATAGGTGGCAAAGAACACCCCGGCCAGACCGGCAGTCGAGGCACCGATGGTGAACGCGGAGAGTTTCACCAGTACGTGGTTCAGGCCCATCGAACGGCAGGCGATTTCATCTTCGCGCAAGGCTTCCCAGGCACGACCGACCGGCATGCGAGTCAGGCGGTCCTTGATGTACAACACCGCCAGCACGACGAGGAACAGCACGGCGTAGATGAAGTAGTACTTCACGTCAGGGTTGTAGGCGATACCGAAGAACTCATGGAACGGCACACCGCCCTCCTTCGCCCTTTTGCCGAACTCAAGACCGAAGAACGTCGGCAAAGGCGCCGCCATACCGTTCGGGCCGCCCGTCAGCGACAGCCAGTTGTTGAGGATCAGGCGAATGATTTCACCAAAGCCCAGTGTCACGATGGCCAGGTAGTCGCCATGCAGACGCAGCACCGGGAAACCGAGGATGCAACCGGCCAGCCCGGCAGTGATGGCCGCCAGCGGCAACACCGTCCAGAACCCCAGCCCGAGGTATTGATAACCCAGCGCCAGGCCGTAGGCGCCGATGGCGTAGAACGCTACGTAACCCAGGTCCAGCAGCCCTGCCAGACCGACCACGATGTTCAGGCCCAGGCCGAGCAACACGTAGATCAACCCAAGGATCACCACCCCCAGCAGGTACGAGTTGGAGAAGAACGGGAAGACCACGGCGATCACGATCAGCAGCGGGATGATCCAGCGCAGCTGCGATTTGTAGTCCGGCGCCAGCACATGCACGCCAGAGCCGGTGCTCTCGAAGCCTTCGAGAATCTGCAGGCCCTTGGTGGTTTGCAGAAACAGGCTCAGAGCGAAGCGACCGGCCATTACCACGGCAACGATCCAGGCAACACGCGTGGGTTCCAGAATAAAGCTGTAACCATCCAGCACGACCCCGACAATCGGGCCGAACACAATCAGGGCAATGAGGCCGGCAAGAATCGCGTCGACCAGGCTTTGTTTGATATCGATCGATTTATTATGGGTTGAAGACATTGCTTACACCTTCGACACAAGAGGACGGCCGAGCAGGCCTTGAGGCCGAAAGACCAGAACAAGAACGAGCAACGAAAAGCTGAAAACGTCTTTGTAGTCCGAGTTGACCAGGCCGGAGAACAGCGACTCGGAGATCCCCAGAATGATCCCCCCGAGCATCGCGCCTGGCAGCGAGCCGATACCACCCAGAACCGCAGCGGTGAAGGCCTTGATACCGATGACGAAGCCTGCGTAGAAGTCGAAGGTGCCGTAGTTCATGGTGATCAGCACACCGGCCAGCGCGGCCATGGCGGCACCGATGATGAACACGTAGGAAATCACCCGGTCGGTGTTGATGCCCAGGATCGAGGCCATCTTGCGGTCTTGCTGGGTGGCACGGCACATGCGGCCGAGCTTGGTGTACTTGATGACGTAGGTCAGCAGCGCCATGCCGGCGAATGCCGCGACCAGAATGAAGATCTTGGTGTAGGTGAGCTGGACGAAGCCAGTGCCGATATCAACCCGCCATGCACCGGTGAGCAGCGTCGGGACCCCTTGCTGGCGGGCGCCCTGGCTGATCTGTGCATAGTTTTGCAGGATCAGGGAAATACCGATGGCGCTGATCAGCGGTGCCAGGCGAGTCGAGTTGCGCAGCGGTTTGTAAGCAATACGCTCGATGACCCAGCCATACACCCCGGTGACGATAATGGTGAAGACCAGTGTACCGAGCATCAACAGCGGGAAGGATTCAATACCGAAGTAAGCCAGCAGTGCCAGACTGATTGCCGCGAGGTAAGCGGAAATCATGTAAACCTCGCCGTGGGCGAAGTTGATCATGCCAATGATGCCATAGACCATTGTGTAGCCGATGGCGATCAGGCCATAGACCGACCCGAGGGTCAGGCCATTGACCAGTTGCTGCAGGAAAATACCATCCATAACGCAATCTCACGCATTTGAGAGACTGCACAAGCACCCGCTGCCACGGCCTGGGGTTCAGCCAACCGAAATACAGAGGCGTGTGCAGCTCTCCGAGAAAAGACAGGTACTGCACGGACACGTTGCAGCCGGCCGCTCCATCGGGGCGACCGGCTCAAACGCTCAGGTCACTTCTGTTTTTCGAGCTGGTGGTATTTGCCGTCCTTGTCCCACTGGTAAACCACATAGTCGGAGATTTTCAGGTCGCCCTTGCCATCCCAGGTCTTCTCGCCCATCACGGTTTTGACCGGGTTGGCTTTCAGCCATTTGGCAGCGTCTTCGCCCTTGTTGGACTTGGCACCGTTAAAACCGGCGGCCAGTGTCTGGACCGAAGCGTAGGCGTACAGGGTGTAGCCCTCAGGCTCGGTGCCGGCCTTGCGGAACGCATCCACCACGGCCTTGCTCTCTGGCAGCATGCGCGGGTCGGCGCCGAAGGTCATCAGCACGCCATCAACGTATTGCGCGCCGCCGGCAGTGGTGACCAGCTCGTCGGTGACAATGCCGTCATCGGACATGAACTTGACGTCCTTGAGGCCTTGTTCACGAATCTGGCGAACCAGCGGGCCGGCTTCCGGATGCAGGCCACCGAAATACACCACATCGGCACCCGCGCCACGGATCTTGGTGACCACAGCGCTGAAGTCTTTCTCGCCGCGGGTCAGGCCTTCATATAGGACAGGTTCCACACCGCGCTTGACCAGTTGAGCCTTGGTGGCGTCCGCCAGGCCCTGACCGTAGGTATCCTTGTCATGCAATACGACGACTTTCTTGCCCTTGAGCACATCGACGATGTAGTCGCCGGCAACGATGCCCTGCTGGTCGTCACGACCGCACATACGGAACATGGCGCTCAGACCGCGCTCGGTCACCTTGGGGTTGGTGGAGCCCGGAGTAATCGTAATGATCCCGGCCTCGTCGTAGATCTCGGACGCTGGAATGGTCGAAGACGAGCAGAAGTGACCGACGACACCGGCGACTTTCTGATTGGTGAGGTCCTTGGCGACCGTCACTGCCTGTTTTGGCTCGCAGGCGTCATCGCCTTTGACCAGAACGATTTTCTCCCCGTTGACACCGCCCGCTGCGTTCACCGCATCGGCCGCTGCCTGTGCACCCTTCATGTACTGCTCGCCAAATGCCGCGTTGGCGCCCGTCATTGGACCCGCTACGCCGATCTTGATGTCAGCCTGAGCAAACGCAGAAACACCCAATGCAGCTGCCACTGCGAGGGCCAGAAAACCTTTCTTGTAAAACGTCTGGGACATGAGGTGGTGCTCCAAGGTTTTTTTATAGTTGGCACTGCGACTTCACTGAATGCTCAGAGCAAGGGGCGTGCCATCGGTTTTTTATTCTTAGAAAAGTCGCTGCTTGATTGTTATTTAGACTGACTCGGACCCTTTTTCATTGGGCGTGCAACCGTCTAAACCGCAGAAGGTGAAACCAATATTTTTTAAAGGCGCAACCTCTACGTGCCAGTATTGCAACCATCAGCAGAAACGACGTGCAACCAGCCTGTAACAGCCCGCGTCACCGAACTGCACACTGCTGGTGCGCCACTGCTACAACGCGCACCACTACAGGCTAGTCGCTGCGCCGAAAAGCGCCGCGTCCGGGAGCAAATTCACCGGGTCAAATGACAATCCGCAGGCACTGCCCCGCGTGATAGAGGGAGAAACCCGCTTCGTACAAACAACTGCGCAAGCCCACCCCGGCCAATGGCTGCATGGGGGCGAAAGGAATCGGCAAGGCTTGAGGATTTCCGTTACACAGGTAATCGGCGAAGGCTTTGCCGACCACGGTGCCTGTGGTGACGCCACGACCGTTGTAACCGGTGACAGCTACCAAACCGGGTGCAGGCTCGAACAGTCGCATCAAATGATCGGGCGTGAACGCGATGCAGCCGGTCCAGGTGCACTCCCAATCCACCGGTTCAAGGTACGGGAAATAGTGCTGCTGAACCCGGTCGGCCCAGGCCTTGAGAAACCACGCCGGTTTCTGGCTGCCGTTGCCCAGACTGCCGAGCAACAGCCGGCCGTCTTGGTCACGACGAATGCTGCTGAGCACCTGACGGGTATCCCAGGACCCCTGCCCTCCGGGCAGAATCTGCTGTGCCGCCTCCTCGGTCAGCGGCGCGGAAGCCACCTGGTAGTAATAACCCGGGAAGAAGTTACGGCGCAGCTCGGTCCAGTCGCCTTCGGTGTAGGCGTTGGAGGCAATCACCACTTGCTCGGCCATGACCGAACCCTGGGCGGTTTGCACCGACCAGCGCTGGCCCTGGCGCTCCAGCCGGGTGACTGCCGAGTGGTCAAACAACTGGCCGCCCAGGTCCGCCGCGGCCTTGGCCAGACCACTGGTGTAGGCCATCGGGTTGAGAGTGCCGGCACGGCGATCGAGCAACGCGGCCGCGATCTTTTTAGTTCCGGTGGCCTGTTCGCAGGCAGCGCCAGTGAGCAGCTCGACGGGGGCGCCGCGGCGTTTCCATTGCTCCTCGCGACTGCGCAGATCAGCTTCGCCACGGGCGTTATGCGCCATGTGCAGGGTGCCTTCACGGCGTAGCTGGCAATCGATGTTGTACTTGTCGATCAGGCTGAACACCAAGGCAGGTGCCGCACCGAGCATCCGGTTGAGCTGGCTGCCCACCGCCTCGCCGAACCCGGCCTCGATCTCGTCCGGGGGGATCCACATGCCCGCGTTCACCAAGCCGACATTGCGCCCGGAACCACCCTGGCCGCAGCGTTGGGCCTCCAGTACGCAGACGCTTTTGCCCTGCTCCAGCAAATGCACCGCCGCCGACAAACCGGTGAAGCCGGCGCCGATGACGCAGACATCCGCCGTCACTTCGCCCTTGAGCGCCGCACGGTCAGGCCGTTGCGGCGTCAGTTTTTCCCATAAGCACTCTTCGCGTAACGGCATTGCCAGACTCCAACAGAAACCTAACCAACACACAGTTCACCTGTAGGAGCGAGCTTGCTCGCGATGGACGTTAACGATAACGCGTGCTTGCTGATTAAACGCGCTGCCTTTGAGTTCATCGCGAGCACGCTCGCTCCTACAAGGGGGTCACGGTTCGACTCGAGAACTAGTCGAACGTGATGCCCTGTGCCAACGGCAGCTCCAGCGAGTAGTTGACCGTATTGGTCTGCCGGCGCATGTAGCCACGCCAGGCATCGGAGCCCGATTCGCGACCGCCGCCGGTTTCTTTTTCGCCGCCAAACGCGCCGCCGATTTCTGCCCCGCTCGGGCCAATGTTGACGTTGGCAATGCCGCAGTCACTGCCCACCGCCGACATGAATTGTTCGGCTTCACGCACGTCAGTGGTGAAGATGCACGACGACAAGCCTTGCGGTACCGCGTTGTTCAGGCGCAGTGCTTCGGCAAAGTCGGAGTAGCCGACCACATACAGAATCGGAGCGAAGGTCTCGCTGCACACCACGTCGCTCTGCTCCGGCATTTCCACGATGGCCGGCGATACGTAGTACGCATTCGGGAACTGGCCTTCGAGCTGACGCTTGCCGCCAAACACCCGGCCGCCTTCACTCAAGGCCTGTTCCAGCGCGTCCTGCATACTCTCGAAACTCTGTTTGTCGATCAGCGGCCCCACCAGGTTGCCTTCCAGCGGGTGGCCGATACGCACCTTGGAGTAAGCCGCCTTGAGGCGGGTGACAATCTCTTCCTTGACCGACTCGTGGGCGATCAAGCGACGCAGGGTAGTGCAGCGCTGGCCGGCGGTACCGACCGCACTGAACAGGATGGCTCGCACCGCCATGTCCAGGTCAGCGCTTGGGCCGAGGATCATCGCGTTGTTGCCCCCCAGTTCCAGAATGCTGCGGGCGAATCGCGCAGCAATTTTCGGCGCCACTTCACGTCCCATGCGGGTGCTGCCGGTGGCGCTGATCAGGGCCACACGCGGGTCGTCCACCAACGCTTCGCCGGCATCACGGCCACCGATAATCACCTGGCTCAGGTACGGCGGGGCATCACTGAAGTTTTTCACTACGCGCTCGAACAGTGCCTGGCAGGCCAGCGCGGTGAGCGGGGTCTTCTCCGACGGCTTCCAGATCACCGAGTTGCCGCAGACCAGCGCCAGGGTGGTATTCCAGGCCCAGACCGCGACCGGGAAGTTGAAGGCGCTGATCACCCCCACCACACCCAGTGGATGCCAGGACTCGCGCATGTGGTGGCCCGGACGTTCGGAGGCGATGGTCAAGCCGTACAACTGGCGCGACAGGCCGACGGCGAAATCACAGATATCGATCATTTCCTGTACTTCACCCAGGCCTTCCTGAGTGATCTTACCGGCTTCCCAGGACACCAGTTCGCCCAGGTCGGCCTTGTATTCACGCAGTACTTCGCCGAACTGGCGCACCAGTTCACCGCGACGCGGTGCCGGGACCTTGCGCCACAGGTCGAACGCATGCTCGGCGCGACTGACCTGCTGCTCGACTTCGGCGGCACCTTCCCAGTTCACCGAGGCAATCTGGCTGCCGTCGATCGGTGAATGCACGGGCTGTTTGCCGTTCTGGTACAGGGCCGGGTTCACCCCCAAACGATCAAGCAATGCGGCAACCATGGGTTACTCCTTCAAGGTGAAAAGCAGAAAATTCACAGCCCGCTGACAAGGGGCTACAGGCCTTTAGTTGTAGCCGGCCCGAGACTTGCCAACAAACGACGATTAGGCGAGATATCATTCCGTTTATTCATGCAAAGCGTTGCAACAAGAACAAGGGACCTCCCATGCTGAATAAACGCCACCTGCCCTCGATCACCGCCCTGCAGTGCTTCGAGGCGGTCACCCGTCACCTGAGCTTCACCCGCGCCGCTGAAGAGCTGAACCTGACGCAGAGCGCCGTCAGCAAACAGGTCGCCCAACTGGAAGAGCTGCTGCAGCACCTGCTGTTCCGCCGGGTGCGCCGACGCCTGCAAATGACCCCCGCTGGGGATTTGTATCTGGTTGAAGTCCGAAAAATCCTCACGCAGGTCGAGATGTCGACGCATTACCTGCGCTCCTACGGCGGCGAGACGGAAGTCCTGCGGGTATCCACGCCTTCTACCTTCGGCGCGCGCTGGCTGGTGCCACGCCTCAAGGGCTGGCGCCTGCGTCATCCGCAGATTCACCTGGACCTGTGCAATGAGCAGGAGGCTGACGACCTGCTGCAAGGGCGCAGCGACCTGGCGTTCTACTTCGGCCAAGGCTCACGGCCCGGCACCGAGAGCCTGAAACTGTTCGGCGAAGAACTGGTGCCGGTGTGCGCACCCGGCAGCTTGCCGGATCAGCCGTTCACCGACCCGACCCAGCTCACCGACCTGGTGCTGCTGCAAAATGCCTCGCGGCCACAAGCCTGGCACGACTGGTTCGACAGCCAGGGTTACCAGACTGAGCACAGCTACCACGGCCCGCGCTTCGAAACCTTCTACATGTGCATCCGTGCGGCGCAAGTCGGCTGCGGTGTCGCCCTGTTGCCCCGGTTCCTGGTGGAGGAGGAACTGGCTGACGGCAAACTGGTCATTCCCTGGCAGCATGCAATGCCCAGCAGCGATGCCTATTACCTGGCTTACCCCGAACACTCGGCGGAAGTGCCCAAGGTGCGTGATTTCGTGAAGTGGATGCTGGAGCAGATCGATAGCCCGGAGTTGCTGCGCAACTAATGCATTGCGCAAGACCTGTGGCAAGGAAGCCATCGTCTAAAAAATCGCTGGCACTACCCACCGCGGATATGCGCCACTAGTCCCTTTCATTGATACCGCTGCAACGTCGCCGCCACAGGCTGCGGCCCGCCTGGAGATACCCGTTA
The DNA here is from genome assembly GCF_900187535.1 of Pseudomonas sp. Irchel s3a18. NCBI lineage: Bacteria > Pseudomonadati > Pseudomonadota > Gammaproteobacteria > Pseudomonadales > Pseudomonadaceae > Pseudomonas > Pseudomonas sp. Irchel s3a18. The sequence goes on along the minus strand of NZ_FYDV01000004.1, from coordinate 272,279 downwards.
TGAGCGAGAGTGTGTTTGCCGATCGCATCGTGCAGAACCTGCTCGACACCGACTTCTACAAGCTGACCATGATGCAGGCGGTGCTGCACAACTACCCCAACGTGGAAGTCGAATGGGAATTTCGCTGCCGCAACAGCGAGGACCTGCGCCCCTATCTGGCGGAGATCCGTTTTCAGTTCGAACGCCTCGCCGAGTTGAGCCTGAGCGCCGACCAGCTGGGTTTCCTGGAGCGTATCAGCTTCCTCAAGCCGGACTTCCTACGCTTTCTCGGGCTCTTTCGCTTCAACCTGCGCTACATCCACACCGGCATCGAGAACGGCGAACTGTTTATCCGCCTGCGCGGGCCGTGGCTGCATGTGATTCTGTTCGAGGTGCCACTGCTGGCGATTGTCAGTGAGGTACGCAACCGCTATCGCTACCGTGAAATTGTCATGGAGCAGGTGCGCGAACAGCTGTATCGCAAATTCGACTGGTTAAGCGCCAATGCCAGCGCCGATGAACTCGCGCATCTGCAGGTCGCCGACTTCGGCACCCGTCGACGCTTCTCCTACCGCGTGCAGGAAGAAGTGGTGAACGTGCTCAAGCACGATTTCCCCGGGCGCTTCGTCGGCACCAGCAATGTGCATCTGTCCCGCGAGCTCGACATGAAGCCACTGGGCACCATGGCCCACGAATGGATCATGGCCCACCAGCAACTGGGCCCGCGCCTGATCGACAGCCAGATCGCCGCGCTGGATTGCTGGGTGCGCGAGTACCGTGGGTTACTGGGTATCGCCCTGACCGACTGCATCACCACCGATGCCTTCCTCAACGATTTCGACCTGTATTTCGCCAAGCTGTTCGACGGCTTACGCCACGATTCCGGCGACCCGATCATCTGGGCCGAAAAAGCCATCGCCCACTACCATAAGCTCGGTATCGAGCCGATGAGCAAGACACTGGTATTCTCCGACAGCCTGACACTGCCCAAGTCGCTGGAGATATTCCGGGCGCTGCGCGGTCGGATCAATGTCAGCTTCGGCATTGGCACCAACCTGACGTGCGACATTCCGGGTGTCGACCCGATGAGCATCGTGCTTAAAATGGCAGCCTGCAATGACCAGCCCGTCGCCAAGATCTCCGACGAACCTGGGAAGACACACTGCAAAGACCCGAATTTCGTCGCCTATTTGCGACATGTGTTTCAAGTACCTGCCGCCCTATCTGGCATTTCAAGCAAGGAGTGAATTCATGCAAGCCGTACAGCGTGAGATTGCTGAACAGCTCAAGGTCCAACCGCCATTCGCCGACCAGGCCGCCCTGGAAGCTGAAATCGCGCGGCGGATCCGCTTCATACAGGACTGCCTGCTCAATTCCGGGCTCAAGACTCTGGTGCTCGGTATCAGCGGCGGCGTCGATTCGCTGACCGCGGGCCTGCTGGCGCAGCGTGCCATGCGTGAGCTGCGTGATCGCACCGGTGATGCGAGCTACAAATTCATCGCCGTGCGCCTGCCGTACGAGACCCAGTTCGATGAGCACGAAGCCCAGGCCTCGCTGGACTGCATCGCCCCGGATGAGCGCCACACGGTCAACATCGGCCCGGCGGTCAAGTCCCTGGCCAATGAAGTCGCGGCCTTCGAAGGCAAGCAGGCGGTGTCCGTGGATTTCGTGCTGGGCAATACCAAGGCGCGGATGCGCATGGTTGCCCAGTACACCATTGCCGGTGCCGCCCATGGCCTGGTGATTGGCACCGACCACGCCGCCGAAGCGGTGATGGGGTTCTTCACCAAGTTCGGGGATGGCGCCTGCGATCTGGCCCCCTTGAGCGGCCTGGTGAAAAACCAGGTCCGGGCGATTGCCCGCAGCTTCGGCGCACCGGAGTCGCTGGTGGAAAAAATCCCGACCGCCGATCTCGAAGACCTGGCACCCGGCAAGCCGGATGAAGCGTCCCACGGTGTGACCTACGCCGAGATCGACGCCTTCCTGCATGGTGAGCCGGTACGCGAGGAAGCGTTCAAGATCATTTGTGACACGTACAGAAAGACCCACCACAAGCGTGTGATGCCGTTCGCGCCTTGATCGGTGGGGTGCCTGAGCCGACGCCATCGCGAGCTTGCTCGCGATGAACGATCAGGAGGTCAAACGCCAGGCACAAAAAAAGCGTCCCGAGTGGACAATGCCAATCAGTTAAGCGAACGCCGACCTGTGTAGGAGCGAGCGTGCTCGCGATGGACGTTAACGATTACGCGTATTTTCTGAGTAATCGCGTAGCTCTTGAGTTCATCGCGAGCACGCTCGCTCCTACACATTCGACCTCATCTCCTTAACTGATCGGCATTATCCCGAGTGGACGCTTTTTTATGAGCCGGAATCGATTACTTCAGGGTGATCGTGCCTTTCATCATCGAGATGTGGCCCGGGAACGAGCAGAAGAAACCGTATTTTTCGGCAGCGTTGAGTTTCGACACATCGAAGGTCACGGAGTCCTTCTCGCCAGCACCAATGATTTTGGTGTGGGCGATGATGCGTGCATCACCTTCTTTCAGGTAGTTCTTGTCGATGCCGGCGCTCAGGCCATCAGTGGCGATCGGTTGCATGTCCGCATCTTTGCTCACCACAATGTTATGGCCCATGACGTTCTTCGGCAGGCTGCCGGAGTGGCCCAGGTTGATGGTGAATTCCTTGCAGCTCTTGTCGATGGTGATGTCCTTGGTGTTGAAGGACATCTGATCAGTAGAATCGACGTCGATCGAGCACTTTTCAGCCGCCATCAATTGGCTGCTGGCCAGCGTCAACAGGGATACCGCAACAAGTTTGGCAAACATGGTGAATCTCCAAGGCAGGGTTATCAAAATCCGTATGGCGTAAAGACTGCCTGAATTTACTGAAAGTTCATATGTCTTGAGTCAACAATTGTATACATGTTTCAGGCTATGACACTCATCGAAACAATCTACCAGCCAGACAGCGCGCCCAGGCCTAAGATCGCCTCATTGTTCCTCCTGCGGAGTACCTGCCATGTCCATCGATAGCCTGTTGTACAGCCTGCTGGCCGCCTACGCCTGTGGTGCCAGCGGCACCTGTGAAGCTCCTCGTCGCGAGGATTAGCCCTTGGAGCGACACGCCCCAGCCATTACTCTGCGCTCGTCACTGACCATGGAGTAAGGCATGTCTTTAGCGTCTGTTTGTGTGTTCTGTGGTGCCAGCACCGGCACCAACCCCGCCTATCGGGAGGCGGCCATCGCGCTCGGCCAGGAGCTTGCCCGACGCAAGCTGACTCTGGTGTACGGTGGCGGCGCGGTCGGCCTGATGGGCATCGTCGCCGATGCTGCGCTGGCGGCGGGTGGCGAGGTGATCGGGATCATTCCCGAAAGCCTGAAGAGCAAGGAAATCGGGCACAAGGGCCTGACACGCCTGGAAGTGGTCGACGGCATGCACGCCCGCAAGGCGCGCATGGCCGAGCTGAGCGACGCCTTCATCGCTCTGCCTGGCGGCCTGGGGACGTTCGAGGAGCTGTTCGAAGTCTGGACCTGGGGCCAACTCGGCTATCACGGCAAACCGCTGGGTTTGTTGGAAGTGAACGGTTTCTACAGCAAACTGACCGCTTTTCTTGATCATGTCGTCGGCGAAGGCTTCGTTCGCGAGCAGCACCGTGACATGCTGCAAACGAGCGAATCGCCGGCGAATCTGCTGGACGCGCTGGATGCCTGGCAACCGGTAGTCGCGCCAAAATGGGCCGGGCAAAAACCCGGCTAACCCATGGCCCCGGTTTAAAGGCAGAATACGCGCCGCTCAACCTCACCTTCGACCCCAGAGGATCGCCCATGGCCAAACCCAATTATTCCTTCGCCAAACGTCAGAGAGACTTGGCCAAGGAGCAGAAGAAAGAGGAAAAGCTTCAGCGCAAGAAAGCAACCGCTGAAGACGCTGCACTGAACCCTGAGGGTGAAGTGACGGCAACAGACGATGTTGATGCACCGAAAGACCAGGCGCCCGACGCCTGAGCCCCTCAGGGCCTGATGATCTGATCAGGCCCACCAGGATCTGCGTCCGGGGTCGGCAGTGACGTTGCCGACCCTCGCAGCCCTCTCCCACTGCCTACCCACCTGTAAAGCATTCGGCAATGGCCGATCACGGACCTGTGACAAGGCCGGTGACTCGCGCTGTCACACGACACACTCCTGACACCGGCTTCCGCACTTTATCAGGCCCGGCGCGCTCATCGATTTTGCGCCCGCTGCATCCGAACGCCGGCCGGTCAACGGGAGCAAGCCCCCTCGCCACGACAAAAGCACGATCAGAACGCAAAACGCCAACCCGAAGGTTGGCGTCTTGCTTGGAGCACGCGCGGCTTAGCGCGGCACGACCGGCTTACGGGCGGGTTTGGGGCCCTTGCCTTTGGCTGCGTCCTTGCGCTCCTTGGCGGCCTGCTGGTTGCGGGCAAATGCCGCGGCCTTGGCCTGTTCACGCTTGTCCCACGGATTGCCACCATCGCTGGCACGCGGCGGCAGGCCGGTGTGCTGGGTGAGGATCTTGGTGGTTTGCTCTTTCGCCACTTTATGGCTACCGGCTGGCGTCGAGTTCTTGCGACGGGCGCTCTGGTAGCTGTCGGTGGCCGGCTGGTGCAGCGGGATCAACTGGTTCTTGCCCGGCCCGATCAGGTCGGCGCGACCCATGCGGATCAGCGCCTCACGCAGCATCGGCCAGCCTTTCGGATCGTGGTAACGCAAGAACGCCTTGTGCAGACGACGCTGCTCTTCGCTCTTGACGATGGTCACGCCGTCGCTCTTGTAGGTGACCTTGCGCAACGGGTTCTTGCCCGAGTGGTACATCGCGGTGGCGGTGGCCATCGGCGACGGGTAGAACGCCTGCACCTGGTCCGCGCGGAAACCGTTGCCCTTGAGCCACAGGGCCAGGTTCATCATGTCTTCGTCGGTGGTGCCCGGGTGGGCGGCGATGAAGTACGGAATCAGGTACTGCTCCTTGCCCGCTTCCTTGGTGTACTTCTCGAACATGCGCTTGAACTTGTCATAGCTGCCGATGCCCGGTTTCATCATCTGGTTGAGCGGACCTTCCTCGGTGTGTTCCGGGGCGATCTTCAGGTAACCACCGACGTGGTGGGTCACCAGCTCCTTGACGTACTCCGGCGACTCGACCGCCAGGTCATAGCGCAGGCCTGAAGCAATCAGGATCTTCTTCACACCCGGCAAGGCACGGGCGCTGCGGTACAGCTGAATCAGCGACGAGTGGTCGGTGTTCAGGTTCGGGCAGATACCGGGGAACACGCAGGATGGCTTGCGGCACGCGGATTCGATTTCCGGGCTCTTGCAGGCAATGCGGTACATGTTCGCGGTCGGGCCACCCAGATCGGAAATCACCCCGGTAAAACCTGGCACCTTGTCGCGGATCTCTTCGATTTCGCGAATGATCGACTCTTCGGAACGGTTCTGGATGATCCGGCCTTCGTGTTCGGTAATCGAGCAGAACGTACAGCCACCGAAGCAGCCACGCATGATGTTCACCGAGAAGCGGATCATGTCGTAGGCCGGGATCTTCTCCTTGCCATACGCCGGGTGCGGAACACGGGCGTAAGGCATGCCGAATACGTAGTCCATCTCTTCGGTGGTCATCGGAATCGGCGGCGGGTTGAACCAGACGTCGACTTCGCCATGCTTCTGTACCAATGCGCGAGCGTTGCCCGGGTTGGTTTCCAGGTGCAGCACGCGGTTGGCGTGAGCATAAAGCACCGCGTCGCCACGGACTTTTTCCACCGAAGGCAGGCGAATCACGGTCTTGTCGCGGGTCATGCGCGGGCTGGCCAGGATCTGCACGACCTTGGCTTCCTGCGGATCCTCGACCGGTCCCTTCTCCTGCTCGATGGCGCAAGCCTGGGTGTCCTGAGTGTTGACGTACGGGTTGATGATCTTGTCGATCTTGCCCGGACGGTCGATACGGGTGGAGTCCACTTCGTACCAGCCTTGCGGCGTGTCGCGACGAATGAACGCGGTGCCGCGCACATCGGTGATGTCTTCGATCTTGTGCCCGTAGGACAAGCGCTGGGCAACTTCGACAATGGCCCGCTCGGCGTTGCCGTACAGCAGGATGTCGGCGCAGGCGTCAATCAGGATCGAGTTGCGTACCCGGTCCTGCCAGTAATCGTAGTGGGCAATGCGGCGCAGGGACGCTTCGATGCCGCCGAGGACGATCGGCACATGCTTGTAGGCTTCCTTGCAGCGCTGGCTGTACACCAGGCTCGCGCGATCCGGACGTTTGCCCGCCATGCCACCGGGGGTGTAGGCGTCATCGGAACGGATTTTCTTGTCGGCGGTGTAGCGGTTGATCATCGAGTCCATGTTGCCGGCCGCGACACCGAAGAACAGGTTCGGCTCGCCGAGCTTCATGAAGTCGTCTTTGGACTGCCAGTTCGGCTGGGCAATGATCCCGACGCGGAAGCCCTGGGACTCCAGCAGCCGGCCAATGATTGCCATGCCGAACGACGGGTGGTCGACGTACGCATCACCGGTGACGATGATGATGTCGCAGGAATCCCAGCCAAGCTGATCCATCTCCTCCCTGCTCATTGGCAGGAATGGCGCTGGACCGAAGCATTCGGCCCAGTACTTGGGATAGTCAAATAACGGCTTGGCTGTTTGCATGACGGTGACCGGTGTTGAGATGAAAAATCGCGGGCGCGGAATATAGCACAAATTTTGACCAATTCCGACGGCTATGGTCGGAAATTGCGGTGACTGCTTGCAGTAGGGTCCCGAGCAAAAGGAATGCCCTCGCCACAAGGCCCCTGCACAACTTATTCGTCGTCGTCGAAGTTATAGCTGCCCGGCGCCAGGTTTTCGAATCGGGTGTATTTGCCGATGAAGGCCAGGCGGATGAAGCCGATCGGGCCGTTCCGCTGCTTGCCGATAATGATCTCGGCAATGCCTTTGTGCTCGGTTTCCGGGTGATACACCTCGTCGCGGTACACGAACATGATCACGTCGGCGTCCTGCTCGATCGCACCGGATTCGCGCAAGTCGGAGTTCACCGGACGCTTGTTCGGACGCTGCTCCAGGGAGCGGTTGAGCTGGGACAGCGCCACCACCGGGCAGTTGAATTCCTTGGCCAGGGCCTTCAAGGAACGGGAGATCTCGGAAATCTCGTTGGTCCGGTTGTCGCCGCTGGAGCCCGGGATCTGCATCAGCTGCAGGTAGTCGATCATGATCAGGCCGATGTCGCCGTGCTCACGTACCAGACGCCGGGTCCGCGCCCGCATTTCCGAAGGGCTGATACCCGCGGTGTCGTCGATGAACAGCTTGCGGTCATTGAGCAGGTTGACCGCCGAGGTCAGGCGTGGCCAATCGTCATCTTCCAGGCGGCCGGCACGGACCTTGGTCTGGTCGATCCGACCCAGGGAAGACAGCATACGCATGATCAGCGATTCACCTGGCATCTCCAGGGAGTAGACCAGGACGGCTTTCTCGCTGCGCAATACGGCGTTTTCCACCAGGTTCATCGCGAAGGTGGTTTTACCCATCGACGGACGGCCGGCGACAATGATCAAGTCCGACGGCTGCAGGCCGCTGGTCTTCTCGTCGAGGTCGGTGTAGCCGGTGGACAGGCCGGTGATGGCGTTATCGGTGTTGAACAAGGTGTCGATACGGTCGATGGCCTTGGTCAGCAGCTCGTTCACACCCACCGGGCCGCCAGTCTTCGGTCGCGCCTCGGCGATCTGGAAGATCTGCCGTTCGGCTTCGTCGAGGATCTCGGCCGCGGTACGACCTTCCGGGTTGAACGCCGAGTCGGCGATTTCAGTGCTGATACCGATCAGTTGGCGCAGGGTCGCCCGCTCGCGAACGATCTGGGCATAGGCCTTGATGTTGGCGACCGACGGCGTGTTTTTCGCCAATTCGCCCAGATAGCCGAGGCCGCCGACTTGCGAGGTCTGACCTTCCTTGTCCAATTGCTCGGCCAGGGTCACAACGTCGATCGGCGAGTTCTGATCGGCCAGCTTGGCGATCGCACGGAAGATCAGGCGGTGGTCATGACGATAGAAATCACCGTCCGAGACCTGATCGAGCACGCGTTCCCAGGCGTTGTTGTCCAGCATCAGACCACCGAGCACAGCCTGTTCGGCCTCGATGGAATGGGGCGGCACTTTCAGCGCGGCGGTTTGCAGATCGTATTGCTCAGGAGCGGAGATATCGTTCATGGCCACTTGGAATTAGTTGTAGAAAATCAGGAACCGCAGAAAGACAAAGGGCACGACCTGTAAACAGGATCGTGCCCGATGTTACCGGCAAGTACCCAAGGGTACCAGCCGATAAGTGCTGCTTAAGCTGCTACCACGACAACGCGTACGGTGGCTTCAACTTCAGCGTGCAGGTGCACGGCTACGTCGAATTCACCTACGTTGCGGATGGTGCCGTTCGGCAGACGAACTTCGCTTTTTGCAACTTCAACGCCAGAGGCGGTCAGTGCATCAGCGATGTCGTGAGTACCGATCGAACCGAACAGCTTGCCTTCGTCACCGGCGGTGGCAGTGATGGTCACTTCCAGCTCAGCCAGTTGGGCAGCGCGGCTTTCAGCCGAAGCTTTCTTGTCTGCTGCAGCTTTTTCCAGCTCAGCGCGACGCTCTTCGAACGCAGCCAGGTTGGCAGCGGTCGCAGCGGTAGCTTTGCCGTAAGGCAGCAGGTAGTTACGGCCGTAACCAGCCTTAACGTTCACTTTGTCGCCCAGGTTGCCCAGGTTGGCGACTTTTTCCAGAAGGATCAGTTGCATGTGAAAATCCTCTTAACTTTTAACCTTCACCGTTCGCGTTATCGGCGTCTTTCGGCGTCGAACGACCGCGAAAATCAATCAGGCTGTCGACAATGGCCAGGACCACCAGCAACGGATAGATCAGTTGCATAAACAGCAACAGCGTTACGTACAACCCCACCAGCCAAAACTTGGCCAGTCGCTTTTCAGCCACCAGCCCATGAATCAGGGCCAGCCCGGCGAACACCAGCGGTACGCTGCACAACGGCGTCAACATGGCCATCTGGGTACCGAAGTTCGGCCCCACAAGCATGCACGCCAGCAGCAACATCGCCGGCCCCAGCGGGATCCGGATGGCGCGAAATTCGCGACCAAAACCACCGGGGTTGTACAACAACGCCTGCCAGTAGCGCCCGACAATCAGGCTCAGCAAACTGACGATTTGCAGCAAGGCCGCTATCAGGCCGGTCAGGACTGGGGCAATCAGGGCGGCAAGACGCGCTCGCTCCTCTTCCGACAATTGTTGGTAGAGGTCACCAAGGGCCATCGGCAGGATCTTTACAAGCTCCTGCGACAGCAACTCGATGTGAGGGCGGAAAACCGCACCCAGCACCACTGAAAACACCACTCCTATCGCTACGCTGGCCAGCAGCGTGCGGTTCCAGGACTCACTTGCGCGCAAAACCAACGCAAGGCCCGAAGACCCCAGCAGCACCATGAGTGCGCGTGGATCATCGGAATACAGCCACCAGATCAAGGCCGGCAGTATCCCCAGAGCAAGAACGCCCAGGGCGTCCTTCAATCCGCGCCGCAGCAGCACAAGGCTCCCGGCGGCAGCACCCAACCAATACAACAACGGCAATGCCGCGCATCCAGCCACTACCAGAGTGGCCTGCATACGGCCGCGCATGATGAACTCTGCTATGGCGCGCATGCATTCAATCCTTTGCTACGTGTCGACTGCCCGGTCTCAGCGGCCGTGGCTGTCGGTGTAGGCCAGCAGGGCCAGGAAGCGGGCGCGCTTGATAGCGGTGGCCAGCTGACGCTGATAACGAGCTTTGGTACCGGTGATACGGCTTGGAACGATTTTGCCGGTCTCGGATACATAAGCTTTCAGAGTGTTGAGATCTTTGTAATCGATCTCTTTCACGTCTTCAGCGGTGAAGCGGCAGAATTTACGACGACGGAAGAAACGTGCCATGTAATTGGCTCCTCAAAAGGTCCGTGGATTACTCGTCAGCGTTATCGCTGGCGTCGCTGTCATCACCCTCAACGCCTTCGGCGTCGGAGTGCTCAGGACGGTCGCGACGCTCACGGCGCTCACTGCGGTTTTCTTCAGCCTTGAGCATCTCGGATTGGCCGGTAACGGCTTCTTCGCGACGGATGACCAGGTTACGGATCACTGCATCGTTGTAGCGGAAGTTGTCTTCCAGCTCGGCCAGGGCCTTGCCAGTGCACTCAACGTTCAGCATCACGTAGTGAGCCTTGTGAACATTGTTGATTGCGTAGGCCAGTTGACGACGGCCCCAATCTTCCAGACGGTGGATTTTGCCGCCGTCTTCTTCGATCAGCTTGGTGTAACGCTCAACCATGCCGCCGACTTGCTCGCTCTGGTCAGGGTGGACCAGAAAGATGATTTCGTAATGACGCATGAATGCTCCTTACGGGTTGTAGCCTGCCGCTCAAAAGCGGTCAGACAAGGAGTGAATGACACTTATGGACTTGCCGGCGATAGACACATGCGTGCCTGCCGTCACAGCAAGGGGCGCAATTGTAGAGAAGGGACAGGAGAGGCGCAAGACAATTGGCGATTATTTGAGCAACCACCGACACTACAAGGCACTGTAGGAGCGGGCTTGCTCCGGGCGGCGTTCCGACGAAGGTTGTCAACGAAAACACGGGGAAGCTGATGCCCCACGGTGATCTTGAGTTCTTCGCGAGCAAGCTCGCTCCTACAGTAGGTCGTGCGCTAATCAAGGCTTTTTGGTGGCAGCCTTGGCTTTGACACTGCGCTGGCGCTGCGCCTCGAACAGGCACACGCCAGTCGCCACGGACACGTTGAGGCTACTGACGCTACCGGCCATCGGCAGATTCACCAGATAGTCGCAATGCTCGCGAGTCAGGCGGCGCATGCCCTTGCCCTCGGCACCCATGATCAGGATGGTCGGGCCGGTCAGGTCCTGGTCATACAGGCTGACCTCAGCCTCCCCCGCCGTACCGACAACCCACAGACCACGCTGCTGGAGCTTCTCCAGGGTACGCGCCAGGTTGGTCACGGCGACCAACGGAATCACTTCCGCGGCACCGCATGCGACTTTTCGTACAACCGGGGTCAAGGTGGCGGACTTGTCCTTTGGCACGATCACTGCCAGTGCACCCGCCGCATCGGCAGAGCGAAGGCAGGCGCCGAGGTTGTGCGGGTCGGTCACGCCGTCCAGCACCAGCAACAGTGGTGCGCCTTCGGTGCGATCCAGCAGCTCATCGAGCATCGCCTCGCCCCAGACCTGGCTCGGACTCACCTCCGCCACCACGCCCTGGTGCACGCCCTCGACCCAGGCATCCATTTCGCGGCGCTCGGCCTGGCCGACCTGGACACGGTTTTCGTTGGCCAGTTCGATCAGGGTCTGCACCCGCGGATCACCGCGACCTTCGGCCAGCCAGATCTGCTTGACGCGCTTGGGGTGATGACGCAGCAACGCTTCTACAGCATGCACGCCGTAGATTTTTTCCAACTGACTCATGACTTGGCCTTAGGTTTACGCGCCCCGCCACTTTTGGCTGGGGCCGAGCCCGCTTTTGGCGGACCTTTACGGTGTTTACTCGGTTTGGCTGGCTTGCCGCCGGAGGCCTTTTCAGGCGCCGACCGTCCGGTCTTTCCCCCAGACGCCGCTTTACCGCCGCTTTTCGCTTCGGCCAGCAATGCTTGCTTCATTTCACGACTTTTGCGCACTTCGGCGTTTTTCGCCGCGGCATCGCTTGGGCGATAGGCTTCGACCGCCTTTTCCTTCGCAGGACGGCGACCGGCTTTTGCCGGAGCAGGTTCTGCAGCAGTCTTGGCCGCCGGCGCCGTGGTCTCTGTACCACGCTTCTTGCGACCAATCGGTGCGCTGATGGTTTTTTCAGCCATCTCGAAGTCGATCTTGCGCTCGTCCAGGTCAACCCGCATCACACGCACTTCGACGGTATCGCCGAGGCGGAAGCTGCGACCGGTGCGCTCACCGGCCAGGCGGTGATGGACAGGGTCGAAGTGGTAGTAGTCGCCCGGCAAGGCGGTCACGTGGACCAGGCCTTCGACGTAGATGTCGGTCAGCTCGACGAACAGGCCGAAACCGGTCACGGCGGTGATCACACCCGGGAACGACTCGCCCACGCGATCCTTCATGAACTCGCACTTGAGCCAGTTCACCACGTCGCGAGTGGCTTCGTCGGCACGGCGCTCGCTCATCGAGCACTGCTCGCCCAACTGCTCCAGCGTCGCTTCGTCGTATGGATAGATACGCGCTTTCGGGATGCTCATCGCACCGGCACGCTTGACGTGCGGGGTATCCATTTTGGAGTGGATAACGCTGCGAATCGCCCGGTGCGTGAGCAGGTCCGGGTAACGACGAATCGGCGAGGTGAAGTGGGTATAGGCTTCGTAATTCAGGCCGAAGTGACCCTGGTTATCCGCGCTGTACACCGCCTGGCTCAACGAGCGCAGCATGACGGTCTGGATCAGGTGGAAATCCGGACGATCCTTGATACCGGCCAGCAATGCCTGATAGTCCTTCGGCGACGGGCCGTCCTTGCCTTTGTGCAGGGACAGGCCGAGCTCACCCAGGAAGGCGCGCAGTTTTTCCAGACGCTCCGGCGGCGGACCATCGTGAACGCGATACAGCGCAGGAATTTCGTGCTTTTTCAGGAATTCAGCGGTGGCCACGTTGGCCGCCAGCATGCATTCCTCGATCAGCTTGTGCGCATCGTTGCGAACCGTCGGACGGATTTCGGCGATCTTGCGCTCGGTACCGAAGATGATCCGGGTTTCCTGGGTCTCGAAATCGATCGCGCCACGCACGTGACGGGCAGCCAGCAATACCTTGTACAGCGAGTAGAGCTGCTTGAGGTGCGGCACGACGTCGGTGTATTCGCCACGCAGCTGACGGGCCTCGGTGGATTTCGGCTGTTCCAGCATCGCGCTGACCTTGTTGTAGGTCAGGCGGGCGTGGGAGTGAATCACCGCTTCGTAGAAGCAGTAGTCGGTCATTTCGCCAGACTTGGAGATGGTCATCTCGCAAACCATGGCCAGACGATCGACATGCGGATTCAGCGAGCACAGGCCATTGGACAGTTGCTCAGGCAGCATCGGCACCACGCGCTCGGGGAAGTACACCGAGTTGCCACGGACCTGGGACTCGGCATCCAGCGCCGAGCCGATCTTCACGTAGCTGGAAACGTCGGCGATCGCCACGTACAACTTCCAGCCGCCGGAGAACAGGCGCAGCTTGCCCGGCTTGGCTTCGCAGTACACCGCGTCGTCGAAGTCGCGGGCATCTTCGCCGTCGATGGTGACGAACGGCAGATGGCGCAGGTCGATGCGCTTCTCTTTGTCTTTTTCTTCGACTTCCGGCTTGAGCTTGGCAGCTTCCTTGAGCACCGCGTCAGGCCAGACGTGAGGAATGTCGTAGGTGCGCAGGGCGACGTCAATCTCCATGCCCGGCGCCATGTAGTTACCTACGACTTCCACCACATCGCCCTGCGGCTGGAAGCGTGGCGTCGGCCAGTGAGTGATCTTCACTTCAACGAATTGGCCGATCTTGGCATTGGCGTTACGGCCCGGGGTGACCAGCACTTCCTGCTGGATCTTCGGATTGTCGGCAACGACGAAGCCGATACCGCCCTCTTCGAAGTAACGACCGACGATCGTCTCGTGGGCACGGGACACCACTTCGACGATCATGCCTTCGCGGCGACCACGACGGTCCAGGCCGGAAACCCGCGCCAGGGCACGGTCGCCATCGAACACCAGGCGCATCTGCGCCGGGCTCATGAACAGGTCGTCACTGCCGTCGTCCGGCACCAGGAAGCCGAAGCCGTCACGGTGGCCGCTGATGCGGCCCAGGATCAGGTCGAGCTTGTCCACCGGCGCGTAAGTGCCGCGACGGGTGTAGATCAGTTGAGCGTCGCGCTCCATGGCGCGCAGGCGGCGGCGCAGGGCTTCGATCTGGTCTTCTGTGGTCAGACCAAACTCTTCGACCAGTTGCTCGCGGTTAGCAGGCGAGCCTCGATCAGCAAGGTGCTGAAGGATCAGTTCGCGGCTAGGAATAGGGTTTTCATATTTTTCCGCTTCACGAGCGGCCTCGGGATCGAGGGACTGCCAATCGGCCATTAGAGAGTTTTCACCTTGTCTATATGCGGGTTAGTTTGGCATACGCGTATTGAAACGGGAAATTTCAGGCTCTAGAAGCCTCTAAAAGCCCCTTCCGGGCTCCGGAATAATACCGCCGAGCACCATTCGCGAAATTTTCCAGGTTTTTTTGAAATCAGGGGTTTACAGTTAAATGGACGCTCCGTATAGTGCGCGCCATCGACGACGCACAACGTTGCCGATACTGCCCAGATGGTGAAATTGGTAGACACGCCAGCTTCAGGTGCTGGTGACCGCAAGGTCGTGGAAGTTCGAGTCTTCTTCTGGGCACCAATTCAGAGCTTGAGATTAGTTCAATTTCAAGGCTCACACAAAAACCCGCGAAAGCGGGTTTTTGCATTCTAAGCGTTTGATTTAATTTTATTAAATCAGGGGTTTACAGATCAAACGGCGCTCCGTATAGTGCGCCACATCAACAGCGGCAACGTTGCTGATACTGCCCAGATGGTGAAATTGGTAGACACGCCAGCTTCAGGTGCTGGTGACCGCAAGGTCGTGGAAGTTCGAGTCTTCTTCTGGGCACCAATTCAAATTCAAGGTCACGATCTTGAATTTCACAGAAACCCGCGAAAGCGGGTTTTTGCGTTTCTGGCATCTGAAAACTCTAGGCACCTCCTCTCCACAGAGTTCAGCACAAGCCCATTAGCAAACCCTCACCCTCCCCCGCAAGACGCACTTGAGAAACAATATCGCTTATCATTGTTGCAAGATTTTGCAATGCGACAGTGAGGAACCCTGCGAATGATGCTTCGAAATACCCTGCGCCGCGGCCTGACCATCACCCTGCTGGGGCTGACCCTGACCTCCCCGCTCACCCAGGCCGCCGACCCGGTTTCCCTGACGCTGTACAACGGCCAGCACAAGGAAGTCGGTGACGCTGTCGCCAAAGCCTTCGAAGCCAAGACCGGCATTCACGTCAACGTACGCAAAGGCAGCAGCAACCAGCTCGCCAGCCAGATCGTCGAAGAAGGTGATCGCTCGCCGGCCGATGTGATCTACACCGAAGAATCCCCACCCCTGAACAAACTGGGCGAACAAGGCCTGCTGGCCAAGACCAACGACGCCACCCTTGCCGTTCTGCCCAAGGAATACGTTGCCAGAAATGGCACCTGGATCGGTGTCACGGCCCGGGTTCGGGTGGTTGCCTACAATCCGAAACTGATCGACGAAAAAGACCTGCCCAAATCGGTCATGGAATTCTCCGACCCGCAGTGGCAAGGCAAGCTCGGCTTCGTCCCCACCAGCGGTGCGTTCCAGGAACAAGCGGTCGCAATCATCAAGATGCACGGAATGGACGCCGCCGAAGAATGGCTGACCGGCCTGCGCGCGTTCGGCAAGACCTACAGCAACAACATGGTGGCCTTGAAGGCGGTGGAAAACGGTGAAGTCGCCACCGTACTGGTAAACAACTACTACTGGTTTGCCCTGCAACGGGAAAAAGGCCAGCTCGACTCAAAACTGCATTACTTCACCGGCGGCGATGTCGGTGGCCTGATAACCGTCTCCAGCGCAGCGGTACTCAAGTCCAGCAAACATCCGGAGCAAGCCCAGCAACTGCTGGCATTCATGGCCAGCGAAGAAGGCCAGCGCGTGATCACCCAGACCACCGCCGAGTACCCACTGCACACTGGCATGGAATCGAATCGCGGGCTCAAGCCGTTCAGCGAACTGCAAGCGCCAAAGGTCACCCCAGCCGACCTGGGTAACGCCGAAGAAGCCCTGGAGCTGGAACGTGAAGTTGGCTTGAACTGATGAGTCTGTCGCTGCCCGCCCCTGCTACCCGCGCAGGCTATGTGCCCCGGCGCAAACGACCATCGATCGGGTTGTTGCTGCCGGTTCTGCTGCTGGTCTGCCTGAGCCTGCTGCCCTTGCTGTATGTCGGCCTTAAGGCCTGGCAGGCCGGCTGGGCAGAGGCGGTGCATTTGTTATGGCGCCCCTACGTGTTTGGCCTGCTGCGCAACACGCTGCTGTTGATGATCGGCGTGACGATGGCCTGCGCCATCATCGGCCTGTCGCTGGCCTGGCTACTGGAGCGCAGCAACTTGCGCGGCCGGCGCTTGTGGGGGGTGATCCTGTGCCTGCCATTCGCGGTTCCGGCATTTGTCAGCAGCTTCACCTGGGTTTCCCTGAGCGCGAGCTTCGAAGGACTGGGCGGGGCGATCCTGGTGATGACCCTGTCCAAGTACCCGCTGGTGTTCCTGCCGGTGGCGGCCACGTTGCGCAATCTCGACCCGTCACTGGAAGAGTCGGCTCGCACCCTGGGACTGAACCGCTGGGGGGTATTTTTCAAGATCACCTTGCCGCTGCTTTGGCCATCCCTGCTGGCCGGCTCGCTGCTGATTGCCCTGCACATGCTGGTGGAGTTCGGCGCACTGTCGATCATCGGCCTGCAAACCTTCACCACGGCAATCTACCAACAGTTCGAACTGGAGTTCAGCAACGCCAACGCAGCGATGCTGTCAGCGGTACTGCTGGCGCTGTGCCTGATGTTGTTGTGGCTGGAGTTGCGGGTACGCGGCAAAGGCCGGCACGTGCGGATCGGCCAGGGCGCGGCCCGGCATGCCGAGCAAGTGCGACTGGGCGGCTGGGCTGTCGGCGGGCAGCTCTATTGCTTGTTACTGGCGGTTATCGGCAGCGGGGTCCCATTGGGCATGCTGGCGTACTGGCTGGCTGACGGCTCATCCGCAGCGTTCCCGGTGGCCGCGATCAGCGAAGCCTTGCTGTCGTCGCTGGCACTGTCCCTGGGTGGCGCAGCGCTGTGCCTGGTGCTGGCGGTGCCCTTGGGCCTGCTGGTGGTTCGCTACAAGGGTCGCCTGGCGCTGTGGGCCGAGCGCCTGCCGTATCTGCTGCATGCACTGCCTGGCCTGGTGATCGCGCTGACGCTGGTGTACTTCGCCTTGCACTATGTGCCGGCGCTGTATCAGACCTCGGGATTATTGCTGATTGCCTATGCGTTGCTGTTCCTGCCCCTGGCTCAGGCGCCGATACGCACGGCACTGAACAAGGCAGCCCCTCAGCTGGAGGAAGCGGCAAGAACCCTCGGCGCATCCTCATTGACCGCGTTCGTGCGGGTGACGCTGCCGATCATCTTTCCGGCGCTGGGCGCAGCCTTTGCCCTGGTGTTTCTGGATGCGATGAAGGAACTGACGGCGACCTTGCTGTTGAGCCCGACCGGACTCAACACCTTGGCCACAGAAGTATGGGCACACACCGCAAATGTCGAGTTTGCCGCCGCGGCGCCTTATGCGGCGTTGTTGATCCTGGTGTCAGGGCTCCCCGTATATCTACTGACGACGCGGATGTATTTGAGCCGCTAAGACCGCCATCGCGGGCAAGCGGAGCGCCGCCCGCGATGACGTCAGCCCTGACAACCCATTACGCCCTGAACTGCCCCAGGCTCGCTTTCAACTGGGCGGCCAGGCCGTCCAGCACCTTGCCGCTGACCGTGGTCTCTAGCACCGCCTGAGCCGCTTTCTCGGCCTGCGCATGAATGGTCTCGACCCGCCCCCGCACCGCTTGCGCCCCCTGGGCCTGATGAGCCGCTGCCTGAGTTGCCAGGCCGATGGCCGCATGGACCTGCTCGACGGACACTTGCACCGACTGCTGCAAACGCGCGCTGTCGCGCAATACCAGCAGCCCCTCGCTGGCCTGACGCCCCGCCTGCCCAATCGCCGCCACGGCCTCACGAGCGCCCTGCTGCAAGGCGCCAATGTGTGCCTGGATGTCGCCGGTCGAGCTTTGCGTCTTGCTGGCCAAGGCCCGCACCTCGTCCGCTACCACCGCGAATCCGCGCCCGGTTTCACCGGCACGCGCCGCTTCGATGGCGGCGTTCAGCGCCAACAGGTTGGTCTGCTCGGCAATCCCGTGGATCACCTCCAGCACCACCTCGATCTGCTCGCTCTGTTGCGCCAGCCGCTCGATGACCTTGGCCCCGGTGTCGACCTGCCCGGCCAACGCCTCGATCAGGCTGCCGACCTGCGCCGAGGTCCGGGTGTTTTCGTCCGTCGCCTGGCGGATGTCCACCACCTGCTGCAAGGCCGCCTGCATGGCCTGGCTTTCGGCCTGCGCCTCATCCGCCATTTGCGACAGTGCCCGCAGGCTCTCTGCCACTTCATCACGCTGGGAGGCCGCCGCCGCGTCCGCACCGGCATTGCGCTGCGTCATGGCGCCGATTTCAACGCCCGTGCGCTGAGCCACATCACCGGCCTCACGCACGATGGGCTGCAACTTATCCACAAAGCGGTTGACCGCCGATGCCATGTCGCCGATTTCGTCCTTGCTGCTGATCCTCACTCGCTTGGTCAGGTCCCCCTCTCCCGCCGCCAGGTCGTCCATGGCGGCAATCAACAGCTTCAAACGATTGACCACGCGCCGCCCGAGCACCACTGCCAGCAGCAGCAAGACACCACAACCGACCAGCGCCAGCGCCATGCCGATCCGCCAGCGCAAGGTCGCAGCGGCTTCTTGCACGGTACTGGTGGTATTGGCCTTCATCTCGCCGGCGGTGGCTTGCGCCGACTGCAGGCGCGAACGCATGGCCGTGGCACTGTCGGCCGCCGCCCCCTTGAGGCTGTCGCCAACCAACTGGTCGCTGCTGGCTATCAACGCCGAGAAGCGCTTGTCGAGGGCGGCCAGGTTACTTTCCACCGAAGCCGTGGAGACGCCCATCAGCACCTTGCCGATTTCCACGCCATTGGGATTGATCGAGGCTTCGACGTAGTAAACCGAAGGATCGTTTTTCGCCGCGTCCAGGACTTTGTCCAGCGCCCGCTCACCTTGGCCCTTTTCCAAAAGGGCCTTGTTGATCGGGTTTTCCCGGTTCAGATACCGCGTCAGGTGCTGGCCGGTGGCATCGTCGTAGACCACGAACAACACGCTAGGATTGCGCTGGGCACGCCGGGCAAACTCCGACAGGGTCGGAACGTCGCTGTCCCACATGGCGCGCGGCGCAACCGAGGCCAGGAGCTGAGCCATGTCATTGGCCGAATCCTTCAGGTCCTTTTCCAGGGTGGCGCGCAACTGCGCCTGCTCGTCCTCGAGCCGCGAGGACAAGCCGCTCGTCAGGCGCTGGCGAGTGCTGGTGGACAGGCTGTCGAGACTTGAGGTGACCTCACGTCCGGCCTGCTCGAGTTCGCCAGACAGCTTCTGACTATCCGCGCCCAGGCGAGCCCCCAGATCCGCCTCCAATGCCGTCACGGTGCTCCGGGTCAGCGCAACA
Source organism: Pseudomonas sp. Irchel s3a18 (assembly GCF_900187535.1). Classification (NCBI taxonomy): domain Bacteria; kingdom Pseudomonadati; phylum Pseudomonadota; class Gammaproteobacteria; order Pseudomonadales; family Pseudomonadaceae; genus Pseudomonas; species Pseudomonas sp. Irchel s3a18. Next base: position 252,924 of record NZ_FYDV01000004.1, on the reverse strand, counting down.
GCCACCAGGACTTGCACCAAAAGAGCGATACCAAGGGTAACGAACACCGGCCGCAACAACCGGCTTTGTAACAGTGAGAGAACGGCCGACACTTAAAATCCCCCTGCTTGACGCCATTAATATGATGGCACGCTGAAAGCGGTGCGCTTAATGGACTTCACAGCAAAGGTCATGCCGTCCGGCAGGCAGAAACGACAAAGGGCCCTATCAAGGGCCCTTTGTTTTTTACATCAACGACTTATTAAGCGAACGGGTGACGCAAAACGATGGTTTCGTTGCGGTCCGGGCCCGTCGAAATAATGTCGATCGGTGCGCCGATCAGCTCTTCAACGCGCTTGATGTAAGCACGAGCGTTAGCTGGCAGCTCTTCCAGGGTTTTGGCACCCACGGTCGACTCGGTCCAGCCCGGCACTTCTTCGTACACAGGCTGCAGGCCCACGTAGCTGTCAGCGTCAGTCGGGGCAATGTCCTTACCTTCTGCATCTTTGTAGCCGACGCAGATGCTGATGGTTTCCAGACCGTCGAGTACGTCCAGCTTGGTCAGGCAGATGCCCGAGATGCTGTTCACATCGATAGCGCGACGCAGGATAACAGCGTCGAACCAGCCACAACGACGAGCACGGCCGGTAGTCGCGCCGAACTCGTGACCTTGTTTAGCCAGGTGCGCACCGACTTCGTCGAACAGCTCAGTCGGGAATGGACCCGAACCTACACGCGTGGTGTAAGCCTTGGTGATGCCCAGGATGTAGTCCAGGAACATAGGGCCAACACCCGAACCGGTAGCAACGCCGCCAGCGGTGGTGTTAGAGCTGGTCACGTACGGGTAGGTGCCGTGGTCGATGTCCAGCAACGAACCCTGGGCGCCTTCGAACATGATGTCTTTGCCGGCGCGACGCAGGTCGTGCAGCTCGGCAGTCACATCCAGCATCAGCGGCTTGAGCAGCTCAGCGTATTCCTTGCACTCGGCCAGGGTCTTGTCGAACTCGATGGCTGGCTCTTTGTAGTAACCCACCAGCATGAAGTTGTGGTAATCCACCAGTTCACGCAGTTTGTCTTCAAAGCGCGGCATGTTGAGCAGGTCGCCCACACGCAGGCCACGACGCGCAACCTTGTCTTCGTAGGCTGGGCCGATGCCGCGACCGGTAGTACCGATCTTCAGCTCGCCACGGGCCTTTTCACGGGCCTGGTCCAGCGCCACGTGGAAGGACAGGATCAGCGGGCAGGACGGGCTGATACGCAGGCGCTCGCGCACCGGTACGCCTTTCTCTTCCAGCTTGGTGATCTCGCGCAGCAGGGCGTCAGGTGCAACCACCACGCCGTTGCCGATCAGGCACTGCACGCCTTCGCGCAGCACGCCCGACGGGATCAGGTGCAAGACGGTTTTCTCACCGTCGATCACCAGCGTGTGGCCAGCGTTGTGGCCACCCTGGTAGCGCACTACGGCGGCAGCATGTTCGGTCAGCAGATCAACGATCTTGCCTTTGCCCTCATCACCCCATTGGGTGCCCAGGACTACGACATTCTTACCCATAACACTTGTCCTCATTCGCGCAAACTTGGTGCCGGCAACGCCGGCAGGAAAACTCAAGAGGCCAACGGCAATACTTGCCAAAGCCCGTTCTGCTGAATCAATTGCCGGTCGCAGTCCGCATCACGGGCGGCGGCCAATGGTTGCCCAGGCAAAGCCTGGACGACACGCTGACCCTCACTGCGCAACTGGCAAACCTGCTGCCAGAGTGCTGCATCCGTACTGTCAGGCATCCAGATACCGCCAGACGGTAGCTCGATTTCAGCACGCCCCAGGGTCACCAGGGTTTTCAAATCGGTAGAGAAGCCGGTTGCCGGACGGGCACGACCGAAGTCGGCGCCGATGTCGTCGTAACGACCGCCCTGGGCGATAGACTGCCCCACGCCCGGCACGAACACCGCGAACACTACACCGGTGTGGTAGTGATAACCGCGCAACTCGCCCAGGTCGAAGTACAGCGGCAGCTCCGGGAAACGCAGGGACAGACGCTCGGCAATCGCCAGCAAATCGTCCAGCGCCGCCAGCACTGGTGCCGGCGCATTGGCCAGGCGCTCGCGGGCAGCGTCCAGCACTTCGCGGCCACCACACAGGTCGACCAACGCCCGCAGCATGCCCGACAGTTCGGCAGGCAGGCCTTCGGTCAAGGTAATGACCTCATCGACGGCCTTGCGCTGCAAGGCATCGAACAACTGTTGCTCGACTTCACCGGACAAACCGGCCGCACGCGCCAGACCACGATAGATGCCAACATGACCGAGGTCCATGTGCACATCCGGTACGTCGGCCAGCTGCAGCATCGCCAGCATCAGGCTGATGACTTCAACGTCACTGCTCGGACTGGCATCGCCGTACAGCTCGGCGCCCAACTGGATCGGGCTGCGCGAGGACGACAAGGCACGCGGCTGCGCATGCAGCACGCTGCCGGCGTAGCACAGGCGGCTCGGGCCTTCATGACGCAAGGTGTGCGCATCGATGCGCGCCACTTGCGGCGTGATGTCGGCACGGAAGCCCATCTGGCGGCCCGACTGCGGGTCGATGACCTTGAAGGTGCGCAGATCCAGGTCCTGGCCCGCGCCGGTCAGCAGGGATTCCAGGTACTCGATATGGGGAGTCACGACAAACTCGTAACCCCAGCTCTGGAACAGATCCAACACCTGACGACGCGCCACTTCAATGCGCGCCGCTTCTGGTGGCAGTACTTCTTCGATGCCATCTGGCAGCAGCCAGCGGTCTACCGTTGCCATTACGCCATTCCCCTATGATCCGGGCGGCCAGCCCTCGGGCCGACCTTGAGTGAAGCAGAAAATGTCTGACCCATTCGCATAAGTCGCGCCCATGAACGACGCGGCGATCGGCCTGAATCCGGCCTCGCCAAACACTTTCCTCGAAAAACCTGTCGAGTTGTTCAACCCGATTGCACGCAATCAAACGTGCAGACGCAAAAAAGCCGGGAATTTCCCGGCTGCCGCATCATACACACGTTTTCCCAAAGGATCACCCCGCGAGAGGCTTTAGCCGCCCGGCGGGGTTCCTTCAGGATCAGTGTTGGATCAAGGTTTGGCTTTTTCCAGGTAACGGAAGAAGTCGCTGCTTGGGTCCAGAACCATGACGTCGGTTTTGTTCGCGAAGCTTTCACGGTAGGCACGCAGGCTACGGTAGAAACCGTAGAACTCCTGGTCCTGGCCGTAGGCCTTGGAGTAGATCGCAGCGGCCTGGGCATCACCATCACCGCGAACCTCTTCAGATTCACGATAGGCTTCAGCCAGCAGTACACGGCGCTGACGATCGGCATCGGCACGAATGCCTTCTGCCAGTTCGTTACCCTTGGCGCGGTGCTCGCGCGCTTCACGCTCACGCTCGGTGCTCATACGCTCGAACACGCTGCGGTTCACTTCCTTCGGCAGATCGATGGTTTTGACCCGAACATCGACCACTTCGATGCCCAGCTCTTTTTCCGCCATCTTGTTCAGCGAAGCCGTGATATCCGCCATCAGCGCATCACGCTCACCGGAAACCACCTCATGCAGGGTGCGTTTACCAAACTGGTCACGCAGGCCCGATTCCAGACGACGCGACAAGCGCTCGTCAGCAATCTGCTTGAGGCCGGAGGTCGCGGTGTAGAAGCGCTCGGCATCTTTCACGCGCCACTTGGCGTAGGCATCCACCATGACCGCTTTCTTTTCCAGCGTCAGGAAACGTTGTGTCGGCGCATCCAGCGTCATCAGGCGTGCGTCAAATTTACGCACCTGGTTAACGTAAGGCACTTTCACATGCAGGCCTGGCTGAACATCAGTCTGAACCACGCGACCGAACTGCAGCAGCACCGCACGCTCGGTCTGAGCCACGATGTAGAAGCAGTTCCAGGCAGCGATCGCCACGACGACGCCGACAATAAGGGCGATCAGCGATTTATTGCTCATCAGCGACTCTCCCTGGTACGTGCCGGTTGCTGCAGATCTGCTGCCGCACGCGTATTCGCTTCATTGCTGCTGGCTGCAGCACTGGTCGCCGGAGCGATAGTGGTGCGACCACTGTCGATCATCTTGTCCAGCGGCAAGTACAGCAGATTGCTCTGGCCGTCCTTGTTGCCGGTCACGAGAACCTTGCTGGTGTTGCTGAAGACTTCCTGCATGGTGTCCAGGTACAGACGCTGACGCGTGACTTCAGGAGCCTTGCGGTACTCGGCAACCAGTTTGGTAAAGCGATCAGCCTCACCCTTGGCGCGTGAGACCGTTTCGTCGCGGTAACCGTTGGCATCTTCAATGAGGCGCTGGGCCTGACCACGAGCTTCCGGTACAACACCGTTGGCGTAGGTTTCAGCCTGGTTGCGCGAACGCTGCTCATCTTCACGAGCGCGGATCACATCGTCGAAGGCTTCCTGGACTTCACGCGGTGCGGCTGCGCTCTGTACGTTGACCTGGGTCACGGTGATACCGGTGCGATAGGTATCCATGAAGCGTTGCAGACGCTCCTTGATCTCGCTGGCCATCAGTTCACGACCTTCGGTCAGCACCTGGTCCATCGCGGTGGAACCCACCACATGGCGCAAGGCACTTTCGGTCGCGTGCTGCAGGCTGATTTCCGGCTGATCGACGTTCAGCACGAAATCCTGCAGGTTGCTGATCTTGTACTGCACGGTCAGCGGCACTTCGACGATGTTTTCGTCTTCAGTCAGCATTTGACCCTGCTTGGTGTACGCACGCTCACGCGTGACGTTTTCCATGTACTTTTTATCGATCGGCGGGAAGTAAATGTTCAGGCCCGGGCCGACAGTCTCGTAGTACTTGCCGAAGCGCAGCACCACAGCCTGCTCCTGCTCGTCGACGACGTAGACCGCGCTGTACAGCCAGACGGCCGCCAGCACCACGAGGCCGATGCCGAGCAGGCCGTAACCGCCGCCCTTGCTCGAACCACCGCCGTCGTCACTGCGTTTTTTACCACTACCGAACAACCCGTTCAGGCTTTCCTGCAGCTTTCGGAAGGCCTCGTCGAGATCCGGTGGCCCCTTGCGGTCGCCATTATTGCGGCGCTTACCACCCCAAGGATCCTGATTATTCGAGTTGCCACCCGGCTCATTCCAAGCCATAGCGCTCTCCATCTGATAAAGCAAAGACGCACCCACGGCGCGCCGACCAATGCTACAGAATGCCTGCCACCGCGGCACAACCGCTTTTTCAGGCTTTTATTGCAAAGTGTGTTGCTCGATGAATTCCAGCGGCTGCAAACCTTCGCGACTCACCAGTCGATTGAGCTCGACCCGTGGCAAACGAACAGCCAGCAAACTGATGCCTTCTTCGTCGTGTTCTTCTTTCTGTACCGCGCCCAGTTCGAAGAACTGTGCACGCAGTCGAGCAAAACGCTGTGGCAAGCGCAAGGTGCCGACGAACAAATCATCGCCGAGCAGTTCCGCGATTGCCTGCTTGAGCAGGTCCAGACCCTGGCCATCGCGCGCCGACAACCAGACCCGTTGCGGCTTGCCATCGGCATCGCGCTGGATCTGCGGCTCTACGCCCTCGAGCAAATCGAGTTTGTTGTATACCTCCAGGATCGGCAAGTCTTGCGCACCGATCTCGCCCAGCACCACCATCACCTGTTCAACCTGCGCCATGCGCTCAGGTTCATGGGCGTCGATCACGTGCAGCAGCAAGTCCGAGTTGCTCGACTCTTCGAGCGTAGCCCGAAATGCCTCAACCAGCTTGTGCGGCAAGTGACGAATGAAACCCACGGTGTCGGCCAGCACAATCGGACCAAGGTCGTTGAGCTCAAGCCGGCGCAAAGTCGGGTCGAGGGTGGCGAACAGTTGGTCGGCGGCGAAAACGTCGGACTGGGTCACCGAGTTGAACAACGTCGATTTGCCGGCGTTGGTATAGCCAACCAGTGACACCGAGGGGATATCCGCACGCTTGCGGCCGCGACGAGCCTGCTCACGCTGGCTGCGAACCTTTTCCAGGCGGCCTTTGATCTGCCGCACGCGAACCCGCAGAAGACGCCGGTCGGTTTCCAACTGGGTTTCACCTGGGCCGCGCAGACCGATACCACCCTTCTGCCGTTCAAGGTGAGTCCAGCCGCGAACCAGCCGCGTACTCAAGTGATCAAGCTGGGCCAGTTCGACCTGGAGCTTGCCTTCATGGGTGCGGGCGCGTTGGGCGAAGATATCGAGGATCAGTCCCGTACGGTCAATCACGCGACACTCGAAAACACGTTCGAGGTTACGCTCCTGACTAGGCGTGAGGGTGTGATTGAAAATCACCAGATCGACCTGCTCGGCTTTGACTTGGTCGCGCAACTCCTCGACCTTGCCGCTGCCAATCAGGTATTTGGCGGATGGCCGATGACGCGGCACGTTAACAAACGCGACGGTCTCGGCGCCGGCCGAAATTGCCAACTCCTGAAACTCCTGCGGATCTTCGCGCGCCTCAGGGTCCTGACCATCCAAGTGAACGAGAATGGCCCGTTCACCACCACCGTGGCGCTCAAAGAACAAAGGAGACTCCTATCAGGCGTTACCTGGCTCAGCGTCACCCTGTTCGGATTCGGTTGCGCTTGGCAGACGAATTGGACGAACCGGTACCACTGTAGAGATAGCGTGCTTGTAAACCATCTGGCTGACGGTGTTTTTCAGCAGGATGACGAACTGGTCGAAGGACTCGATCGTGCCTTGCAGTTTGATCCCGTTGACCAGATAGATGGAAACCCCCACCTTCTCTTTACGCAAAGTATTCAAGTAAGGGTCTTGTAGCGAATGCCCTTTTGACATGTGCCGCACTCCTTTAAGGATTCAATAATAAAAAATAGGTAAACAGATGGCTTGAGCCGTCACACCCCCAAGGATAGACGGCAATTGCAAGGACTCAGCTCAATATGGAGGCCGTTCCCAGGTATTTCAAGGCGCGTGGCAGATTGTCGCAATCCAGGCTATCCAGCCAGTGCAGGTCAGCCCAACTGCGCAACCAGGTGAACTGGCGCTTCGCCAATTGGCGCGTGGCAATGATCCCACGCTCCTGCATCTCGGCTGACGTCAGCTTGCCATCCAGGTAATCCCAGACTTGTCGGTAGCCCACAGCGCGTATAGACGGCAACCCCGAGTGCAGGTCACTTCTTTTACGCAGGGCTACGACCTCGTCAATGAATCCCTGTTCCAACATTTGTGTGAATCTTTGTTTAATACGCTCGTGCAGTACCTGACGATTTGCCGGGGCAATCGCCAAGTTTGCAACAGTATAGGGCAATTGTGGGCGACCCGAAGCGCCTGCTTCAGTACTTTGCGCAGATTGTCGCGCACGAAGCTCGGTCATGCTCTGGCCGCTGACCCGATAAACTTCCAGCGCCCGACTGAGCCGCTGGGGATCATTGGGGTGAATGCGCGCCGCCGACACCGGGTCGATCACCGCCAATTGATCATGCAGGGCTTGCCAGCCAAGGCGTGTCGCTTCTTCTTCGATCTCTGCGCGGACCTGCGGATCAGCCGCCGGCATATCCGCCAACCCTTCGACCAGCGCCTTGTAATAGAGCATGGTGCCGCCGACCAGCAGCGGGATCTTGCCGCGCGCGGTGATTTCCGCCATGGCCTCCAGGGCATCTCGACGAAAATCAGCCGCCGAATAGGCCTCCACCGGATCCAAAATATCGATCAGGCGATGGGGAAATTCGGCCAACAGTTCTTTCGAAGGCTTGGCAGTGCCGATGTCCATGCCGCGATACACCAGCGCCGAATCGACACTGATCAGCTCGCACGGCAGGACCTTGGTCAGCTCGATGGCCAGATCGGTCTTGCCCGCAGCGGTCGGGCCCATCAGGAAAATCGCTGGAGGAAGCTGGTTCATCAACGACCGCGCAAGAACAGTTTGTCCAGATCGTCCAGGCCCAATTGGGTCCAGGTCGGTCGGCCATGGTTGCATTGACCGCTGCGCTCGGTGTTTTCCATGTCCCGCAGCAGGCCGTTCATTTCCGGCAAAGCCAGGCGCCGATTGGCGCGAATGGCGCCATGGCAGGCCATGGTGCCCAACAATTCGTTCAGATGAGCCTGAATCCGATCGCTGGTGCCATATTCCATCAGGTCCGCCAGTACATCCTGAACCAGGCGATTGGCCTCGGCCTGCTTGAGCAAGGCCGGAATCTGGCGAATCGCCAGGGTTTCCGGGCCCAGGCGCTGCAACTCGAAGCCCAGGCGCTGGAACCAGCTGCCATGCTCTTCGGCGCAGTCGGCCTCACGCTGACTGACGGCAAGCGATTCCGGCACCAGCAACGGCTGACCGCTCAGACCTTCGCTGGCCATCGCCACCTTCAGGCGTTCGTACATGATGCGCTCATGGGCGGCATGCATGTCCACCAGCACCAGCCCTTGGGCGTTCTCCGACAGAATGTAGATACCCTTGAGCTGCGCCAGGGCATAGCCCAACGGTGGGACATCACCCTGACCGTCCGGCAGCGCCGTCGCATTGGCTTCGGGCAAGGGTGCAAAGAATTCGCGATAGGCGGCCTGGGCTTCAGCCACCGGCACACCCGGTGATTGCGCACGTGGCGAGTACTGGTACTGATAACCGGCACCCGCGCCCGATCCTGGCGCATTGAACGTCGGCGCGCCCTGCGGCTGCTCTAGCAGCGCATTGGCGGCCAGGCGCATTTCGCCTTGCGGGCCGAACTCCCCCGCCTCGATACCGGTCGGGCGGACCATGGTGGTCACTGCCGCCGGCGCGGCCAACTGGTCTTCCGGGCGCACATCACCCAAGGCGCGGTGCAAGGTCCCGTAGAGGAAATCGTGAACCATACGCCCGTCGCGAAAGCGCACTTCGTGCTTGGTCGGGTGCACGTTCACGTCGACCGCAGCCGGGTCAACTTCAAAAAACAGCGCAAAAGTCGGGTGACGCCCGTTGAACAGCACGTCGCGATAAGCCTGGCGCACCGCGTGGGCCACCAGTTTGTCGCGCACGGCACGACCGTTAACGAAGAAGTACTGGAGATCTGCCTGGCTGCGGTTGAACGTCGGCAGCCCGACCCAGCCCCACAGATGCAGGCCATTACGCTCGATTTCGATTGGCAACGCCTGCTCAAGGAAACCTGAGCCGCAGATCGCTGCCACACGTCGTGCACGCGCTGCGTCATCATGGGCTTCGTGCAGGCTGAGAATGGTCTTGCCGTTGTGGCGCAGGTGAAAGGCCACATCAAAACGCGCCAACGCCAGGCGCTTGATCACTTCTTGCAGGTGATCGAATTCGGTTTTTTCGGTCTTGAGAAACTTGCGGCGCGCCGGGGTATTGAAAAACAGGTCGCGCACTTCCACCGACGTACCCACCGGGTGCGCCGCCGGCTGTACCCGGGGCGCCATGTCGCGGCCTTCGGTTTCAACCTGCCAGGCCTGATCGGCGTCACGGGTGCGGGAAGTCAGGGTCAGGCGCGCCACGGAACTGATGGAAGCCAGGGCCTCACCACGAAACCCCAGGCTCATGACCTGCTCGAGGTCTTCCAGGTTGCGGATCTTGCTGGTGGCGTGACGGGCCAGGGCCAGGGGCAAGTCATCGGCCGGGATGCCACTGCCATCGTCGCGAACCCGGAGCAACTTGACGCCGCCCTGCTCGACATCGACGTCGATGCGCCGGGCGCCGGAGTCGAGGCTGTTTTCCAGCAACTCCTTGATCACCGACGCCGGGCGCTCAACCACTTCACCGGCGGCAATCTGGTTCGCCAGGCGCGGGCTGAGCAGCTCGATACGCGCCGAGTTGTTCACGATGTCGTTCATTCCTTGGCCGCCAGGTCGGTACCCGGAATATTCAGGTGCTGGCCGATTTTCAGCTCATCGGTCTTCAGCCCGTTGGCACTGCGCAGCGACGCTGCCGATACCTGGTAGCGCACCGAAATCATGGCCAGGGTTTCACCCGGGCGCACGGTATGATCGCGAGGCCCTTGGGCGATCTTGCCGGAATCACGCAGCCAGGCAATGTAGGTGCCCGGTGGCGGGTTTTGCTGGAAGAACTGCCGCACGCCGCTGCTGATGGAGCGCGCCAGCGCTTGCTGGTGGCTCGCCGCAGCCAGTTTCGAGGCCTCGTTGGCGTTGGAGATGAACCCGGTTTCCACCAGGATCGATGGAATGTCCGGCGATTTCAGCACCATGAACCCGGCTTGCTCGACGCGCTGCTTGTGCAACGGCGTGACCCGGCCAATATTGCTCAGGACCTTTTGCCCGACGTTCAGGCTGGAGGTCAGCGAAGCGGTCATCGACAGATCGAGCAATACACCGGCGAGCATGCGGTCCTTGTCATCGAGGCTGACGTTGCCGGCACCACCGATCAGATCGGAACGGTTTTCGCTGTCGGCCAGCCACCGCGCGGTCTCGGAGGTAGCGCCACGATCGGACAGTGCAAACACCGAGGCACCAAAGGCCGCCTTCGAAGGCGCGGCATCGGCGTGAATGGAGACAAACAAGTCGGCGCCCTTCTTGCGGGCGATCTCAGTCCGGCCGCGCAGCGGGATGAAGTAGTCACCGGTCCGGGTCAGTTCGGCACGGAAGCCTTTCATGCCGTTGACCTGGCGCTGCAACTCGCGCGCGATCGCCAGCACCACGTCTTTCTCGCGCTGGCCACGGGACCCGGAGGCCCCCGGGTCTTCGCCGCCGTGACCGGCATCGATGACCACGATAATGTCGCGTTTGCCCGCCGGGGCCGGCGGCAGCTTGATCGCCGGCTCAGTCGGAGTCACCGGCACCGCAGGGGCAGTGGCAACGCGCGGGGCAGGCGTCGACACTGGCGCAGGCGCGGCATCGGACGGGTTATCGAAGAGATCGACCACCAGTCGGTTGCCGTACTGCGCGTTCGGCGGGAGCACGAAGCTCTTCGGGGTCACGGCCTTTTTCAGGTCGATGACCACCCGCAGGTCGGTCGGCGTGCGCTGCGCCGAACGCATGGCGGTGATCGGCGTATTGGCGGTGGCGACGTTCAGCGGCGCACCCAGCGTTGCGCCATTGATGTCGATCACCAGGCGATCAGGGGCCGTCAGGGTAAAGACGCTGTGCTGAACCGTGCCAGACAGGTCGAACACCAGTCGCGTGTTGTCCGGCGCCCGCCACAGGCGAACGCTGTTCACCTTTGTCGCAGCCACGGCGTCGACGGCCAGTGCCGTAAGCAGCATTCCTACGACAGCAACCAACGCGCGAAAGCGCATACCTAACCCCATCATCTATTTGAATTCCAATGCCAAAGCGGCACACCACGACTCGCCACGCGCGCCTTGGGGCAATAATCTCAGCGAACGTCCGCTGCCATGCGGGCTAATGGTAATGGTCAGGTCAGGCTTTGGCAAAAAGCCTGCACCCTTGCAGGGCCATTCGATCAGGCACAGCGCATCGTCTTCGAGGTAGTCGCGGATGCCCAGGTACTCCAGCTCTTCAGGGTCGACCAATCGATACAGGTCGAAGTGGAAGGCGCGAACATCGCCAATCTCATAAGGCTCAACCAGGGTGAACGTCGGGCTTTTCACCGAGCCAGCATGCCCCAACCCCCGGATAATGCCCCGCGACAAGGTGGTTTTACCTGCCCCCAGGTCCCCCTCCAGAAAAAGGATGCCGTGCCCTCGGGTCACTTCAGCGAGACGGGTGCCCAGCGCGACCATCGCGTCTTCATTGGCCAGGTACAGGGTTACTTCAGACACGGTGCTTGCTCCTCCAGCAACTGACGAATGGTGGGAATTAAATCACTGGCCGCCAGCCCCCGGCCCATTTTGCCTTGTTCCTCACCCGCGACGGCATGCAGCCAGACGGCCAGCGCGGCCGCTTCGAAGGCGTCCATTCCCTGGGCCAGCAATGCACCCACCACGCCAGCCAATACATCACCCAAGCCGGCACTGGCCATGGCCGGATGCCCGCGATCACAGCGAAACACTCGACCATCGGGACTGGCGATCAGACTGCCCACGCCTTTCAAAACCACGACTGCCTTGAATTGCGTGCTCAGCGCGCGCGCCACGGTAAGGCGATCCGCCTGAACCTCAGCTGTCGAAATCCCCAAAAGACGCGCAGCTTCCCCTGGATGCGGAGTGATCACGCAATCCTTGGGCAGGCTCACGCCCCCCAGCGCCAACAGGTTCAGTGCGTCGGCATCCCAGACTTGGGGCAACGGCGAATTGGCCGCCGCCGACAGCAAACTGCGACCCCAGGCGTTCTGCCCCAGCCCCGGACCAACCACCAGCACCGAAGCCTGGCCCAACAGCCCCATCAACTGGTTGGCCGATGAAGCCCCCACGGCCATGACCTCGGGCAAGCGAGCCAACGCCGCCGGCACATGTTCGCTGCGGGTGGCGACCGAGACCAGCCCGGCACCGCTGCGCAAGGCGCTTTGGGCGCTGAGCAGGATCGCACCGCCCAACCCCCGGTCACCGCCAATCAATAGCACGTGACCGAACCGGCCTTTATGGGCGCTCGGCGAACGTGCCAAGAGCGTCGTTAAACAGGCTGGATCCAGTGACTGAACGTCGGGTAAATCGTGTTTTGTCTGCGGCATGCGTCTTCGGGCTCCGATGTCTGGCAGAATTATACGCACCTCAGCTCCGGTTTCTCTTGTCTCATGCCTGCAATTACCACAGACCTGCCCGCTCTCGCCCAATCGATCAAGGACTGGGGCCGCGAGCTGGGCTTTCAACAAGTCGGCATTAGCGGCCTGGACCTGGCTGAGCATGAGCAGCACCTGGCGCGCTGGCTCGAAGCGGGCTACCACGGTGAAATGGACTACATGGGCGCCCACGGCAGCAAGCGCTCACACCCCGACGAACTGGTGCCCGGCACCTTGCGCGTGGTGTCGCTGCGCATGGACTACCTGCCGGGTGACACCCGGATGGCCCAGATGCTGGCCCAACCGGAAAAAGCCTACATCTCGCGCTACGCCCTGGGCCGCGACTACCACAAGCTGATCCGCAAGCGCGTGCAGCAACTGGCGGAGAAGATTCAGCAAGTCATCGGTCCGTTCGGCTACCGTGCGTTCGTCGACAGCGCCCCGGTCCTGGAAAAAGCCATCGCCGAGCAGGCAGGCCTTGGCTGGATCGGCAAAAATACCCTGGTGCTGAACCGCAAGGCCGGCAGTTACTTTTTTCTGAGCGAACTGTTCGTCGACCTGCCCTTGCCCGTGGACCCGCCCCACAGCACCGAACATTGCGGGCGCTGCACGGCGTGCCTGGACATCTGCCCTACCAACGCGTTCGTCGGCCCCTATGTACTGGATGCCCGGCGCTGCATTTCCTACCTGACCATCGAATTCAAAGGTTCCATCCCCGAGGACCTGCGACCGTTGATCGGCAATCGGGTGTTCGGCTGTGATGATTGCCAGATCGTCTGCCCGTGGAACCGCTTCGCTCGCCCCTCCGGCGAGAGCGACTTCAAACCCCGCCACAACCTGGACAATGCCGAACTGGCCGAACTGTTCATGTGGGACGAAGACAAGTTCCTGAGCAGCACCGAAGGCTCCCCCCTGCGTCGCGCCGGTTATGAACGCTGGCTGCGCAACCTGGCGGTGGGCCTGGGCAACGCGCCATCGAGCATTGTGGTGCTGGAAGCCTTGAAAGCGCGGGCCGAGCATCCGTCAGAGCTGGTTCGCGAACACGTGGCCTGGGCACTCAGGCAACATGCCAGTCGTTAATGCTCGTCGTTATAGACGAACTTGGGCATTTCCCAATGAAAGCGGATCGCCAACAGTCGCAGCAGGACACCGCCGAACAAGGTGATCAGGATCGCCTGCTCCCCAGGTAATTGCAGGTACAGGCAAAACATGTAGCACCAGGCGGCCGCGAACGAGACGCTGGCGTAGAGCTCGCGGCGGAAGATCAGCGGAATGTCGTTGCAGAAGATATCGCGCAGGATGCCGCCGAACACCCCGGTGATAACGCCGCTGACGGACGCCACCAACATACCGTGGCCCATTTCCAGCGCTGTCATGCAACCGATCAGGGTAAAGGCCACCAGCCCCACCGCATCGAGCACCAGGAACATTGAACGCAGATGACGCATCCAGCGTGCCGCGAACACTGTGAACATCGCCGCGACTGACGTCAGCACCAGATATTCCGGGTGCTTGACCCATGTCAGCGGGTAATGCCCGAGCAGCACATCACGCACCGACCCGCCACCCAGCGCCGTGACACAGGCGATCAACACCACACCAAACCAGTCCATGCCACGACGACCGGCAGACAACGCGCCGGTCATGGCTTCAGCAGTAATGGCAATCAGGTAGAGCATCAGCAACATGGCGGCGGTCCTTGCAAGAAGGCGCGCAGTCTACTCAGATCGTCGAGGTACCAAAAGAGGGCGAAGGGCGAATGCAAAACTGTGGCGATGGCGCAAGCTCGCGCTGGAGTGCGAAGCGCACCCAACCCCGATTGCCTGATAGACCATAGCAGCCGGGTTTACGGCTGCTACGCCCGAACGCGGACCGGCCGGCGGGAGCAAGCTCCCTCGCCACAAAAAGCTCCTCCGCCCACAGATACCCCTTTACGCCGCATCAAGCCTTGATGAAGTGCTGGCGGTAATGCTGCAACTCGGCGATCGACTCGCGGATGTCGTCCAGCGCCAGGTGGGTGCTACCCTTCTTGAAGCTGTCACGTACCTCTGGCGCCCAGCGTGCGGCCAGCTCCTTGAGGGTCGAGACGTCCAGGTTGCGGTAGTGGAAGTAGCTTTCCAGGGACTTCATGTGGGTATAGAGGAAGCGACGGTCCTGGCAAATGCTGTTGCCGCAGATCGGCGACTTGCCCTTGGGTACCCATAGCTCCAGGAACGCCAGGGTCTGGGCTTCGGCTTCGGCCATACTGATACGGCTGTCGCGCACCCGCTGGGTCAGGCCGGAACCGCCGTGTTGACGGGTGTTCCACTCGTCCATGCCGGCCAGGATCTCGTCGCTGTGGTGAATGGCAATCACCGGGCCTTCGGCCAGGGTATTGAGATTGCTGTCAGTGACAATGGTGGCCATTTCAATGATGACGTCGGTGTCCGGGTTCAGACCGGTCATTTCCAGGTCGATCCAGATCAGATTCTGTGGGTTTTGCATGTGTCGGCTCCTAAGCAGTGTTGCGCAGTTTAGCCTAGGCACGTACGCGGGCGTGCTAAACTCGCGGCCGTTTTACCTAATCGCTGCATTATCAACACGGAACACCCATGGCCAAACGCCAACTCAATCGTCGTCAAAACTGGCGCATCGAAAAGATTCAAGGCGAGCGCGCTGCCCGCGCCGCCAAACGCGAATCCTCCGCCGTACAAGCGCTGGAAGGTGGTGACCTGGGCCCTGAGCAGACGGGCCTGGTAATCGCCCACTTCGGCGTACAGGTCGAGGTCGAGGCCTGCGAGGGCGAACTGGCCGGCCAGGTGTTCCGCTGCCACTTGCGCGCCAACCTGCCTGCGCTGGTGACCGGCGACCAGGTGGTCTGGCGTGCCGGCAACCAGGGCATTGGGGTGATCGTCGCGCAACTGCCGCGCAACACCGAACTGTGTCGCCCGGACAGCCGTGGCCAACTGAAGCCGGTAGCGGCCAACGTCGACATGATCGTGATCGTCTTCGCGCCACTGCCCGAGCCGCACGCAAACCTGATTGACCGCTACCTGGTGGCCGCCGAACACGCCGGCATTCGCCCATTGCTGTTGCTCAACAAGTTCGACCTGATCGACGAGCAGAACGCCCCGGCGCTCAATGCGCTGCTGGCGGTCTATCGCACACTGGGCTACCCCGTGCTGGAAGTCTCGGCGCACCATGGCAATGGTATGGAAACCCTGCAGAAGCAGCTGGACGGGCGCATCAGCGTTTTCGTCGGCCAGTCTGGTGTCGGCAAGTCGTCGCTGGTCAACAGCCTGCTGCCGGAAGTCGATACCCGTGTCGGCCCGCTGTCCGAACTGTCCGGCCAGGGCACTCACACCACCACCACCGCACGGTTGTTCCACTTCCCCGGTGGCGGTGAGCTGATCGACTCCCCGGGCATCCGTGAGTTTGGCTTGGGCCACGTCAGCCGTGCCGACGTCGAAGCCGGTTTCATCGAGTTCAACGACTTGATCGGCACCTGCCGCTTCCGCGACTGCAAGCACGACCGTGAACCGGGTTGCGCCCTGCTCAAGGCACTGGAAGACGGCCGCGTGCAGCAGCAGCGCATGAACAGCTACCGCTCGATCATCGCCAGCCTGCCCGAAACCAGCTATTAAACAGACCGTCCACGCCCCTGCCACCCGGCAAGGGCGCGGACTGCTCTGCCCGCCTTGCACCCAGAGCCAGGCGTATTAACTCAACACCCCCCTTACAAGAAAACCAACGCGAACTGCTGTCTTACCGAACGCAGGTCCGGATCCGGCGCGGTTTTTAAGGCAAACGCCGCCCATGAAAAAGCCGACATCGCTGTCGGCTTTTTCATTGATCACTGCTTGGGGGCTTCAGTTGGCTTCGGCAGCGGGTCGTCAAACAGGTTCAAACGCTCCCGCAACTCATGGGCCGGCAGCGGTTGCTTGTCCGCCGGCAACGCGTTTGGGTCGACCGGCGTGGCAGGTACTTCCCCTGGTGCGCCCTGTCCAGAAGTCGGCGCCGGCTCGGCGCCTTGCTCACCTTCGATGGCGCGCTGGGCCTTCTTGGTCAGCACCACGATGTCGATACGCCGGTTGACCGGGTTGAACGGGTTCTTGCGGTCAAACAGAGCCGAGGAGGCATACCCCACCACTCGCGCCACTTGCTGCTCGGGATAGCTACCGGCCACCAAGGCACGGCGTGCAGCGTTGGCACGGTTGGCCGACAGCTCCCAGTTGCCGAAATCACCGGCGCCCGCATATGGCTTGGCATCGGTATGGCCACTGATGCTGATCTTGTTCGGCACCGCTTTGATGGTGTCAGCCATGGCCAGCAGAATGTCTTCGAAGTACGGCTTCAGGCGCGCACTGCCGGAGTCGAACATCGGCCGGTTTTCCGAATCGATGATCTGGATCCGCAAACCGTCCGGGGTGATTTCAAACAGGATCTGGTCCTTGAACTTCTGCAGTTGCGGGTTCTCTTCGACCTTGTTCTGCAACTCTTGCAGCAACAACTCGAGCCGCTCGTGCTCGACCTGCTCGGCCATGCCTTCAACCTGCTCGGTATCGATGGTCACCTTGTCCGGCTGCGGCTGGGACTTGACCTCCGGGCTGAGGGTCTTGTCCGGTGCCAGCTCCGGCGAGCCCCCCAGATCGATAATGTAAGGCGTGCCGCTTTCCGAGAAGCCGATCGGGTCCTTGAAGTAACCGGCAATGGCGATCTTCTGCTCGGGCGTGGCCGTGGATAACAGCCACAGCACCAGGAAGAACGCCATCATCGCCGTCGCGAAGTCAGCGAAGGCGATTTTCCAGGCGCCCCCGTGATGCCCGCCAGCAATGCGCTTGACGCGCTTGATGATTATCGGCTGATTATTTTCCATAACTTAGCGACCGCGAACCGCTTGTTCCAGCTCGGCGAAGCTCGGACGGTGCGACGGGTACAGCACCTTGCGCCCAAACTCCACCGCCAGCGATGGCGGCATGCCGGAAGCCGAAGCCACCAGCGAGGCCTTGATGGCTTCGTAGACGTTCAGTTCTTCCTTGGCATCATGGGCCAGGGAATGGGCCAGCGGGCCGAAGAAACCGTAGGCCGCGAGAATACCGAAGAAGGTCCCCACCAGCGCCGCACCCACGTGCAGACCGATGGACTTCTGGTCGCCCTCGCCCAGGGAAGCCATGGTCACCACAATCCCCAGGACCGCCGCGACAATACCGAAGCCGGGCATGGCGTCAGCGATACCGTTGACCGCATGGGAAGGATGTTCCAGGCTTTCCTTGAGGTTGTACAACTCCATGTCGAACAGGCCTTCAAGCTCATGGGGAGCCATGTTGCCGGAGGACATGATGCGCAAGTAATCGCAGATGAACGCGGTCATGCGCTCATCTTTGAGCACCGTCGGGTACTTGGCAAAAATCGGACTGGCCGCGGCATCTTCGATATCGCCCTCAATCGCCATCATGCCTTCACGGCGGCTCTTGTTGAGGATCTCGTAAATCAGGCCCAGCACCTCCAGGTAGAAGGCGTGCGTAAAGCGCGTGCTGAACATGCTCAAGGACTTCTTGAACACGTGCATGGTCATGTAGCCGGGGTTGGCCTGCAGGAATGCCCCCAAGGCCGCACCACCGATGATCATCACCTCGAAGGGCTGGATCAGGGCGGCAATCTTGCCGTGGGAAAGCACGTATCCGCCGAGCACGCTCGCGAATACGACGATGATGCCGATAATTTTAGCCATAGATAGAAGGTACTTACTTAAGTCGGGTTCAAGGTCATATTCGGAAGGTAAAAAATCTCTTCTTCTACTTATCGGCAAAACTGCGCCAGACTGTAGCCCGTTATGGCGAAAAGCCAATTTGGCCCATTCCGGGCGTGTTTGAAGTCAATGATGATCGCGCCCAACCATGGCTAACGAAACGAACGTTCCAACTGCGAAACCGACCACACTCCAAGGCTGGGTCAAGCTGCTCGATAGCGTGACCTTGCCCGTGCCGCAAGCCAGTCACGATCGCGTTTGCACCGCCATCGGCAACAACCGCAGCTCGTTGCGCGACATCGCCGAGCTGATGCAAGACAGCCCGGCCCTGGCTTTGAGCGTCATTCGCGAGGCCAACCGCCACACCCACGGCAGCCTGACCGAGCCCTGCGAAAACCTTGAGGTGGCGATCACTCGCCTGGGCCTCAAACGCACGGAAGAACTGCTCGCCCGCCTGCCTGCAGTGCCCGGCAACCAAATCCCGCCAGCCCTGCGGCAGCTGCAACTGATCAGCCAGCACGCCACCCAGCAGGCCAACGGTTTTTTTGCCAGTCGCCTGGCACGGCTGTGGCAGGACATTCACTGGGGCAGTTTATTGTTCCTGTCCCCTTTGTGGCCTTTGGCGCTCAGTTATCCACAACTGCTGGAAGACTGGGAGCTGAGGGTTATCCACAAGGGGGAGCCAGCCCATAAGGTCGAGAAAGAACTGTTCGGGGTACGCCTGCTCGAACTCTGCCAGGCACTGGTAGATGTCTGGCGCCTGCCTGTCTGGGTTGCGCAAGGCTATCGCCTGTTGCTGAGCGAACAACGGGAACTGGCGAAGGTGCTGCACATCGCCCGTGACGCGGACCATCCGTTGCGCCAGCAGAATCGCCTGGACGACGATCCGACCCTGCGCCGCTGGCTCAACCAACCTGCCAATACAGTGCTACTGGCCAACGGCCTGGCGCTGTCGGCCCAACATACCTGGGACGGTCCCCACAGCTTGCGCTGGCAGTTCCTGACCAGCCTCTACCTGCAGATGCCGATGGATGAGTTGCAACAGCAACTGCACCAACAGGCCGCGCAAAGTGCCCGTCACCATGCCATGCCAGATCTCTGGCACCCCGCCGAGGCCCTGCTCTGGCCCTGGGGCGATCGCCGCCTGCACCGCGGGCTGCGTGCAGCTGACGCGCCGTCTGCCGAAGACCTGGTGAAATGGCGCCGGCAATGTGCCGAACTGCTCCATGAACCCAGCCGTTTCACCAACGCCTTGCACCTGACCACCTGCGCCCGCGATGCACTGGCGGCCTGTGGCATGCGTCGGGTCGTGCTATTGATGGTGGATCGCAGCCAGACCAGTCTGCGCGTCCACCAGATGGTTGGCCTGCCCAAGGAAACCGCGACCCTGACCCTGCAAGTCAGCCAGAGCAGTGTCCTGCAAAAACTGCTGGCCCAGCCGGCACAATTGCGCCTGACACCCGCCAACCATGCCCAGTTCTCGGCCCTGCTGCCGGGCAGCCTGCGCACGTTGTTCGGCGGCGAACACCTGCTGCTGCGCTCGCTGGCCAACCATGGCCGGGTCATCATGCTGGTGGTCGCGGATCAGGGCGGAGGGCCCTTTTCGGACATCAGCCTGCAAGCGTTCGGCAAAACCGTGCAGTGCATCGAAAAGGCCCTGCACAGCTTTAGCAACCGCGGCCAATAGCCGTTGCGCTACAATCCTCCCCTTTTGTGCTCTGGAGACCTCACATGTCTGACTTCTCTGGCTTGCCGCTGGTGATCGAGCCGAGCGACTTGCTCCCTCGCCTCGACGCCCGCGAACTGATTCTGGTGGACTTGACCAGTCCCGCCCGCTACGCCGAAGGGCACATTCCCGGCGCGCGCTTTGTCGATCCGAAACGCACGCAACTCGGCCAGGCCCCCGCCCCGGGGCTGATGCCCCCGCAGGCAGCACTCGAAACGCTGTTTGGTGAGCTGGGACACAACCCCGATGCGGTCTACGTGGTGTATGACGATGAAGGCGGCGGTTGGGCCGGACGCTTCATCTGGCTGCTGGATGTCATCGGCCACGGCAAGTACCACTATGTCGACGGCGGCCTGACGGCCTGGCTGGCGGAAGGTCTGCCCATGTCGATCCAGATCCCGCCACCTGTGGGTGGCCCGGTTCCACTGACCTTGCATGACGAGCCCACGGCGACCCGTGAGTACCTGCAAAGCCGTCTCGGCGCCGCCGACTTGGCCATCTGGGATGCCCGTGGCCCCCTGGAGTACTCTGGCGAGAAAGTGCTGGCGGCCAAGGGCGGGCACATTCCCGGCGCGATCAACTTCGAATGGACTGCCGGCATGGATCAGGCGCGCAACCTGCGCATTCGTACCGACATGCCGCAAATCCTCGAACAGCTCGGGATCAGCAAAGACAAAGAAGTGATCACCCACTGCCAGACCCACCACCGCTCTGGCTTTACCTATCTGGTGGCCAAGGCGCTCGGTTATCCGCGGGTCAAGGGCTACGCCGGTTCATGGGGTGAATGGGGCAACCACCCCGACACGCCTGTTGAGATTCAAGGTTCTTAAGGACAGTCAATGAAAAAGCGTTTGTTTATCCTCAGTCAGTACCTGCTGCCCCATCACCTGCTGTCGCGCCTGGCCGGCTGCATTGCCGAGTGCCGCGTGCGCTGGTTCAAGAATGCCTTCACCGCGTGGTTCGCCAAGCGCTACCAGGTGGACATGTCGCAGGCACTGGTCGAAGACCTGACCGCCTACGAACACTTCAACGCGTTCTTCACCCGCGCCTTGAAAGACGGCGCGCGTCCCCTGGACCAGACCCCGGGCGCGATCCTCAGCCCGGCAGACGGCGCGGTCAGCCAGCTTGGCCCGATCGAGCACGGTCGGGTGTTCCAGGCCAAGGGCCACAGCTTCAGCGTACTGGAACTGCTCGGCGGTGATGCCGCCAATGCCGCGCCCTTCATGGGTGGCGATTTCGCGACCATCTACCTGTCGCCCAAGGACTACCACCGCGTGCACATGCCGCTGGCCGGCACCCTGCGGGAAATGGTCTACATCCCGGGCCGGATCTTCTCGGTCAACCAGACCACCGCTGAAAACGTTCCAGAGCTGTTCGCCCGCAATGAGCGTGTTGCCTGCATTTTCGACACCGAACGCGGCCCAATGGCCGTGGTATTGGTGGGTGCGATGATCGTCGCCTCCATCGAGACCGTCTGGGCCGGCCTGGTGACGCCACCCAAGCGCGAGCTGAAAACTTTCCGCTACGACGAAGCCGCCCGTGCGCCGATCCACCTGGAAAAAGGGGCCGAACTGGGTCGCTTCAAGCTGGGTTCGACAGCTGTCGTCTTGTTTGGTCCAGACCAGATCCAGTGGGCTGAAGACCTGGCGGCCGGCTCGCCGGTGACAATGGGCCAGGGTCTCGGCTCACCGAAAGCCTGATCTCTGTGCATAAAAAAGCGCCGCTGATAGCGGCGTTTTTTTTGCATTCGATTCGCCTCAGAGTTGACCGTCGCGATCGCGCAAGCCCAGCAGATACAGCACCCCATCCAGCCCCAGGGTCGAAATGGCCTGCTTGGCCGACTGCTTGACCAGCGGCTTGGCGCGGAAGGCGACGCCCAGGCCCGCAATCGCCAGCATGGGCAAGTCGTTGGCACCGTCACCGACCGCGATGGTCTGCTCCAGGCGCAAACCTTCCTTGTGGGCCAGTTCACGCAGCAGATCGGCCTTGCGCTGGGCATCGACAATCGGTTCGACCGCCACGCCCGTCACTTTACCGTCGACCACTTCCAGTTCGTTGGCGAACACGTAGTCGATGCCCAGTTTGGCTTGCAGTTGCTTGGCGAAGTAGGTGAAACCGCCCGACAGAATCGCGGTTTTGTAACCCAGGCGCTTGAGTTCGGCGAACAGGGTTTCTGCGCCCTCGGTCAGGCGCAGGGAGGCACCGATCGAGTCCAGCACGCTGACATCCAGGCCTTGCAGCAACGCCAGGCGTTCTTTGAAGCTGGCACGGAAATCCAGCTCGCCCGCCATGGCCCGCTCGGTGATTTCCGAGACCTGGTCACCCACACCGGCCGCCTTGGCCAGTTCGTCGATGACTTCGGCTTCGATCAGCGTCGAGTCCATGTCGAACACCGCCAGACGACGGTTGCGGCGAAACAGCGAATCTTCCTGGAAGGCGATGTCGACGCTCAACTCCTGAGCCACGCTGAGGAATTCGGCACGCAGGGCTTGCGGATCCGCGGCCTCACCACGCACGGAGAACTCGATGCAGCCCTTGCCCTTGTCGGCCGGGGTGTCCAGAGGCATGCGCCCGGACAAACGATCGATATGGTCGATGTTCAATCCGTACTTGGCAGTGATCGAGCTCACGCGCTGCAATTGCTCGGCGGTCACTTTGCGTGTCAGCAAGGTCACGATATGGCGCTTTTTGCCCTGCGCGCCGACCCATTGCTGGTAATCCTCTTCGGAAACCGGCGTGAAACGCACCTGCTGATCCAGCTCGTATGCCTTGAACAGGATGTCCTTGAGCACCGAAGAACCCTGTTTGGTATCAGGAATATCGACCAGGATGCCAAACGACAAGGTGTCGTGGATCACCGCCTGGCCGATGTCGAGAATGTTCACACCACCCTGGGCCAGTACACCGGTAATGGCCGTAGTCAGACCCGGACGGTCGACTCCCGTGATGTTTATCAGGACGATTTCGCGCAAGGCGCACCCCCGCAAGTGGAAAAAAACCGCATTCTACCCACATTCAGTGACCATCGGGCACAGCCAGCGCTTTGCCGGTCTGGGGGCTATCGCTATACTGCGCCTCAACTTCACGGACAAAAGAGCCGAGCTCAGTGAACCGGCCAACGCCAGTCAAAACCGACAACTTCTTTCTGCTGATCTTCCGGGCACTGCGCCACCGCCGTGTACCGATTGCATTGCGCATTGCCAGCCATAACGTGATCCTGGTCGCATTGGCCCTGGTGATCTACGCCTGCGTGATGGGTCTGCAGTTCAAACAGGCCATGCACGAGCAGGCCGATGCCCTGGGCCAGAGCCTGACCACGCAGACGGCGACGTCAGCCACCGAGCTGTTGGTGTCCAACGACATCCTCAGCCTCAATGTGCTGCTGAACAACCTGACCAAGAACCCATTGGTGGCCCACGCGGCTATTTATAGCGTGGACAACCGGATTCTCGCCGAGGCCGGGCAACGTCCCAAGCATGGCTTGCTGGGCGAAGCCCAAGGCATGTACGAGAGCAAGATCACCTTCCAGGACGTGACCGCCGGCCAATTGCGCATCAGCCTGGACATGGATCAGTTCGAACAGCCGATGACCATCAGCCTGCAAAGCATGGGCATTCTCAGCGCCATCCTGCTGGCCTTGTCCCTGGCGTTGAGCCTGCGTCTGGGCCGGCACATCTCCACGCCACTGCTGCAACTGCGCGTGTGGCTGCGTGATATCGACGAACACACCCCGGCCACTCAGCGCCAGGATGAAATCGGCGACCTGGCCCGCCAGCTGCACAGCAGCTTCGCGCCAGAGCCGGTGGAGCCAGAACCGGCGCCCGAGCCTGACGTCGACGATGAAGACGACACCGACGAAGCCGAACCCGGTTTTGAAGTACGCAACCTGCGCGACCCGAGCTTCGACGAGAGCGCACCCGTGACAGGCGTGAAAGCCGCACCACGGCATCGGGTAAAAGCCGAAGAAGACGAATCGGACGAAGAAGACCCGTTCGCCGACCTTCGCGACAGCGATGCGACCGTTGCACCCGCCAAGCCGCAGCCCAAGCCTGCTGCTCCAGCCGCGCCACAGCACAGTGCCGTACTGGCCGTGCAACTGGGCGCTCAGGATCAACTGCGCCGGTTGCCGCGCACTCGCCTGACCGAACTGCTGGATCGCTACCGCGACTGCCTGGATCAGGCTGCCTCGCTGTATGAAAGCGAGCTGCACACCCTGAACGACGGCAGCACGCTGATGTTGTTCCACACTCAGGACAGCGGCGACGACTACCTGACCAATGCCATCTGCTGCGGTGAGTTGCTGCGTGCCCTGGGCCACCAACTGCAGATCGAGGTCGCTGACAGCGGCATCACCCTGCAATTGCAGCTGGGCCTGACCCTGGGTGACGAGCTGTTCGGCCTCAGCCAGATCGACCTGTTGCTGACCGAAACCGCCCAGGACGCCCTTGCCCTGTCCCAGCACAGCCGCAACCTGCTGCTGGTGGAGCGCAAGATCAGCGACGACGTGCTGATCCGCCAACGCGCACGGATCCGCCCGATCGCCAGCCCGGAAGGTGCCTGCTGCGTCGAGCGCTTGATGGAGCCGTATCCCTCGATGCTCGAGCGCCAGCTGGCCCGCATGCACGAGACCAGCACCAAAAGCTGAGCCTGACCGGTAACAACAAAAGCCCGCCGATGAGTGATCATCCGCGGGCTTTTTGCTGCCTGCCCCCGATACCTTCGCCGGTAAGCGGCGCGCCGCCCAACCAGCTTGCATGCCTAAACGTTAAGGGGACGAGAGCAGCAAACACATGTCTGTGGCGAGGGAGCTTGCTCCCGCTGGTCGGTCCGCGTTCGGGCGCAGCAGCCCCCGATAAGCCCACCAAGGACTTTCTGAAAGACCACCATCGCCTTGTCAGGACCGCTTCGATCCTCAACGGCTGCTTGCTCCCTCGCCACAGAGCCTGATCGCTCAGGCTTGATGGCACGAAAAAGCCCGCACTCGGCGGGCTTTGTCTGCAGCATCGAGCTTAGAAGCGGAACACTTCCATGTCGGTGCGGATCGGCGAAGCCATCGGGATCTTCGGCTGCTTCTCCGGCTCAGCCGGTGCGGTCGGTTTTTCCCGCGCAGGTTTGCTGCGCGGCGCATCGGCAATCGGCGGCTGGTTGGCCAACGGCTTGAGAGCCACCGACAACTGCTCGGCCAGGCGTTGCAACAACACGCCCTGAGCCTGCACCTGAGCCGCAGTACCACCGGCATGCTGCTCTTGCAGGTGAACGATACGGTTATCGCGCACCTGGCCGCGACGATCGATCAGTCGCCACTGAGCGTCGAGAATCGCCGGTTGCGACTCACCCGAGTCCAGGCGCGTAATCGACAGCAGCACCTGCACGTCGGGGGCAAAGCCCTGCGTTGCCGGTGCCAGGACTACGCGCTGGCTGTCCAGGCGACCGGCCACTTGCCGCAGCAGCAACTGATTGATATCAGAAGACAGGCTGCCCGCCCAACGACCATCGGTGGACGCTTGCAGGCTGCCGTCGGCTTGACGCTGCAACAGGGTTTCACGTTGCAGGTAATCAGCAATCAGAACCGGACCCAGCAACACCGCCATGCCGGCGCTTTGCGCAGGCTGAGCAGGGCTGCCGCTGTCCAGTTGATACAGCGACACCGGCTGGTGAACGCTGCAACCCGCCAGGCCAAGAACGCCAGCGAGCAACAAAAAAAGAGGAAGGCGCAGAACAGTCATCATCCCATCCAGGTGGCGGCCACACGGCCGCTCACAGTGAAAAATACTCTAACAATATGACGAACGCTCGACCACGCCGGCGCTTGAAAGGCCATATCATCCGTGAATATGCCGTTCGACTCCAGCGCGAAAGTACCGATCTACGCGTTAAATCATAGATTGAGCGCCCTAAGGCACTTAATCCAGAGCTTCTACCAACAACGCATCCACCCGCTGGAAGCCCCGTGGCAGCTTATTGCCTCGACGTCCACGTTCACCCTTGTAGTGCTCCAGGTCATCGGCCTTCAGCGACAGCGTGCGTTTACCGGCCTGCAACACCAGCGTCGCACCTTCCGGCAACACCGCGATATCGGTGACGTACTCCTCGCGACTGGCTACACGTTCGCCGGAGATACCAATGATTTTGTTGCCTTTGCCCTTGCCCAACTGTGGCAGGTCGCTGATTTTGAAAATCAGCAGGCGGCCTTCGGTGGTCACCGAGGCCAGCCAGTTCTGCTCACGATCAGCGACCGGGCGCGGCAGGATCACCTTGGCGTTGTTCGGCAGGCTCAACAGCGCCTTGCCGGCCTTGTTCTTGGCTTGCAGGTCTTCACCCTTGACCACGAACCCGTAACCGGCGTCGGAGGCAATGACGTAGAGGCCATCGTCCTCAGGCATCAGCACGCATTCGAAGGTTGCCCCGGGCGGCGGTGTCAGGCGACCGGTCAGCGGCTCACCCTGGCCACGGGCCGAAGGCAAGGTGTGGGCCGGCACCGAGTAGCTACGGCCGGTGGAGTCGATAAACACCGCGAACTGGTTGGAACGACCGGCAGCCGCCGTCTTGAAACCATCCCCAGCCTTGTAGGAAAGGCCCGTGGCGTCGATGTCGTGCCCCTTGGCCGAACGCACCCAGCCTTTTTCCGACAGAACGACTGTCACTTTTTCGTTCGGCAGCAGATCGTGCTCGGTCAACGCCTTGGCTTCGGCGCGCTCGACAATCGGCGAGCGACGGTCGTCGCCATAGGTTTCGGCATCCTTGATCAGCTCACTGCGCACCAGCTTCTTGAGCTTGGCCTCACTGCCCAGCAGCGCCTGCAGCTTGGCTTGCTCCTTGAGCAACTCGTCCTGCTCGTCGCGCAGCTTCATCTCTTCCAGGCGTGCCAACTGACGCAAGCGGGTATCGAGGATGTAGTCGGCCTGGATCTCGCTCAGGGCAAAACGCTCGATCAGCTTGGCTTTCGGGTGTTCCTCGGTACGGATGATGTGGATCACTTCATCCAGGTTGAGGTAGGCGATCAACAAACCGTCCAACAGGTGCAGGCGACGCTCGACCTTGTCCAGGCGGAACTGCAGGCGACGACGGACCGTCTGAACCCGGAACTCCAGCCACTCGACCAACAGCGCGCGCAGGTTTTTCAGCTGCGGCTTGCCGTCCAGGCCGATGATGTTGATGTTCACCCGGTAGGTGGACTCAAGCTCGGTGCTGGCGAACAAATGCTGCATCAACGCTTCGTGATCGACCCGGCTGTTGACCGGGATGATCACGATCCGGCATGGGTTTTCGTGATCGGACTCGTCGCGCAAGTCGGCGATTTGCGGGGCCTTGGACGGCTTGGCCTGCATCATGGCGGCAATCTGCTCGAGCACCTTGGCGCCGGAGACCTGATGAGGCAGCGCAGTGACGATGATGTCGCCGTCTTCGACGTGGTAAACGGCGCGCATGCGCACCGAACCACGACCGGTTTCGTAGATTTTCAGCAGGTCTGCGCGCGGCGTGATGATTTCCGCTTCGGTCGGATAGTCCGGGCCCTGGATGTGCTCACAGAGTTGTTCGACCGTGGCTTTTGGCTCATCGAGCAAACGCACGCAGGCGGTCGCGACTTCCCGCAGGTTGTGCGGCGGAACGTCGGTGGCCATGCCCACGGCAATGCCGGTGGTGCCGTTGAGCAGGATATTCGGCAAACGTGCCGGCAGTACCAGCGGCTCGTCGAGCGTACCGTCGAAATTCGGCCCCCAGTCCGCGGTGCCCTGGCCCAGCTCGCTGAGCAGCACTTCGGAATAACGCGACAGGCGCGCCTCGGTGTAACGCATGGCGGCGAAGGATTTCGGATCGTCCGGCGCACCCCAGTTACCCTGACCGTCCACCAGTGTGTAGCGGTAGCTGAATGGCTGGGCCATCAACACCATGGCTTCGTAGCAGGCCGAGTCGCCGTGGGGGTGAAACTTGCCGAGCACGTCACCGACGGTACGCGCGGATTTCTTGTGCTTGGAATCGGCGTCCAGCCCCAACTCGCTCATCGCATAGATGATGCGCCGCTGTACCGGTTTCAGGCCGTCGCCGATGTGCGGCAAGGCCCGGTCCATGATCACGTACATGGAGTAGTTGAGGTAGGCATTTTCGGTGAAGTCAGCCAGCGATCGGCGTTCTACGCCATCTAAGCTGTCTGCAAGGATATCGCTCATGCGGGCCTCATCAATTCGTTGTCTGGCGCAGCAGCATGGTGCCGCCGCGCTGGGTAAATTCAAGTTGTTTCAGGGCGCTCATGCCCAGCAGCACTTGCTCGCCGCCCAGGCCTGGCGCCACCAGGGCACGTACATCGTGCAGGACGATGTCGCCCAGTTTCAGTTGTTCAAGGCGGGTCCGGTAACCCTGGCTGCGACCGTTGGCCGTGCTCAGGGTGACCGGCGCCCCTTTTTCCAGCTTCAGGCGCTCGGCCAGCCTGGACGGGATCGACACATCGGTCGCCCCGGTATCGAGCATGAAATTCACCGGTTGGCCGTTGATCTGGCCATCGGCAACGAAATGCCCCTGGCCATTGCTGACCAGTTTCACTTCGATAAAACCGTCACCCTGTTGCGAGCTGACCTGGGTGTTGGGGTTTTCCAGGCGCTGCTCCCAGGCCCCGAAGAACCGCGTTGCCAGAAACAGCCCGGCGCACCAGGCCAGCACCAGCAGTACTCGACCGGCGCGCTTGCCCGGAGCCTGCTGAGTCATGGCCGGGCGCTCCAGCCGCCTTGCGGCGCGGCAAAGCGCCAGACAATCGGCCTGAATTCACCATCGGCGCGAGCTCCGTTGTTGTTGTCGATGCCGACCCAGGCACCGTCGGCGTCGACCACCAGGGCCTCGGCAAGGCCATAGGCCTGTGGATAACGGCGATGAGCCTGCAAGGCTTGCTCGGCAAACGACCAACATTGCTCGACCTTGGCACTCACTGCATCGCGACGACAAATTTCGAAGGCGTTGCGCTCCAGCGTGAATAGCTTACCGTCGAACCACGACAGGTCGGCAAAGTCCCGGGGAACCGGCTTTGCATTGGGGAACTGCTCCGGTTGCATTTGCATACCCGCCTCACTCAGCAGCACGCACCCTCCGTCGCAATCCCAGACCGATTGCTGGCGCTTGATCCGTAGCAGCCCGCGCCGTTCCCGCTCGGCCGCCAGCCATAACTGACTGCCTTCAGGGTCGACGGCAATGCCTTCGAACAACGCATTGAAGCGCAGTAACATCCCGCTGGCCCGCGCTTCGCGGATCATGCTCGGGGAGATTTTCAGCCACTGGGCAGGCCCCGTCACAGGGACTTGCAACACCGCTGCATGAGACTCGCTGACGATGTAGCGATTGCCCGCCTGATCGCAGGTGATCCCTTCAAAATCCAGATCACCACCACGAATGAACGACGCCGCCCAGGCCCGCGAACTCAGCCCCCAGGGCAAGCCGCTTTCAGGTACCGGCGGCACATCGATGGGCACGGCTTCAGCCTGCCAGACGTTCTGGCGGGTATCGAGGCGGTAGATCTGCTCGTCGTCGCGATCAGACACCGTCCACAGGTCGCCACCACATTGTGCCAGTCCCGACAGGTTACCGCCGCGCATGCCTTGCACGGCATGCTCGGACAACAGTGTCAGTTCAGGCGCCGGCTGCGCGAACACCGCGCTGGCCAGGAACAGTAACGCAAGGGCGAAACCGCTCCGCATCAAGCCAGAACCTCGGCCAGGTTGCCCTTGGATTCCAGCCAGGACTTGCGATCGCCGGCGCGTTTTTTCGCCAGCAGCATGTCCATCATTTCCGACGTGGCCTCGAAATCATCCAGTGTCAGCTGGACCAGACGACGCGTATTCGGGTCCATGGTGGTTTCGCGCAACTGCGGCGGGTTCATCTCGCCCAGGCCCTTGAATCGGGTGACCTGCGGCTTGCCGCGCTTCTTCTCGGCCACCAGGCGGTCAAGAATACCGTCGCGTTCGGCTTCATCGAGGGCGTAGTAAATCTCTTTGCCCAGGTCGATACGGTACAGCGGCGGCATCGCCACGTAGACGTGACCGGCATCCACCAACGGGCGGAAGTGCTGGACGAACAAGGCGCAGAGCAGGGTTGCAATGTGCAGACCGTCGGAGTCGGCGTCGGCGAGGATGCAGATCTTGCCGTAGCGCAGCTGGCTCATATCCGCCGCGCCCGGATCGACACCGATGGCCACGGCGATGTTGTGCACTTCCTGGCTGGCCAGCACTTCGCTGCCGTCAACTTCCCAGGTGTTGAGGATCTTGCCGCGCAACGGCAGGATCGCCTGGAACTCCTTGTCCCGCGCCTGCTTGGCCGAACCACCGGCGGAATCACCCTCCACCAGGAACAGCTCGGAGCGCATCGGGTCCTGCCCGGCACAATCGGCAAGCTTGCCCGGCAACGCCGGCCCCTGGGTAATGCGCTTGCGCTCGACCTTCTTGCTCGCCTTCAGACGACGACCGGCGTTGTTGATCGCCAGCTCCGCCAGCAACATGCCAGTCTCGGGGTGAGCGTTGAGCCACAGGCTGAAGGCGTCCTTGACCACACCCGAGACAAACGCCGCCGCTTCACGGGACGACAGGCGCTCCTTGGTCTGGCCGGAGAATTGCGGTTCCTGCATCTTCATCGACAGCACGAAAGCAATGCGCTCCCAGACGTCTTCCGGCGCCAGCTTCACACCACGGGGCAGAAGGCTGCGGAACTCACAGAATTCGCGCATGGCATCGAGCAAGCCCTGGCGCAGGCCGTTGACGTGGGTACCGCCCTGGGCTGTCGGGATCAGGTTGACGTAGCTTTCCTGCACACTGTCGCCGCCTTCCGGCAACCACAACAGTGCCCAGTCGACGGCTTCCTTGTTAC
Source organism: Pseudomonas sp. Irchel s3a18 (assembly GCF_900187535.1). NCBI lineage: Bacteria > Pseudomonadati > Pseudomonadota > Gammaproteobacteria > Pseudomonadales > Pseudomonadaceae > Pseudomonas > Pseudomonas sp. Irchel s3a18. The sequence goes on along the minus strand of NZ_FYDV01000004.1, from coordinate 222,064 downwards.
CGGCCAGGCTGCCGCAGAACGGCTCATCCGGCAGGCGCTCGAACTCGCTGACCGCATCGACCAGGTAGGAGCGCAGGCCGTCTTCGTAATGCCACTCGACCTTTTCGCCGGTGCCTTTGTCTTCAAAGCTGACCAGCAACCCCGGGCACAACACGGCCTTGGCCTTGAGCACATGCTTGAGGCGGCTGATGGAGAATTTCGGCGAGTCGAAGTATTTCGGGTCCGGCGCGAAAAACACGCTGGTGCCGGTGTTGCGCTTGCCAACGGTGCCGATCACTTCCAGCTCGGTGGCTTTGTAGCCATCGGCGAAGGTCATCTGGTACTCGTTGCCGTCACGCTTGACGCGCACACGCACCTGGGTCGACAACGCGTTGACCACCGAAATACCCACCCCGTGCAAACCGCCGGAGAACTGGTAGTTCTTGTTGGAGAACTTGCCGCCCGCATGGAGCTTGGTGAGGATCAGCTCGACGCCCGAAACGCCTTCTTCCGGGTGGATGTCCACCGGCATGCCGCGGCCGTCATCGCTGACTTCCAGGGAGTGGTCGGCGTGAAGGATGACCTGCACCGATTTGGCGTGCCCGGCCAAGGCTTCGTCGACACTGTTATCGATGACTTCCTGGGCGAGGTGGTTCGGCCGACTGGTGTCGGTGTACATGCCGGGGCGTTTACGCACCGGGTCGAGGCCCGAGAGGACTTCGATGGCGTCTGCGTTATAAGAGCTAGCGCTGGGAGTGGCCATGGGGTCTCGTCGTCTGTCGTTCATGAAAATAGGGGCAAGGATTCACAGTGCCGTGAAATCAATCGCCTGGTACACATCTGCGCCAATGCCGGCAAAACTCAACAGCGCCGGCAATCGCCCGGCAAAACCCTGGAAACCATGGTCGCCGCCGGCCTGGATGCGCAAGGCACAGGCTCGGTAATACTGCTGGGCGAGGCGGTAGTCCAGCGTTTCGTCGCCAGTCTGCAACCACACCTGATACCGCTGCGGATCCTGGAGGCACGGCACATCAAGCTCGGCCAGGGCCGTCACATGATCGTGGGTCAACTCCCAAGTCTCTTCGGTATACAGGTTTTTCTGTGTCCCCAGGTACCCGTCGAACATCCGGTGCGGGCTGACCGCCGGGTTGATCAACAAGGCCTTGAGGCCGTGGCGCTCAGCCAGGTGAGTGGCATAGTAGCCGCCGAGTGAGCTGCCGACCAGCAGTGGCCGCCCCAGCTCGGCAATCGCCCGCTCCAGCTGACCGATGGCCTCGCGCGGGTGGTGATGCAAAGCCGGAACCCGCAACCGATCCCCCAGCCCGAGCCGCTCTATCACACCCACCAGCTGACAGGCCTTTTTCGACGAAGGAGCGCTATTGAAACCGTGGATATAAAGGATCGAACCCGACATGCAAGCACCCTGTACGGTGAGGTGAAGTGCCGCAGTTTACAGGGAGTCGAGCGGGGTTGGGGGTCTGGCATGGATCAAAATGAAAGCGCCCCCCCGCCGAACACGACATCACCAGGAGAAAACAACCGCCAGTCGGAGCGTCAGCACCGGCAAGCCAGCACACCACAAAACCACCCCGCTCTCTCCGCTCTCTCCTCTCTCCTCTCTCCCACCTGCCACCAGCCACCAGCCAACTCCCACCACTCAACAGGCCGAGCGTTAGCTCGCCTGCCGCCCTTGATCTTGCTTTGGCTTTGGCTTTTGATCCACCCGCCCCTTCGGGAGGCTGAGCGCAGGTATTCATCCGGGGATTGGCGCGCAGCGCCGTTCGACGCAGTCGAACTCATTGCATGGAGGTCGTCGCGCAGCAGACCGGAGGGCAATGCCCCCGGATGGATGCCGGAGCGAAGGAACCCCGAGCCTAGGCGAGGGGCCGGACGCTCGGGGCGAAGCGTTTTTTTGCTTACTTTTTTTAGGCGCCTGTAAAAAAAGTGAGTCGCCGTCGGGCGAAACCATAAGTCGCCATGACCGCAGCAACGGATATGTACACCGCACCTGCAAGAGAATGGCCGGCCACCAGACAGCCTTCGCGGGTAAGCCCGCTCCCACAGGCGTACACCAGCAAGAGACAAATCGACTATCAGACCCGAGGAAGCACTCAGTAACCGTTAGACCCGTAATCCACCTGAAACTCAAACCCGCTCACCCGCTCCACCCCGGTCTCAAGCCCCCCATCCGGCAACAACCGCAACCACCGATAACCCGGCGCCAGGGTATCGACCTTGAAATCCTCACTGCGCGGCTCGAACTGGATACAGGTCGACGGCGATGCAATCAAACGCACCCCGTTGCGTAACTGATCGATTTCCTGATGCACATGCCCCCACAACACCGCACGCACCTGCGTAAAACGATCAAGCACGGCAAACAACGCCTCCGGATTACGCAAACCGATCGGCTCCATCCAGGCACACCCAATGGACACCGGATGATGGTGAAAACACACCAGATGATGACGCTGCGGCGCCTCGCTCAAGGCCCGGGCCAGCAACTGCAACTGCTCGTCCTGCAAGTAACCGGGCACCGACCCCGGTACAGCGGAATCCAGCAAGGTAATCCGCCAGTTGCCAATGTCCACCACCGGCTCCAGAAAAGCACTCTGCACCGCCGCCTGGGCCATGATGTGCGGCTCGTCGTGATTACCCGGAATCCAGCGCGCCGGGGCATCGATTTGCCCGCTCATCTGGCGAAACTGCTGGTACGACTCCAGGGTGCCGTCCTGGGACAGGTCACCGCTGGCAATCACCAGGTCAATCCGTGATTGCTGCGCCAACGCCAGCTCGATGACCTGCTGCAGGCTGTCGCGCGTATTCATGCCCAACAGCGTTCCGTCAGCTTCGGCAAACAGGTGGCTGTCAGAAAGCTGCACCAACAGCACGGGGTCACTGGCATTCAGAGTGGATACGCTCGGCAAGGCGTTCTCCCGGGGCGTGGACAGGGATTGGGATGGAGGGGGCAATTATGCTGGGGCAATCGTGAAAGAGGAAACCTGTGAACCGGACACAGTTCACATCTGCTGCTTAACGCACCACTTCGTATTCGTGCCCGCACGCCAGGCAATGGCTCAGCCATTCGCCAAGGAAGACGTTGAGCTGGGCCTTTTCGTCCGGTTGGTGCATCAACGCATTGGGGTAAGGATAGATGCCCCGAAAGCGCCGCGCATGCTCGGCGCTGATGACCTCGGCCATGCGCGCATCGTGATAGACCTGGACTTCCAGCTGCGGCACCGGCAACCACGGCAGGCTGTGCTCCTGACGCACGCGCAAGGTCGTGGTGTACGGACAAGCCCGCAACACCTCCAGCGTCAGCACACCCAGCATCTGGTCGCCCTGGGTCATGGCAATGCGCCGGGCCCCTGGCTGGTTGCGCATGTCCGGCAGCAAGCGCAGCAACCGGGCATAGTTGGCCTCGCAGGCGCTTTGCAGCCCCACAAGGTCGACCCGATATCGGTCGCGCTGTTTGATTACGACCATAGCCCCCTCACTTCAACGCGGTTCAAAGCCAGCCATTGCAAGGCAATAATGCTCGCCGCGTTGGAAATCCGCCCATCACGCACGGCCTGCAGGGAATCTTCAAAGTCCCAGGCCGTGACGCGAATATCTTCTGCCTCCTCTACCAGCCCGTGCAGGCCACCCGCCTCGCTACTGTCACAACGCCCCAGATACAAATGCACGTATTCGGTACTGCCGCCCGGCGATGGAAAGTAGTTGAGCATCGGCCACAGCGCAGTGAACTCAAGCCCAGCTTCCTCCTGCGCTTCGCGGTGAGCAACTTCTTCTGGTAGTTCGTCCTTGTCGATCAGACCGGCGACCAGTTCGATCAACCAGGGATTGTCAGTCTTGCCCAGCGCCCCCACGCGAAACTGCTCGATCAGCACCACCTCATCACGCTGCGGATCGTAAGGCAGCACGCACACGGCATCATGACGAACGAACAGCTCGCGATTGATTTCACGGCTCATGCCGCCAGCGAACAGCTCATGACGCAGGTGCACACGATCGAGCTGGTAGAAGCCCTTATGGCAGCTCTCAGTGCGCACAACGTCTACGGAGGTCGGGGTGGCCTTGGCAAAATCAGTCATAACAATCCTCGTCTACTGCAAAATCCGTCCGAGGCTGCCCCCAGTCTTCGCGCCATCCTAACGCGCCCGTCACGTTTGATGCAGCCCCTTTGAGGTCGCCGGGATAGACGGCAGGGGGGCAAACCAACTCTAATTGACACTATTGAGCTTAGTGGCGAACTGACTGCGCCGCTGACAGTCGAAGCCGGTAACTTTTGCCTACCCCTGATTCATGAAGGACGCCCATGTCACTTTTGAAAATCGCCTCCGTGGCCTGTATCGCCCTGACCCTGGGCGCCTGTCAAAGCCTGTTCCAGCCAAGCTACAAGGCACCGCTGGAAACCCTGCGCGACACCGCCGAAACCATCAAGCCAGGTTGCACGGCCGCCGACTGCCCGCTGGTGAACATCGATACCGTGCGCTTTCCGGGTGAGCCGCAACTGGATGGCATCATCGAAAAACGCTTGCTGCAAATGACCCGCACCTCACCCGACGCCCCGTTGCCAGCCTCGCTCAACACCTATCGCGACCAGTTTTTGCGTGACGCCGGCCCACGCCACAGCAGCTACCTGCAAGCCAAGGTACGGGAGCAGCATGACGGCTTGGTGATCATTGAGTTGTCCAGCTACCTGGACACCGGGACCGCCCACGGCACGCCGGGTCGCGGCTTCATCAATTATTCGCGCCAGGAGCACAAGGTCCTGAATCTGTCTGACATGCTGCGGCCCGGACAGGAAGAGGCATTCTGGAAAGCTGCCCAGGTGGCGCATAACAGCTGGCTGATCAGCACCCGGCTCGATCAGGAGCCGGAATTCATGAAAGCCTGGCCGTTCAAGAAAACCCAGAATGTGGCCTTGACCACCGCCGGGGTGATGCTCAAGTACGACGTGACCACGATTGCGCCTTACGCGCTGGGCCACGTCGAACTGAAGATCCCTTACTCGCGCCTGGGTGGGATCCTCAAGCCTGAGCTGGTTCCCGCCCGTCCGTAACGACACGCCCCAGCAGCAGCTGGAGCAGCCCTGCCAGTATCAACGCCGGCAGGGTTGCGCCGATTTCAGGGTAGAGATTGGCCAGCAGATGATACGTGCTCACACCGCCCAGCCAGGCCAGCAGGCTCGTCCCGCGCAAGGCCGATGACGCCACTTGGGCACTGCGCTTGCGCAGAATGAAGTGATCCACCAGTACGACGCCAAACAGCGGCGCGAACACCGAACCGATCAACAGCAGGAAGTTCTGGTACTGGGCCAGCGGTGCCAGCAGGGCGATCAAGGTGCAGATCACCCCGATGGCCAGGGCCAGGTGTTCGACTTTCAGGCGCAACAGAATCCCACTGGAAACCGCTGCCGAGTGAATGTCGGCAAAGGCGTTTTCGGACTCGTCGAGCAGGATCAACAACAGCGGAATCCCCAGGCCCGCACCGGCCAGCGCCAGCAGCAAGGCGTTGACTTCGCCGCTCGGCGCAAAGGCCAGGGTGTAGGCCACGCCCAGGCTCATCAGCCAGAAGTTACCGATAAAGAAGCCAAGCGCGGTGCCGCCGAAGACGTTTTTTGCCCGCTTGCCGAAGCGCGAGTAGTCGGCGATCAGCGGCAACCACGACAACGGCATGGCGATGGCGATGTCAAAACCCACGGCGAACGGCATCGAACCGTCACCGGCCTGTGCCCATAGCGCAGCCAGGTCGGCTTTGGCGAACAGGTTCCAGGTCAGCCAGATACACGCGGCCAGCAGCAGCCAGATCCCCCACTTGCGCAGCACTTTGCGCACGAAGGTCAACGGACCACTGACTGCCAGCAACGTGGCCAGTGCGCCGAAGAACAGCGTCCACAACAGCGGGTTCGACCACAGGCTGCCTTCGCTGAACGCCCGGGCTCCCAACAGGCTCGCCGCGTCGCGCATGACGATGATTTCGAACGAACCCCAGCCGATCAGCTGCAACAGGTTCAACAGCGCCGGCAGGCTCGCACCGCGAGTACCGAGGCTGAGTTTGAGCGCGGCCATCGACGACAGGCCGGTGTCGCTGCCAATTACGCCAACCGCCGCCAGCAGCAACACGCCAACCAGCGTGCCAAGGAAAATCGCCAGCAATGAACCGGACAGGCCCAGGCCGGGCGCGAGCAAGGCACCGGTCTGCAGCACCATCAGGCCGATACCAAGGGAAAACCACAGGGAGAACAGATCGCGACCGCCGAAGACTCGTTTGTCAGTGGGCACCGCGATGTCGGGTGAATACGTGCTGGGTTGAATGCTCAAGGGTGTTATCTCGAAATGGGGCAGCGACAAGCTTTAAGCGGCAAGCTACAAGTTGAAGCATCGATGGATGCCTGCTTCTTCTTGTAGCTTGCCGCTTTCGGCTTAGATTTTTTTATACAGCTGACTGCCTTCCTTCTTGAACCGCTCGGCCTGCTCCGCCAGGCCTTGGGCGACGTCCACGTCGACGGTATCGATCCGCTGGTTGGCCGCGTATTCGCGAACTTCCTGAGTGATCTTCATCGAGCAGAATTTCGGCCCGCACATGGAGCAGAAATGCGCGACCTTAGCCGAGTCCTTCGGCAGGGTTTCGTCGTGATACGAACGCGCGGTGTCAGGGTCCAGGCCCAGGTTGAACTGGTCTTCCCAACGGAACTCGAATCGCGCCTTGCTCAAGGCGTTGTCGCGGATCTGCGCCCCCGGATGCCCCTTGGCCAAGTCGGCGGCGTGCGCGGCAATCTTGTAGGTGATGATCCCGGTCTTCACGTCATCCTTGTTCGGCAGGCCCAAGTGCTCCTTGGGCGTGACGTAGCAGAGCATGGCGCAACCGAACCAGCCGATCATCGCCGCACCGATACCGGAGGTGATGTGATCGTAACCCGGAGCGATGTCGGTGGTCAGCGGGCCGAGGGTATAGAACGGCGCCTCGTCGCAGCACTCCAGCTGCTTGTCCATGTTCTCTTTGATCAACTGCATCGGCACGTGGCCAGGGCCTTCGATCATGCACTGTACGTCGTGCTTCCAGGCGATCTTGGTCAGCTCGCCGAGGGTTTCCAGCTCACCGAACTGCGCTTCGTCGTTGGCGTCGGCAATCGACCCCGGACGCAGGCCATCGCCCAGCGAGAAGCTGACGTCGTAGGCCTTCATGATTTCGCAGATTTCATCGAAATGGGTGTAGAGGAAGTTTTCTTTGTGGTGCGCCAGGCACCACTTGGCCATGATCGAACCACCGCGGGAAACGATGCCAGTCACGCGCTTGGCGGTCATCGGCACATAACGCAGCAACACGCCGGCGTGGATGGTGAAGTAGTCGACGCCTTGCTCGGCCTGTTCGATCAGCGTGTCGCGGAACAGCTCCCAGGTCAGGTCTTCGGCCACGCCGTTGACCTTCTCCAGCGCCTGGTAGATCGGCACGGTACCGATTGGCACCGGCGAGTTGCGGATGATCCACTCGCGGGTTTCGTGAATGTGCTTGCCGGTGGACAGGTCCATGACCGTGTCCGACCCCCAGCGGATGCCCCAGGTCAGTTTCGCCACTTCTTCTTCGATGGACGAACCCAGTGCGCTGTTGCCGATGTTGCCGTTGATCTTCACCAGGAAGTTACGGCCGATGATCATCGGTTCCAGTTCGACGTGGTTGATGTTGGCCGGGATGATCGCGCGGCCACGAGCGATTTCCTCGCGAACGAATTCGGCGGTGATCTCTTTCGGAATGCTGGCGCCAAAGCTGTGGCCGGCGTGTTGCTGCTTCAGCAGACCCGCGGCACGGGCCTCTTGCAGCTTCATGTTCTCGCGGATGGCGACGTATTCCATCTCGGCGGTGATGATGCCTTTGCGCGCGTAGTGCATCTGGCTGACGTTGGCACCGGCCTTGGCCCGACGCGGGTTGTTCACATGGGCGAAGCGCAGCTTGGTCAGCTCGGCATCCGCCAGGCGCTCTTGACCAAAGTTCGAGCTCAGGCCGGGCAGTCGCTCTGTGTCGCCACGGTCGTCGATCCACGCCGAACGCACATCGCCCAGGCCTTTGCGCACGTCGATCACCACATTGGGATCGGTGTACGGGCCGGACGTGTCGTACACGGTAACCGGTGCGTTGATCTCGCCGCCGAAGTCGGTGGGGGTCACGTCCAGGGTGATTTCGCGCATGGGCACGCGAATGTCCGGGCGCGAACCCTGGACATAGATCTTTTGCGAGCGGGTAAAGGGCTGAACCGACTGCTCATCGACCTTGGCCGAGTCACTGAGGTTGGTCGCATTTTTTGGTTTTATCGTCATCACGGGCTCTCCAGACAGCATCCAGGCAGTGGATTGTCGGAGCAGAACCTGAGAGGCACGGACGCACCAGAAATGGTGCTGTGCTTCGTCACGCACAGGAACGTTCGATTGTCGAACAATATCCCGGACGAAGCACAAGAGGACTCGCCGGGTGACGAGAAATCTTGTTCCCTACGCAGGCGCTAACCTGATCAGGTTCAACGGGATCCGAAATTATTCGATCTCAGCCTCATAGCAAGGCACCCCGACAAGAACCCGGCCAGTCTAGACACAACCGGCAAAGAACGCCAACCCCTGTGTAAACAGCGTGATGAATGGCGCAATTGCCGCATTTGTAACAAGAACATGCACTACTGCACTCACAACCCCGCACGTTACCTTGACGCTGTAATGCTAGCGCCGTAAGTTTGGGCGCCTGAATTCTCGTCGTAATATCACTGCTAGGGATCGCCTCATGCTGCGAAAACTCTCACTGGCGCTCGCCGTGTCATGTGCGTCCAATGGAATGGTCTGGGCAGCGCAAGCATCCCTGGCGACCAACACCGACCTGGTGAGCGTCTATCAAGAGGCGGTCAACAACAACGCCGACCTGGCCGCGGCCCGCGCTCAATACGGCGCGCAAAAGGAAGTCGTGCCCCAGGCCCGCGCTGGCCTGCTGCCGAACCTGTCGGGTGGCGCAGAAATCGCCAACGTGCGCACCGACATCGACGCACCGTCGGCCATCGCCAACCGTAGTGCTCACGTCTACCAGGCCACACTGGCCCAGCCATTGTTCCGCGCCGACCGCTGGTTCCAATTCCAGGCGGCCAAGGACGTCAATGAACAGGCGGCGCTGCAACTGTCGGCCACCGAGCAGAACCTGATCCTGCAAACCGCCGAGAACTACTTCAACGTACTGCGCACCCAGGACAACCTGGCGTCGACCAAAGCGGAAGAAGCCGCGTTCAAACGCCAACTGGACCAGTCCAACGAGCGTTTCGATGTGGGCCTGTCGGACAAGACCGACGTGCTGCAATCGCAAGCCAGTTATGACACCGCCCGCGCCAACCGAATCCTGGCCCAGCTCCAGGTGGATGACGCGTTCGAAGCGCTGGTCACCCTGACCAACCGTGAGTACAACTCGATTCAGGGCATCGTCCACACCTTGCCGATCCTGCCGCCGGCGCCTAACGACGCCAAAGCCTGGGTCGACACCGCCGCGCAACAGAACCTTAACCTGCTGGCCAGCAACTACGCGGTGAACGCGGCCGAAGAAACCCTCAAGCAGCGCAAGGCCGGCCATGCGCCGACAGTCGACGCGGTGGCGCAGTACAAGAAAGGCGACAACGACGCATTGGGCTTCAGCAACCCGAGCGCCTTTGGCCAGCCGTACAGTGGCGACGTCTCGCAGACCTCGGTCGGCCTGCAGTTGAACATTCCGATCTACAGCGGCGGGCTGACCAGCTCCCAGGTGCGCCAATCCTATTCACAGCTGGAACAGAGCGAACAGCAACGCGAATCCCTGCGTCGACAAGTGGTGGAAAACACCCGCGACCTGCATCGCGCCGTCAATAGCGACGTCGAGCAGGTGCAGGCGCGCCGCCAGTCGATCATCTCCAACCAGAGTGCGGTGGAAGCCACGGAAATCGGTTATCAGGTGGGTACACGCAATATCGTTGACGTGCTCGACGCCCAGCGTCAGCTGTACACCTCGGTGCGCAACTATAACAACAGCCGCTACGACTATATCCTCGACAACCTGCGCCTGAAACAGGCCGCAGGCACCTTAAGCCCCGGCGATCTGCAAGACCTCAAGCGCTACCTCAAGGCCGACTACAACCCGGACAAGGACTTCCTGCCACCGGACCTGGCCAAGGCCGCGGCGGAACAGCTGAAAGCCCGCCCTTGAGGCACTTCGTGGCGAGGGAGCAACTCCCTCGCCACAGGCGCATGCCTCAGGCTTTGTCGATCAACCGCCCCAACCCATCGAGCAACCGCTGCAAGGCGCCCTGGTTGGCGCGCATCACGTTCAACCCTGCCTCTGCCATGCGCTGAGCATCAGTTGGCAGTTCGAACAACCGCTGCACGGCGACCGCCAACCCTTGGGCATCCTCTACTTCCTGCAAGGCATCGGCACTGCGCATCAACGCCGCGATCTCCAGGAAGTTGAACAGATGGGGACCGCTGAGCACCGGTTTCGCCAAGGCCGCGGGCTCCAAGAGGTTATGCCCGCCATTCGGCACCAGGCTGCCACCGACAAACGCACTGTCCGCCAGCGCATAGAGAAACAGCAGTTCACCCATGGTGTCGCCGAGCAGCACCGACGTATCATCGTTGACCGCCATGCTGGTCGAGCGGCGGACCGTATTGAAACCCTGTTGCTGACAAAGCTCGAACACCGAATTGAAACGCTCGGGGTGGCGCGGTACCAGAATCAGCAGCGCATCCGGGTGGCTGCCGAGCAATTGCCGGTGGGCGGCCAGCACCACCTCGTCTTCGCCTTCATGGGTACTCGCGGCGATCCACACCGGCCGTTCGACCGCCTGCCATTGCTCGCGCAACCGGGCGGCGCGCTGCAGTAATTGTGGGTCGATACTCAGGTCAAACTTGATCGAGCCGGTGACCTGCACCGTCTCTGGCCGTGCACCAAGCTGCCGGAAACGCTCGGCTTCGGCTTCGGTTTGCACGGCAAACAGGCTCATTTCAGCCAGCATCGGCTGAGTCAGGCGACTGAAACGGCCGTAGCCTCTGGCCGAGCGCTCTGAAAGCCGGGCATTGGCCAGCGCGACCGGAATCCCGCGCTTGGCACACTGATGAATATGGTTGGGCCACAACTCAGTTTCCATGATCACCGCCAGCCTGGGCTGGACCCTGTCGAGGAACCTGGCGGCCGCACAGGGCAAGTCGTAAGGCAGGTAGCAGTGCTGGATGCGTGGTTCATTGGCGAACATCGCGTGGATCCGCTCCGAACCGGTCGGGGTCATGCAGGTCACGGTGATCGGAAGCTGTGGATAACGCTCCAGCAGTGCACGGATCATCGGCGCCGCGGCAATGCTCTCGCCCACCGATACCGCATGCACCCAAAGGCCACCCGGCTGCATCACCGGCAAGCCGATGGAGAAACGCTCACCGATGCGTTTGGCGTATGCCGGGGCCTTGCGCGAACGCAGCCACAGCCGAATCGCTACCAGTGGCAGCCCGAGGTAAAACAGCGCGGTATAGAGGGTTCTGTTCATGGCGCCGGAGTTTATCGGCTTTTTCAGTCGATCGCCTGCAAGTGCACGGCAAATCGTTCCGCCAGCCAGCGCGCGGCCGGCCCGAGTGTTTCATCACGCCGCCAGACCAACTCCACCACCAACGCCGGCGGGGTCCACTCGCTGACCAGTTCGACCATCTGCCCTTGATAGGCGGGGTACTGCACCACATGCCGGGGTAGCCACCCCCAGCCCAGCCCCCGCATCACCCATTCGGCCAACACGTAGAAGCTGTCGGCGCGCCAGACTTGCGGGCTGGCCTGCTCGCTGCCCGGGTAGACACTCGAATGGGTGGCCATCAGCAATTGCCGATGCTGGGCCATTTGCTGGCAATTGACCTGCCCGCCTACGGCCAGCGGGTGGCCGACGCCGCACACCGTGACCATCTCGACGCTGCCCAGTACCCGACGTTCCAGGGCTTCGGGGATCTGTTCGTGATAGAACAACAGACCCAGATCCGCCTGACGCTGCTCCAGTTTTCGCGCCACATCGCCCTGCGCGGCACTGGCCAGTTGCACTTCCAGGCTGGGAAATTGATCGGCCAGGGCTTCGAGGCTGTCGAGTACCGGCTGATACGGCATCGCCTCGTCCTGAGCCAGGCGCAAGCGCGCCTCCTGCCCGCGCATCAACGCCTGCGCCCGGCCATTGAGGCGCTCGCACTGGCGCAACACCTCCCGCGCCTCCTCCAGCAATGCGCTACCGGCCTCGGTCAGCCGTGGCTGGCGACCGCTGCTACGATCAAACAAGCTGACGCCAAGGTCTGCTTCAAGCAAGGCAATCGAACTGCTGACCGCCGACTGTGCCTTGCGCTGATCCCGGGCCACGGCGGAAAACGAACGCTGCTCGGCGACGCTGACGAACAAGCGCATCTGCTCCAGATTCCATTGAATACTCATGGCTCAACCCATCTTCAAATCAGATAGGTAATGACTTTACCCCATCTGAAGAAACACTAAAATGCCGACCTCAGAAAGCAACGTTTCACACGAGGATTGACCCATGACCGCCTACTACTACCTGGCCATCGCCATCTGCGCCGAAGTGATCGCCACTGTTTCGATGAAAGCGGTCAAAGGCTTCAGCACTCCCCTGCCCCTGCTGCTGGTGATCTGCGGCTATGGCATCGCCTTCTGGATGTTGACGCTGGTGGTGCGCAGCGTCCCCGTGGGCGTGGCTTATGCCGTCTGGGCCGGCATGGGCATTGTGATGGTCAGCGTCGCCGCACTGTTTATCTACGACCAGAAGCTGGATGTACCGGCGATGCTTGGCATGGCGCTGATCGTGCTGGGCGTGGTGGTGATCCAGTTGTTCTCGAAAACGGCTGGGCATTAAAAACAGCCGCAAGCTGCAAGCCTTAAGCTGCAAGAGGGATATTCTCAGGCTCTTGCTTGCAGCTTGAAGCTTGAAGCTTGAAACTTGCAGCTTCGTTTAGAACACTGAGGTCTGCGCATGCCATCCGTTATTTCCACCGACGTGCTGATTGTCGGCGCTGGTGTTGCCGGCCTCTGGCTGAATGCACGCCTGCGTCGCCAGGGTTATTCGACCGTGCTGGTGGAAAGTGCCAGCCTCGGCGGCGGGCAAAGCGTCAAGTCCCAGGGGATCATCCACGGTGGCGCCAAGTACGCCCTGCACGGCGCACTGACCGGTGCCTCGGAAGCCATTGCCGACATGCCACGGCGCTGGCGTGACGCCCTGGCCGGTGACGGCGAGCTGGACCTGGCCGGGGTGAGACTGCTCTCCGAGGCCCACTACCTCTGGTCGCCCGGTACCCTGGCTGGCAACCTCACCAGCTTCTTCGCCAGCAAGGCCGTGCGCGGCCGGGTCGATCAGGTCAAGGGCGAACAATTACCCCCCGCCCTGCAAGACAAGCGCTTCAAGGGCAAGGTCTATCGCCTGGCCGAACTGGTCATCGATGTACCGAGCCTGATCGCACGCCTGGCCGAACTGGCCGGCGACGGACTGCTGGCCGGGCAAAAGGTCGAACCCTTGCTGGAAAACGGCGAACTGGTCGGCCTGCGGGTCGACGAGCGGGACATCCGTGCGCAGCGCATCGTCCTCAGTGCCGGCGCCGGCAATGCCGAATTGCTCGCGACCCTCGGCCTGAGCCAGCCGGCCATGCAAATTCGACCGCTGCACATGGTTCTGGTCAAGGGCCCGAGCCTCAAACCCCTGTACGCCCATTGCCTGGGCGGCGGGCCGAAGCCGCGCATCACTGTCACCACTCATCCGGCAGCCGACGGCCAATGGGTCTGGTACCTGGGGGGCGATATCGCCGAAGCCGAGGGTGTGGCGCGGGAGCCGGCGGCGCAGATTGCCGCCGCACAGAAGGAACTCGGCAACCTGTTGCCCTGGGTCGACCTCAGCCAGGCCCAGTGGGCGACCTTGCGGGTCGATCGGGCCGAGCCGTTGCAATCGGGCCTGACCCGCCCGGACAATGCCTTTCTCGCCGAACAGGATTGCCTGCTGGTGGGCTGGCCGACCAAACTCGCACTGGCGCCCGACTTCGCTGACCGGGTGATCGCCGCGCTGCAACGCGACGCCATCCTGCCGAGCCACCCGGCACCCTTGCCTGAACTGCCAAAACCGCCCATGGGTGTACCGGCCTGGGAGCAACTGCTGCCATGAGCCATGCCACTTTGCACGACCTGCACCGCCCGCTGGGCAGCACGGGGCTGATGGTTTCGCCGCTGGGCCTGGGGACGGTGAAACTTGGCCGCGATCAGGGGGTGAAATACCCCAACGGCTTCCAGATCCCGGACGATGACGAGGCGCGCAGCCTGCTCAAGCTGACCCGTGACCTGGGCATCAACCTGATCGACACTGCCCCGGCCTATGGCCGCAGTGAAGAGCGCCTCGGCCCGCTGTTGCGTGGCCAGCGTCATGACTGGGTGATTGTCAGCAAGGTCGGTGAAGAGTTTGTCGACGGTCAGTCCCGTCATGATTTCAGTGCCGCTCATACGCGGTTTTCTGTCGAACGCAGTCTGCAACGCCTGGAAACGGACGTTATCGACCTGGTGCTGGTGCATTCGGACGGTAATGACCTGGCCATTCTCAACGAAAGCGAGGTCTATCAGACCCTCGCCGAGCTCAAGCGCGAAGGCAAGATTCGTGGCTTCGGCTTTTCCGGCAAGACTGTCGACGGCGGCCTGAAGGCGCTGGAGCAGGGTGATTGCGCCATGGTCACCTACAACCTCAACGAGCAGGCCGAACGGCCGGTCATCGACTACGCTGCTGCCCACGGCAAAGCCATCCTGGTCAAGAAGGCCCTGGCCAGCGGTCACGTTTGCCTGAGCCCGGGCGTGGACCCGGTGCGCGCCAGCTTCGAGTTGTTGTTTGCACAACCCGGTGTTGCCAGTGCTATTGTCGGGACCATCAATCCGCTGCACCTGGCCCACAATGTGGCGACCGTAGCTCAAGTCCTGACCCGCCGTTGACTAGCCGCCAAGGCGGCCGACCCCGACGCAAGGAGGAGCCGACATGCCGCGAACACTGATCAGAAAGAACCCCAGTAACTTCAAGACACTGCCGCTGTATGTCGAAGCGACACCCGACGGCCTGAGTTACCAGAGTGTCGGGAGGCCGCTCAACTTCTCCCAGACCCTGCAGCGCCGACGTCCGGTGACGGTGGCCAATGCCGAGCACTTTGCCCTGGAACTGGCCAACCTCGGTGTGTCGGTAAGACTGACCCTGCGCTGGCAGAATCGCGATTACTGGGTGCTGGTGCGCCAGCGCCGCCAGGATCGGGGCGACGTGGTGCTGAAACTGATTTCCGGTTATGTGCCCGCTCACGAACTCAATCTGCCGCTGCACACAGCCATTCAGGAGATTGCCGAGGAGTGCCTGCTGGAAACCCCGGAAGGCTGGCTCGGCGGGCGCTTCAATGACACCTGGCTACCGGCCCCCTATGCCACTGCGCTGCACTACCGGGAAGCCATGCCGTTTCGCCTGATGCCAGAATCCGGTGCCGCCCGCCCCGTACGCTGCGCCAACCTGCAATTGATCGAGCGCCCGCGCGCCTATGTGCACCTGCCTACCGCATCGCTGCAACTGATTTACGATTTGCGCCTGGAGGTGCCCAAGGAAGCCAAGTCCTTGAGTCTGTTTCACGTCGATGAGCGCCTGGAAGGTGATCAACTGGTCGCACGGCTGGACCGCAAGCGCCCGGACCTGTACCTGATGCCGCTTCAGGATGGCCAGCCCGTGCCTGAGCTCTACACCCTGAAAAAAGACCAGCTATACCCCGCAAGCACACGCGGCCTGTACCTGGCGGAAAGTTTTGCCCGTCAGGAAGGCTGGCTGGTCAGGGATGAGCGGATTCGCTGGAAAGACTGGCTCAAGCAACAGGGCTTGAGTCAGCCGGATAAGCCTTCGGGCTTGAGCCGCCTGACCGGCAAGGCCAAACAGCTGCTGAAGAAGATCGTGCCGCATAAGGCGGCACGCTAACCCCCAGTGACGAGGGAGCTTGCTCCCCTTGGCCGGTCCGCGTTCGGGGCGTAGCTGTCGTAGGCCGTGCCTGAAGAGTACCTGGATCGATACGGTGGAGGCTTCGGGGTTGCTTCGCAACCCAGCGGGAGCAAGCTCCCTCGCCACGACAAGCCCCTCACCATCGCGTCAGTTCTTGCGGATTTTCTCGACAATGGCGGTGGTCGAGCTGTTTTCCACCAACCCCAACACCTTCACCGTGCCGCCGTAAGCGCTGACGATATCGGCGCCGACGACCTGGTCTATGCCGTAATCGCCACCCTTGACCAGTACGTCCGGCTTGACCTGCGACAGCAGGTTTTCCGGTGTACCTTCAGGGAAGCTGATCACCCAGTCCACCGCCCCCAGCCCCGCCAACACGGCCATGCGTCGGTCAACACTGTTGATCGGCCGCCCCGGGCCTTTCAAGCGGCTGACCGAGGCATCGTCGTTGACCGCCACGATCAACCGGTCGCCCTGCGCGCGCGCCTGCTCGAGGTAGGTCACGTGGCCAGCATGCAGGATGTCGAAGCATCCGTTGGTGAAAACGATCGACTCGTTATGCGCGCGCGCATCGTCAATCGCCAACAGCAACTGGTCGAGGCTCAGCACACCTCGCTCGGAACCCTCTTCACGCTGAATCGCACGACGCAGTTCCGGGGCACTGATGGCCGCCGTACCCAGTTTACCGACCACGATGCCCGCAGCCAGGTTGGCCAGGGCCACCGCATGGGGCAATTCCTCACCGGCCGCGATCGCCGCTGCCAGGGTGGAAATCACTGTATCGCCGGCACCAGTGACGTCGAACACTTCACGGGCACGGGCCGGCAAGTGCAATGCCGGGTGATCGGGACGCAGCAAGGTCATGCCGTGCTCGCCACGGGTCACCAGCAACGCGCCGAGGTCCAGGTCGTGCATCAACTTCGCGCCCTTGTTCACCAGGTCGTGCTCGTCGACACAGCCACCGACGATGGTTTCGAACTCGCTGAGGTTCGGCGTGATCAGGCTGGCACCACGGTAGATCGAAAAATCCTTGCCCTTCGGGTCGGCCAGTACCGGAATGCCACGGGCACGGGCGGCCTGAATCAGCACCTGATGGTTCCTCAGGGCGCCTTTGCCGTAGTCGGACAACACCAGCACCTTGATGCCTTCCAGCAGGCTGTCGACTTGCTCACCGAGCGCCAGCGCGTCGGTGGCGAAGGGTTCTTCGAAGTCGATACGCAGCAATTGCTGGTGACGACTCATGACCCGCAGCTTGACGATGGTCGGCTGGTGGGCAATGCGCTGGAACAACGCACGGACACCGGCGCCCTTAAGGCTGTTGGTCAGGCTGTCGGCGGCCTCGTCATCACCGGTCACACCGACCAGGGATGCCGGCGCACCGAGCGCGGCAATGTTCAAGGCAACGTTGGCGGCACCGCCCGGGCGGTCTTCGATTTGCTCGACCTTGACCACTGGCACCGGCGCCTCAGGAGAAATCCGTGAGGTACCACCATGCCAGTAACGGTCGAGCATGACATCGCCGACCACCAAGACAGGGGCTTGATCGAATCGCGGCATGGACAACTTCATGGTGCAACCCACATACAAAATGAACAGGGGCGCGATATTAGCACAGGGTGAACGCTGCCTAGTTCGACAGCTTCATCCACTGTGAATCTGAGCGTTACATTGGTTGTTTTTTAAGCAGAATATGCAAATAGAGGGAGACTTTCAGGATGAATCAGGGCACCCGAATGCAAGGCAACGGGCGCATTGCACGCCCGCACGCCTGAGGGTGAACAACGTCCACCCCGCGGGTTTACATCAGGTGATATCCACCGGAGTGGGCTCGTCCAGGCCCATGGCATGCAGACGGGAGTAGTACCCGCCTTGCGCCAGCAGCTCGGTATGAGTGCCCCGCTCGACAATTTCACCGTGATCCATCACCAGGATCAGGTCCGCCTTTTCAATGGTCGACAGTCGGTGTGCAATCACCAGCGTGGTACGGCCCTTCATGACTTTATCCAGGGCGGCCTGGATATGCCGCTCGGACTCGGTGTCCAGTGCCGAGGTCGCCTCGTCGAGGATCAGCAACGGCGCGTTTTTCAACAACGCACGAGCGATCGCCAGGCGCTGACGCTGACCGCCGGAGAGCAATACGCCGTTCTCGCCGACCTCCGTATCCAGGCCTTGTGGCAGCTGGGAGATGAAGTCCATCGCGTAAGCGTCTTCAGCGGCCCTCTCGATGTCTGCACGGGGCGCGCCCGCCAGATCGCCATAGGCGATGTTGTTGGCGACCGTGTCGTTGAACAGGGTGACGTGCTGTGTGACCTGGGCCACGTGCTTACGCAGATTACGCAGGCGATAGTCTTCGATCTCCACGTCATCGAGCAGTATTTTCCCGCTCTCGTGATGGTAGAAACGCGGGATCAGGCTGGCCAGCGTCGACTTGCCGCTGCCCGAACGACCGACCAATGCAATCATCTGCCCCGGCGCGGCCGTGAAGCTGATGTCCTTGAGCACTTCGCGATCGGTGCCCGGGTAAGTGAAGCTCAGCTTTTGCACATCCAGACGGCCGCTGATGCGTTCGCGCTCGATCGTTCCGTTATCGACTTCCGGCTCGACATCCAGTTGTTCGAAAATGCTCTCAGCGCCGGCCACGCCCTTTTGAATGGTCGAGCTGACTTCCGACAGCTGACGAATCGGCTTGGGCAGCAAGCCGGCCGCGGTAATGTAGGCCACCAGATCACCGGCCGTCGCGTCCCCCCGCAGAAACAGCACCAGGAACATCAACGACGCCATGGCGGTGTAGATCACCAGTTGCAGCGCAGGCGTATAGATTGCGCTGGTTCGGGTCATGCGCAGCTGCTTGTTGGTGTTGCTCTGGCTGGCACGGGCAAAGCGCTGCTCTTCGTAGCTTTCGCCACCAAAGCTGCGCACCACCCGATAGCCCTGAATGGTCTCGGACGCCACGTGCGTGACGTCCCCCATCGCTACCTGGATCTTCTTGCTTTGCTTGCGGAATTTCTTGCTGGTATTACCAACCATGAAGGAAATAACCGGCAGAATCGCCAACATCACCAGGGTCAGCTTCCAGTTCATCCACAGCAGGTAGGCAAACAGGAAGATGACCGTCAGGCCTTCACGAATCACCACCTTGATGGCATCGGTTGCCGCGCCTGTGACCATGGTCACGTTGAAGGTAATGCGCGAAATCAGATGCCCGGAGTTGTGGGTATCGAAATAACGATTAGGCAGCACCAGCAGCTTGTTGAACAGTTCCACCCGCAGGTCATGGACCAGCCCCAGGGAAACCTTGGCCAGGTAGTAGTTGCTCAGAAACGAGCCAAGCCCCTGCCACGCCGCGATCAGAATGATCAGCAGGGGCACGGCGACCAGCAGCTGCAAATCCTGCAGATAAGGCACATTGGGGAAGAGCACCGCTTCAGGGTTGCTCAAGCCGTCGACGAAATATTTGAGTATCCCGGCCAGCATCGGCTGAGTGGAAGCAAATATGACGAAGCCCACAATACTCAACAGGAAAATGCCGATGTAGGGTTTTACGTACCCCAGCAGTCGAAAATAGATTTTCAGGCTTGAATCCTGTTCCGCTTTGGGCGGTGCTGCACTCATCGTAGAGCTCACTTCTTAGGTAGAACGCGGAATTTTATCACAGGCTTTGTACTTGGCCTGTGTCCATACCAAAACGGTGGCCAGGCCAACCGGTAGCCAACTGATGAACCATTCGGCCCGCGGCGTACCACTGATACTGGCCGCATCGAATTGCATCGCCAGAAACGAGAACATCCAGATACCGATGATACCCCGACCATAGAGCGTTTCGCGGGCTCGCCAGGCCTCACGCAATACCGCAAACCAGACCCCGCACCACAGCAATAGACCGGGCACCCCCAACTCGATGGCGATATGGGTGAACAGGTTGTGGGAGTGGTCAAACTGCAAGCCTGCAGCCGACACCGAGTAGGCAGACCCCATGCCCAGGCCGCGCAACGGATGCTGCGCAATCATGTCCAGGCTGGCCATGAATATTTGTGGCCGGAACGACGCACCGCGAGCCATCACCAATGGTTCGAGCAACCAGAATGCCACCATCGTCAACGCCAGGGCGGTCGCCGCGACAATGCGGCTCTGTCGGTCACGGCACCAGATCGGCATGGCGATGATCGTCAACAGCAAGGCCAACGCAGCGCCGCGACTCTGGGAGAGCAGGACAAAACCTGCAAGAAACGCCAGCGCCACCGCCCAGCCCGCCTGCACCCAGCGGTTGCGCGGCACCCAATGGGATAACCAGACAGCCGCCAGCCCCAGCACATAACCACCCAGGATCGGATGGGCCAGCTCTCCCAGCCCCACAAGGCGCGCCGTCAGGACGTTACCATCGATCACGTAGAACTTGATGGCCGCTAGCAACGCGGTCAATGCCAGCCCCAGACCACCCCATTGCATGATGCGAATCACCCGTTCGGGACGGGCATTGGCCAACAGTGGAAAAAACAACAGAAACACGATGATGTATAACGAACGCTTGGCACCCCGTGACGGGTCCTCGTCATGGGTCCAGGTCAGCGAAAGCAATGCCCAGAGCCCTAGCCCGAGAACGCTCAGGCAGAGCAGACGCTGCTCTTGCCAGAGCTCCCGCAACCGGGCACGCATCGACCAGCCAAAAAACAGTGTCGGTAACCAGAGAAACGCGACCAGCCCCTGTTGATAAATCTTGTTGGTCGGTGCAAATGCTATAGCGAGCAAAAACCATAACAAACCTGTCGCCATCCAAACCTGCGCCCAGCGTGTTTCCCGCATCTACCTGCTCCCGCCAAATAATCCGACTGCCAACATGGCATGGTGAAAACAACAACTTTTCGGCATCATTGCTCGTCAATACGCCCCATTTTTCTACAAGGCTTACTTCATGCAATGCTCCCGGCTTCCCAATGCCGCTTTAAATCAAATGGTTGACGGCGCCAGAGTACTAGAAGCCGACAGCTTCGGCCCGAAAGTCTTCCTTTTGCCGGACGGGAATATTCTTAAAATGTTTCGCCGCAAGCGACTGCTCTCCTCGGCACTGCTTCGCCCTTACTCCAAACGCTTTATCGACAATGCCGTGCAGCTGGAGAAGATAGGGATTCCAACCCTGCAGGCACTCCAGCTCCATCAACTGGAAACACCTGGCATGACCGCCGTACTCTACCGCCCCCTGCCAGGGGAAACGCTGCGCCAGATCGCGGAGAAAGACGGCTTCGACTGGCACCAGGCGCTACCTGCACTGACCGTGTTCATTCGTCAGCTGCACAGCGCCGGGGTCTACTTCCGCTCCCTGCACCTGGGCAACATCGTGGTGACACCCGACAACCAGTATGGCCTGATCGATGTCGCCGACATGCGCTTCCTCCGTGGGCCGTTGCCACACCATCTAGTCAAGCGCAACCTGCAGCACTTCGCGCGATATATTGACCGAGAGAAGCTGAACAAGAGCTTTCCAATGCAGTCACTCGAACAGTCCCTACTGTCGGTTTGACAACAGGGTCCGGGCAGCCTGACAGAACTCTTGCCAGGCGCCGCCTGGAGAAAGTACAGCGGATTGAGCCTCTGCGATCTGCCCGGGAACGACTTCGAAGGCCTGGATCAGCGCCTCGCTCCAGGCATTCGGATCTTCTGTCGTGGCGTACCAGCCCGCCTGCGCCAACTGCTCGCGAAACACCGCCAGCTCGCTGGTCAGGACCGGAACACCCGCCAGCACCGCCTCTTGCAGAATCAGGCCAAGGCCTTCTTCGAGCGAGGGGATAGCCACCCAGTCGAAAGCCCGATACAGCGTTGCGGCATCATCCAGATGCCCCGGCAACGAAACCCTGTCGCGCAAGCCGAGCCGATCGATCTGCTCTTGCAACGCGGTACGCGCCTGACCTTCACCGACGATCACCAGGCGCATCTGTGGACGCTGCACCAGAGCCTTGGCAAAGGCATCAATCAAACAGCCAAATCCCTTGTTACCGACCAGGCGGCCCACAGCCCCAACAACGTGCGTGTTATCGACAGGCAACTGCAGCCGGGCACGGGCCTGTTCGCGAGACAGCAGCCGGGCACGGAAGTCCATCGGGTCAAGCGCACTGCGCAGCGTGACGACCGGGACCTGCAGATCCCTCTCAAGAGAGCTGGCCAAGGTTTGGGAGACCGCCGCGACGGTCAGCTGCGGGGGGGGGAGTTGGCGCAGCAAGGTACGATCTGCCGCCTTGATCCGGGTTTCCCCGTGAAAAAGCACCACTGCCCGCAATTGCGGCAGTTTTTTCAGAACCGGCAACAACGCTCGGGCCGTACCCAAGCCATCAAGCAACACTACCTGTACATCAGTGCCCTTGAGGGCCTTGTAGAAACGCCGCTGCATCCATGGCTTGAGCAGCGTCCAGACATGTTTGCCCTTGAGCTGAGCGGAGGAGAAGTGCCATTCACGGGTCCGGCCGATATCGGCGGAACAACCCCGTACATCCCCCTTCAACAGCCAGGTATTGACCGGAGTGCCGGGATCCACCTGAACCAGTATCTGCCGATGAACCTTGTGGACCGAAGCAAAGGCAGAGCCGCCGGACCACATGACATTGAGGATACTCATCGAGCGGGGAGCCCTTTTTCACATCGGCTTGCGACACTGTTTAGCCTCAACAATGCCCTATGCCTGGCCGTTTTGATTACACGTGCTTTCAATCGCTGATAACGCCCTGTCAAATGCCCAGCTTCTGGCGCCATTGTTCGAGCAGGCTCAAGGGTGCTCGGGGCCTCAGCGCCGGCTGGAGCTCTTCTACGATACGCTGGCCGACCCGCGCAAAACTGAACTGGCTGACCGCCAGATCACGTCCGTTACGGGCAATGTTCGCCGCCAGCTCGGGATCGCTACGCAACCGGGCGAGCTTTTCCTGCAACTGCGCAATGTCACGATAGAACACGATGTTGTGCATATCCTGCAGCCCCAGGGCGCGGCTTTCCGCCTCTCCCTGATCGTAGGCCAAAAGCACGCAACCGCAGGCCATCGCTTCAAAATTCTTGATCATGAATTCGCCCATGCCCACGTCGGCACTGACGAAAAACCGGATACGGTTGAGCGTGTCGCGATACTCGTCACCGGACTTGGTACGGGTCACCACCAAGGGCTCGACACTCGCCAACTCGTCGAGCAGTGCTTTACGACCGCTGTAGGCGACGCTGTTGGTACTGCCGACGAACGCCAGTTCGATATCCCGCTCCCCCCCTTGATCCTGCAACAAGCTCTGATCATAGCCCTTGGGCACGAACACCGCGTCGAAGCCCTCCTCGCGCAAACGCTCGGCGACCACAAAGCCGGAACTGATCACTCGCGCCCAAGGCAGCCGGCGGTAATGCGCACTGAACTTGCCGGTGTACTTGCAAGGAATGTAGTTCTGGTAGGCATCGTGTTCGAGAATCACCAGGTTGGGGAGGGTGCGAATAAAGCTCACCTGGCGAATTTCCTGCTTGAAGCGCAGGAAGAACACGATGCGGTCATAACGCGACACATCCACTTCACGACGGAAGTAGCGGCGCAGGTTGCGCTGCTCGTCGCTGCTCAGCCAGCGCAGGTCGCACTCGCAATGAGCAGCCACACCCTCATACAAGCGGTCCAGGATGGCCCGCTGTTCTTTCTGCACCAGAAACAGAACTTTCATCGTCATCCTTACAGCGCACAGCGGCCGAAAAGAGCGCAGGGAGTCACCTGCTGTGTCAGTAGAAATATTTCACGCACTATCAACCTACAAGCGCCAGAACAGCTCGTGGCGGCGTACAGCCTTGCGAAAGAACTCGTTTTCGCCATAGGGCGAACCCGAACGCCCCGCCAATACCCTCTGTAGCCCGCGACGCAAACGGCGCTTGAAGGGTGCGGGGGGCTGCAAGTCATGCATCATCCCCAGCGCCATCGCCTTGTCACGCTGCTGCTCGATCGACAGTGACAAACAATAAGGCTGCAATACCTGAGCCGGATCAAACACCGGTGGCAAGGCTATCCCGGCCCCCGAATCGCCCATGGGCCAGCGGTCATTGTCATGCAGGTGGTTAGCGTAGCCGAGCAAGGTCGCAGGCTGCCATTCAAGACCGTTCAGGGCCTCCAGTACGGCTTGCTGTGCACAGATGTGATCGGGATGGGGATCGAGGGAGGTATGGGGCAGCACAATCACCTCAGGGCGCGCCTTGAGCAATAGCGCGCGCAGATCCGCCAACAGGTTGTTCCAGGTCGGTTGGCCATCGAGGTCCGCCGGCAACGCAAACGCATTGAGCTGACGAAACGGGCGAACATCGACCAGATCCGCTTCACGAGACCCGACGGGCTGACTCGGTGCAGCCTGCATGGCCGGCAACTGCAGGCAGAAATAGCCCAACTGCACGCACTGTGCTTCAGGCACTCCGGCCCAGCGCGGCACGGCAATACTGTCCCAGACCCGCAGACGGCCCTTGAGCCGCGAGGCCTCGACGGCATTCAGCCCCATCTGTTGATAGTGCCCGGCTTCGATTTCACCGGCCGTCAGGGTGACAATCCAGGTGTCAGCGGCCTGGCTGTACAAGCCGAAGGCCGCCAGTTCGGCATCGTCGGCATGGGGCGCAATCACCATCACCCGTTGCTGGCGATAGTCCGGCTGCTCGAATGACCAGAGCACCGGCTCACCCAGTACGCGACAGAAACGCCCGCGTACCCGCAATTGCCCCTGGGAAAGCACCTGCGCCTGACCACTGAGATTGAGATAACGCAGGCCGTTTACCCCACGCTCGAAGGTTTGCCGATCCGGGTGGTCACCGCCGATCAGCGTCACCAGCGGATCGATAAACCGCCCCAGCCAGGTGCTCTTGACCCGCAACGCCAGAATCAGCGTGGTGTCATCGGCCAGCATGACGCCGTCGTCCAGCAGCAGGCGATCACCGTCCAGGCGTATCTTGGGTTGCGCCGTGTACGGCGGGAAGCTGTACTGGTAGTCGTCCTTGGGAGAGTAAAAGAGATGGTCGGCAAACCATGCCTCATGGGCTATCCAGGCCACGACCGCCAGTACCAGTGGCAGCCACCAGGCGACCAGTACACCGACAGCCATCAGCAGCACCAAGGCTATCAACAGGCCAAGGCGCTTGTTGCGGCGATGACGCTTGAGCAGTTGCTGTTTGCGGCTCATGGGCTGACTCATACGGTGAAGACCGGCACCGGGTTGCACCAACGGTCCTTGTACTCGCGGTCGGCGCGGCCAAATGAGAAACGCAGTGGCTTGTCGATAGCCCTTGCCTGCTCCCAGGCGCTTTGGGTATTGAGGAAGCTCAACACGCTGCCGGGGCTGAACTCACGGGTTTCGGGGTCGACGCCGCCATTGATGTACTCGATGCTGACCCACTGCGGCGCCTCCACCCGGTACACCAATTGAATCGCAATGGGTGCATCGTTGAGGAAGATCACCGAGCCAATCAACAACTCGCGCAGCAACTCGAGCACCTCGCCCATTCGCGCCGCGCCAGTGGCCGGGAAGCCCCAGCGGCGCTGGAACAGATCGCAGTAAATCGCCGCCAGTTCCTGGCTGGAGAAGTCGCTGACCGGCCGCACAACGCCACCCGCCTCTTCCAGCAAGCGCAATTCACGGCGCTGGTTGTAGCGGAATTTTTTCGACAGCTCTTCGGGTGTGCGTGCCATGGCCAACTGCTCGGCCTGCGGCTTGAGGCCGGCAAAACGACCTTCATTGAGCGCCGACAGATAACGTGCGCGATGACGCAGCATAGCCTGGGTATCGGGTGCCGCCGGCAGGATCAACTCGGCATTGCCCAGATCGAACAAGCCCTTCTTGCCGTGACGCTTGAGCACATCCTTGGACAGTGCCAGATCACGCCCCCAGGTCGGGATCGACGCTTTCAGCTCGCCGCCCTGCTCCCAGGCCAGGTAACGCACCGGGATACCGGCCAGATGAGCCAGACGCTCGACCACCAGCGGATGAGTCGCGACACTGCCACCAAAGCGCTGCCAGGCATCGCTGTAGGTCGACGCGTCGACAACGGACCAGCCACGTTCGCGCCAGCCTTGAAATCGGTTGAGCATCAAGCCCTCGCCGTCAGTTCAATGACATGCGGCAGGCGCCAGAACGCATCGCGTACCGCAAGATCCGAAAAGCGCTCACGCAAGCGGTCAAGCATCATCTCGGCACACATCCGGCGCTCGCGCTGATCCATCACGGCCAGGTGTTGCAGCCCTTGCGCCAGGTGTTCGGCATCCCCCAGCGGGAACAGAATACCGACACCTTCGACCACTTCCTTCGCCCCACCGCATGCGGTGGCCAGCAACGGCACGCCCGCCGCCATGGCTTCGAGCAGCACCATGCCGAACGGTTCGTGGTCGGAACTCAGGGCAAACACATCAAAGGCGCGGAAATAGCGTCGCGCGTCCGGCACCTGGCCGAGAAACAGCACGCGATCACCAATGCCAAGCTCACGGGCCAGTTCCTTGAGGTCCTGTTCCAGGCGCCCACTGCCCAGAATCGCCAGTTGACTGTCGAGCGGCAGGCGCGGCAATGCCTGGGCAAAGCCATGGAGCAAGGTCGTCTGGTCCTTGTCGGGGTGCAGGCGGCCAACGTTGCCGACTACCCATGCGTCTGGCGACAGGCCCAGGGCGTCACGCGCCTCATCGAACGACACCTGGCTGGCTTGCAAGGCGTCGACATCGATGCGGTTGTAGAGTGTTTGAATCCGCGCGGCAGGCCATTTAGGCAAGCAACGACGCATATCGTCGCGCACGGCATCGGAAACCCCGAGCAGGCTCAGGCGCTTGCGAAAAACATGGGCGAACAGCTGACGCGTGCGCCGCTGGTAATCCCCAAAGGCGTGATGCACGCCGATCACCGGCAAGGATGTACCAAGCAAGGCGATATAGATCGGCTTGAACCGGTGGGCGATACAGAAACTGAAATTGCGCGACTGGGCGATCTTGCGCAGATCGGCAATCGCCGACAGCTTCAGGCCACGAATGGCCTTGGAGCTGTACTCCATGAACAGCACTTCATCAGACGCACAGCCTGCGGCAATGTCGGCATCGGCAACCCCGGTGAGAAACACCGTGGTCACGCGATAACCAGACCCTGCGAACAGGCTGGCGTACTGACGGGCACAGTCCAGGAACGGCCCGTCATAGCCGTGGCAGAACTGCAGCACATGGCGCTCAGCCGAGCGTGTCATAAGCGTCCGCGCCGTCTTTGACCACCAGGATGTCTTCCATGATCAGATACTGTAGATCGGAACCGAAGAACATGTTCAGGGCGTCCGTCGGCGAGCAGATCATCGGCTCGCCACGGCGGTTCAGCGAGGTGTTCAGCGACACGCCGTTGCCGGTCAGCACTTCCAGCGCTTTCATCATGTCGTAGTAGCGCGGGTTGTATTCGCGCTTGAGCACCTGGGCACGGGAGGTGCCGTCCTCATGGACGACTTCCGGCACACGGGTCTTCCACTCTTCAGCCACTTCGAAGGTGAAGGTCATGAAGGGGGCCGGGTGATCGATCTTGATCATCTGCGGCGCCACGGTGTCGAGCATCGACGGGCAGAAAGGCCTCCAGCGCTCGCGGAACTTGATCTGGTGGTTGATCCGGTCAGCCACGCCCGCAATGCTCGGGCAACCGATGATCGAACGACCGCCCAAGGCGCGCGGACCAAACTCCATGCGACCCTGGAACCAGGCCACCGGGTTGCCGTCGACCATGATTTTGGCGATCTGCTCCGGCATGTTGTCGAGCTTGCGCCATTTCGGCTTGTCGGCATGGCGGGCGCAGGCCGCGATCACGTCTTCGTTGCTGTACGACGGGCCGAGGTAGACGTGTTCCATCTTCTCGACCGGTACGCCACGGGCGTGGGACACATAGGCTGCCGCGCCGACTGCTGTGCCGGCATCGCCGGATGCAGGCTGTACGAACAGCTCTTTGACGTCGTCGCGGGCGATGATTTTCTGGTTCAGCTTGACGTTCAACGCACAGCCACCGGCATAGGCCAGTTTGCCGGTTTCCTTGAGTACGTCGCCCAGGTAGTAGTCGATCATCTGCAGCGAAATTTTTTCGAACAGCGCTTGAATGCTGGCGGCGTAGTGGATGTAAGGCTCGTCGGCGATGTCGCCTTCGCGCTTTGGGCCCAGCCACTCGATCAGCTTCGGCGAGAAGTAGTAACCCTTGCCCTTCTCTTTGTAGCGACGCAGGCCGATGACGTTGGCGTAGTCGGTGTTGATTACCAGCTCACCGTTTTCGAACGAAGCCAGGCGCGAGAAATCGTATTTGCTGGCGTCGCCGTACGGCGCCATGCCCATGACCTTGAACTCACCGTCAAGCATATCGAAACCGAGGAACTCGGTGATCGCGCCGTACAGGCCGCCGAGGGAGTCCGGATCGAAGAATTCCTTGATCTTGTGGATCTTGCCGTTTTCGCCATAACCGAAGAAGGTCGTGGCGTACTCGCCCTTGCCGTCGATGCCCAGGATCGCGGTTTTCTCTTTGAAACCGGAGCAGTGATAAGCGCTGGAGGCGTGGGCCAGGTGGTGTTCGACCGGCTCGATCTTGATTTTCTTCGGATCAAAACCCAGTTGTTCCAGGCACCAGACGATCTTGTTGCGATAGCGCTTGTAGCGACGGTTGCCCATCAGGATCGCGTCGAGTGCACGGTCCGGGGCGTACCAGTAACGCTTGGCGTACTGCCAGCGAGCCTTGCCGAACAGGCTGATCGGAGCGAACGGAATCGCTACCACGTCAACGTCGGAAGGCTTGATGCCCGCCTGCTCCAGGCAGAACTTCGCCGATTCGTAAGGCATGCGGTTCTTTGCATGTTTATCGCGTACGAAGCGCTCTTCTTCAGCAGCCGCGACCAGCTTGCCGTCGATGTACAGGGCTGCGGAAGGATCATGGCTAAGGGCGCCGGACAGGCCAAGAATCGTCAATGCCACAGGGGTCTAGCCTCTTTAGTCTGCATGCAGGCGACAAGCGCCTGGAAATAATGTGCTCCTGCATAAAGGCAAGAAGCAGCTAAAGGGCGGGATTATAGCGTAAAGATGGTGGAAGTGACCCAGAGGTTGTTTGACGCGGGGGGGATAGATCAAAGGATCGCGGCGCTACGATGGCGACATCACCGGTAAATAGTGATGTTGCCATCGATAACCTGACGATAAACCGTGTAAGGCAGGAACACCGTATCCATGACACCCGACAGCAGCAGATCCACCAGCATCAGAGACATCAGGAACTCCGCGGGTTCTGGCGGTGCATTCAATATACAGAAATCGTATGCCACACCACTGTAGATGTGCGGAATGGTCTGGCAGTAGGTTTTCTGCTTCCTGAGATCGTGGGCGGCTTGATCATCACCCTGCAGCACCGTATTCACCGTCCCGCAACCGCCTAGTACGAGCACAAGAACCCCCAACGAAATACCCTTTTTAATCATCACGCATCCGCCTTCCGAGAACGTCAGGCAAAGCTAGCACCGAGCGAACAAGCCCTATAGCTCACAACCTGCACAGGTCACGTAGGTCGATTCAGAACAATCTGTCAGGCCATGCACACAAAAGCCCGCACAAGGCGGGTTCCGGCACTCCAGCCACGGCGTTCGCATCACGCAACCCGCCGGTACGCTCAAGCAGTAATATCCTTGGGCAACCGCTGATCAATCACCTGATACAACGCCGTGCTCTCGGGCCAGTTACGCATGAACCGCGCCCGGTCCCGCGCATACGCCGGGGCGAAACTGCTGAGCGAGCGGTGCTGGCACATCGAGTCCAGGTCGATCAGCGACCAGCGATCCTTGTCCCAGAACAGGTTATGCCCCTTGAAGTCACCATGACTGATCCGCTCGGCAATCAACTCGGCGAACAGCTTGTCCAGTGCCAGCAGTTCGGTTTCAGGCGCCTTACCACTCTCGACGTAGGGCGCAAAGCGCTCGATGATGTCCGGCCCAGGCAGGTGCTCGGTGATCAGATAGGCCCGACTGCGCAGCCAGAAAAAGCGCGTTTCCAGCAGCGCCAGTGGCTTGGGTGTCGCAATGCCGAGGAAGGCCAGGCGATTGCCTTCGCGCCACGAATGCCAGGCCCGGCTCGGGCGCCAGAAACGCTTGAGCCAGTGGGCAAAGCCCTTGATGTTGTAGCGCTTGACCACCAGCGTGCGACCCGCCACCTCGACTTTGCCAACGCTCGCCGCACCGCCGGTCTTGTACAAGTGCCCCTGATCCAGCAAGGCATCAGCCTGCTCCAGCACCGGCAGCATGGCGACTTCTTCTTCGCGGCGAATCGCGCGCAAGCCAAACGCCCCGCGCTGCACACTGAACAGCGAGCAGTCACGGCCAACCTTGATCAGAAAGTCCTTCAGCCGCCAGCCTTGAACCTTGCGCACCTGCTTTTGCAATGCCTCCAAAGGCAACGCGTGCTCGCTATTGCTTAACAAGTAATGCACGAGCAATTCTTCGGTGAACGGCTCAAGGGACTTAGGCAACTGAGCGAAAAACACCCCTAGATTTCCCAGCACTTTTTCCCGGGACAACGGCTTCCCAGCCTGTTCCACGCGGATCCCGGCACCGTCGATCAAGTACAGTTTGCCGTCGTGACGCAGCAGATTGTCCAGGTGCAGATCTGCCTGCCACAGGCCCTTGCTGTGCATCTGGCCGATGGCGGCCAGTGCTTCGGCCAGGACCACTGCTTGCTCGTCCGCTAGCACGGGCCTTGCTTCAACCTGCTGCCAGGCATCACCGAGGCTTTCGGCGCCCTCAAGAAACTCGAACAGCAGCCAACCGCCCTCACCGTCTTTCAGGCCATCAGCCAGCAGCAATGGCGTCGTCAGACCTTGAGCGGCGAGCAAACGCACGCCCTCGAGCTCACGCTGAAAATGTCGCGCGGCCTTGCTGCCCACCAGCAACTTGGCCAGCACCGGACGCCCGCGCCATACAGCGGCGCCCACATAACGCTGCCCTGGCAATACCCGCAACAGACTGAGCAGCTGTAGCTGCGCCGGGCCCGCGGCATCCGCCAACTCGACGCTCAACGGCAGGCTTGGCGTACGCCCGGCGCTTTTCAGTTCTGACAACTGCATCAACGCACTCCCTTGTGACTGCGTCGAGCGGACAAACGCCCGAGCCAGGCATCCACCAGAGCACTGTCGACGGGTTGATCCAGATAGGCCGCCAGCAACAGCCGAACATCCCCAGTGCTCCAGACCGGCGCCCGCCGCAGCAACGGCTCCAGGTCCTTGACCCGATCACGCTGACCGAACAGCAGGGGCCGGGTTTTCTCCAGGTCGATCAGTTGCGCCCGATAGCCGTCGCCAGCCGCCTGCAAAAAGATGTGCTTGGGATAAAAACACCCATGGGCCTGACGCGCGCCGTGTAATTGCCTCGCCAGCACCCCGCAGGCACACAGGATGCCCTGTTGCTGCGGATCACTGAGCTGCGGCCACTGTTGCAGCAGCGAATCCAGATCTTTCCAGCCATCCAGCGCACGCGTCAGCAAAATCGCCCTGACCTCGCCGTCGACTTTGCGCTCGCCAAAAAACACCGCCTCCAGCGCCGGGATACCCAGCTGCCGGTAACGGCTGATGTTGCGAAACTCGCGAGCGAAACTGGGCTCACCAAACGGGCGGTGCAAGGTTCGCATCAGGTAATTGCTCTGACGCTTGAGGTAATAACCCTGACCCTCCAGGTCCAACCGGAACACACTGCTCCAGCCACCACCCGAGGTGTTGGGCTCATCCACCGCCTCAAGCTCCCGGGCCCACAAGGCGTCGAACGTGGCCAAGCCGTGACGTTCAAACAGTTCACGGTCTTCAGCGGCCAAAAAGTCAGTCATTGGCTTCTCTCGAAAAATGTCACCACCTGCGTGTTGCGGCTCGAAACCCGCATCAGAGCGCATCGCCATAGCGCTGCTTGCGCTCGTACAGCTTGTTGGCCTTGCCGTCGAGCCAGGCCAGCAACGAGGCTTCTTCGCGCAGGATCTGGCGCAATGGCTGCAGGAAATAGCCCTTGAGGAAACGCAGCTTGTCGCGGCGCGTCAGGCCAATGTCCAGCGCCGAGAAGTACAGCGCAGCCAGGTCCTTGTTGCGCCAACGCCTGGTGATCGCCGGGCGGGTCTGGGCACGGTGCAGGTCGATGACCGAAAGCTTGAAGTCATCGGCCGTGACCGGCTTGTCGGTGTGCAGCAGGAAGTGGCAGATGTAGCAGTCGCGGTGGTTGACCCCAGCGCGGTGCATCATGCCGGTCATGCGCGCCACTTCAGCAATCAGCGCACGCTTGAGCCGGGGTGCAGGTGGCTGCTTGAGCCAATCGAGGCTGAAGTCTTCCAGGCTGACCGTCGGTGCCAGTTCTTCGGTGACGATGAACGAGTGCTGGTCGGCCGGATTGCTACCCCGCTCGCCATAAGCGACGGCGGTCATGGTGGGCACGCCGGCTTCCTGCAAGCGCTGGATCGCCCGCCACTCCTGGCCCGCTCCCAGAACCGGCAACTTGGCGGTGAGCAGGTTCTTGAAGATTTCACCCCAGCCAATACCACGGTGAATTTTCACGAAAAACCCGTTCCCGCCCACTTCAGTGCGCAGGGTACGGCGAGCTTCGAGCTCACGGTAAACCTCGCCCTTCAGGCCTTCGACTTCGGTGAACGCATCGCGTCCGGCCCAAAGGCTCTTGAACGGTTCGGCAAGAATCAACTTCATCGGTGTTGCTCCGCCAGAATCACATCCGCCGCATGTTGCGGCATGCTGTAGAGGTCGGCCGTGTCGGCGAACGCCAGGCCATTGCGGCTCCAGGCCGCACGCGCTGCGTTGTCGCTCAACATGGTCGTCAGGTACTGCGTGAGCTGCGCCTGCTCGAACGGTTCATCCAGCACCAGGCCGCTATCGGCCTCGGCGATGTAATGCGCATACCCGCACACCGCGCTCACCAGCACCGGCAAGCCGGCCACCAGCGCTTCAAGCAGCACCGTACCGGTGTTTTCGTTGTACGCCGGATGGATCAACAAGTCGGCGCCCAGCAGGAAGCGCGGGATATCGCTGCGCCCCTTGAGAAATTGCACGTTGTCGCCAAGGCCCAGCGCAGCACTCTGCAACTGGAATACCTTGGGGTCGTCCTGGCCGATGACAAACAACCGGGTGCGCTTACGCAGTTCCGCCGGCAGTGCAGCCAGTGCCTTTAGGCTGCGATCGACGCCTTTGGTCTTGAACCCGGAGCCGATTTGCACCAGCAGCAATTCGTCGTCGCCCAAGGCGAATTCACGGCGGAAATCCGCACGAATTTCGGCGGCGTTGGGCGGTGCCCGACGGTCCTGGGCAATGCCCGGCGGCAGCAGGTGGAAGCGCTCGATGGGCGTGTCGTAATGCTTGATGAACAGCGGCTGCTGTACTTCGGAGATCATCAACACTTCGGTTTTTGCATCTTTGGCAAACACCGCGCGCTCGTATTCGGCGAAGTGCCGGTAACGACCCCAGCGCCGGTACAACGAGTTGCGCAGGTTCTGGGCCTTGTCCTCGAAGCAGCCGTCGGCGGCGTAGTAGACGTCCAGGCCCGGCATCTTGTTGAAACCGATCAGCCGATCCACCGGACGCTTGGCCAGGTCGGCCGCCATCCAGGCACTGAGTTTCTCGTTGCGCCGATGGTTGAAGATCGCCTTGACCGGCGCCACCAGCACTTCGAAACCCGGAGGCACGTCCCCCTCCCAGATCAGCGTGTAAACGCGGATTTGATGCCCTCGCTGCTGGCATTCCAGCGCAATGCGCATGAAATCACGCTGCAGGCCGCCAAACGGGAAATATTTATAAAGGACAAAAGCCAATTGCATCAGCGCAGCTCCTCAGCCATTAACATCGTGCTCAGTCGGCTCGC
The DNA here is from genome assembly GCF_900187535.1 of Pseudomonas sp. Irchel s3a18. Classification (NCBI taxonomy): domain Bacteria; kingdom Pseudomonadati; phylum Pseudomonadota; class Gammaproteobacteria; order Pseudomonadales; family Pseudomonadaceae; genus Pseudomonas; species Pseudomonas sp. Irchel s3a18. The sequence continues at coordinate 188,229 of NZ_FYDV01000004.1, read as the reverse complement.
GACACGCTCGGGATTCAGGCGAGTGAAGCACAACGGCCACTCGCGCTTGAGATCGAACCGACGCTGATCTTCAGCTGTCGGTTGATAAGTACATTTCTTTTGCAGGCAGGGTGCGCACGGGAAGTCGCTCGCCATGTGCACCTGGCTCTTGCCATAGGCGCCCGTCAGGCCCGGATTGGTCGGGCCAAACAGCGACACCGTCGGCACGTCCAGCGCGGCAGCCAGATGGCCAAGGCCGGTATCCACCGCCACGCAAGCCTGCGCGCCGGCCAGCACCTTGGCGACACCGGCCAGGTTCAGCTTGGGCAGCACTTCGGCGTTGCGCAGGCCATGGGCGATACGCTCGGCGCGCGCCTTCTCCGTCGGGTTGCCCCACGGCAGCTTCACCGCCATGCCCATGTGCCCCATGCGCTCGGCCAGTTCACGCCAGTAGGCTTCCGGCCAGTGCTTGGTGTCCCACGTGGTGCCGTGCAGGAACAGCACATAAGGGTTCTTGCGCGGCAGTTCGACCAGGCGCTCGACATTCAGGCCATAGTCGCCCAGGCCTTGCGGCAGGTCGTAACCCAGCGCCACCGCGAACAGCTGGCGCAAGCGCTCGACCGCATGCTGACCACGCGCCACCGCCAGTCGGCGCGAGTAAAAGCGCGCGGCCAGGGGCTCACGGGCCGAATGCTGGTCCAGCCCGGCCACCGGGGCTTTGACATAACGTGTCAGCCAGGCGCTCTTGAGCAGGCCCTGGGCATCGATCACCAGGTCGTATTTTGTCGCGCGCACGCGTTGCTTGAAGCGCTTCCACTCACCGCTCTTGAGGGTTTGCCAGACGTTCTTGCGCCAGCGACGGATCGCCACCGGAATCACCTTGTCCACCGCCGGGTGCCAGGTCGGGATTTCGGCGAAGCCTTCTTCCACCACCCAGTCGAACTTGATCCCCGGGATGGCCCGCGCCGCATCGGTCAGCGCTGGCAACGCATGGATCACGTCACCCAGCGAAGAGGTCTTGATCAACAGTACCCGCAACTTAATGGACCTCGACCACGGAGCCCTGCAGTCGCTGCAAGGCATCGTTCACCGGATCCGGCGTCAGTTGACGCAGGCAGTTGTAATGGCCAAAACGGCAGGTGCGATCAAAGCAAGGGCTGCACTCGATACCCAGGCGCACGATCTCGACATGCTCGGCCAGTGGCGGGGTAAAGCCCGGCGAAGTCGAACCGTAGATCGCCACCAGCGGGCGGTTCAGCGCGGCGGCCACATGCATCAGGCCCGAGTCGTTGGACACCACCGAGTCAGCGCAGGACATCAGGTCGATGGCCTCGGCCAGCGAGGTGCCGCCACTGAGGTTCGTCGCCTCTTCACGCAGGCCCGGAATCAAGCGCGCGCGGATGTCTTCGCCGACGGCGTGATCGTTTTTCGAGCCGAACAGCCAGACTTGCCAGCCGTCGCGAATCTTCGTCTCGGCGACCTTGGCGTAGTGCTCGGATGGCCAGCGCTTGGCTTCGCCAAACTCGGCACCTGGACACAGCGCCAGCACCGGACGGTCAAGGGTCAAGCCGAACTTGGCCAGCGCGGCGTCGCGGCTGGTCGAATCGATTTGCAGGCTTGGACGTGGGTACGGCGTGGGCAACTCGGTACCCGGCTCATACGCCAGCGCCATGAAGCGCTCGATCATCAGCGGGTAACGGTCTTTATCCAGGGTGCGCACATCGTTGAGCAGGCCGTAGCGGAACTCGCCACGCCAACCGGTGCGTTTGGCGATACCGGCAAAAAAAGGCACCAGCGCCGACTTCAGCGAGTTGGGCAGCAAAATTGCCTGATCGTACTGGCCGACCAGGGATTTGCCGATCCGCCGCCGCGTCGCCAGCTCCAGCGCACCATGACCGAGCGGAAAGCTCAAGGCCTGGCGAACTTCGGGCATGCGCTCGAGGATCGGCCGACTCCACTCGGGGGCCAGCACGTCGATCTCGCACTGTGGGTGACGCTGCTTCAGACACTGGAAGAGTGTCTGAGCCATCACCATGTCACCGACCCAACTGGGCCCAACGATCAGAATTCTCATAGTTATCCACAAACGAGCGGGGAGGCATGACCAGTCTTCCTGGTGGCCTCCCCGTCTTATTTATCCAGGCTTTATGTGAGTAGTGTACGCCACTCGGCAATCCTGCATTTTGCTTGCCCCGCCTGACGGCGCCTCCTCAGCTCAAACCCAGCCACGCCCAGATCCGCAGGATCTCACGCCGCTCGGCGGCAAACTGATCCCCCGGCACCACCCCGGCTTCATTCTGCAAAGCCTGGCGGTGCGCCGCGGAGCGATAGGCTTTATAGACCTCTCGCAGCAGGCTGGCATCTTCGGCGGGCATCAACCCGACCTCCTCAAGCCCCTCCAGAATGCGGATGTTATCCGTATAACGCAGCAGCGAAGGGTGGGCGTCGGACCACGCCAGAGCAGCGTATTGCACCATAAATTCAATATCGACGATACCACCGGCATCCTGCTTGAGATCAAACGGCGCCGTGGCTTCGAAGGCATTGGCAGCCGTGCCGGCAGCGGTGCTCTTGGTCCCCAGGTTGTCGCGCATCTTGGCGCGCATCTCACTGACTTCCTGCCGCAGCTTGAGCAAGTCCCGGGCACGTCCCAGCACTTTGGCGCGAACCTTCTCGAAGGATTGCCCAACGTCCTGACTGCCCACCAACACCCGCGCCCGCACCAGCGCCTGATGTTCCCAGGTCCAGGCTTCGCTCTCCTGATAGCGCTCGAACGCGCCGAGCGAGCTGACCAGCAGCCCCGAGGCCCCCGAGGGGCGCAAGCGCATGTCGACTTCATACAGCTGGCCGGAGTTGGTCTGAGTGGTCAGCAAATGAATGATCCGCTGGCCCAACCGGGTGAAGAACTGCGCGCCATCGATGGGTTTGGGCCCATCGGTTTCGGCCACAGGGTCTGCGTCGTGGATAAACACTAGATCCAGGTCCGAACCATGCCCGAGCTCCAGCCCGCCGACCTTGCCGTAACCGACAATCACAAAGCCCGGGTCACACAGGGTGCCGTCGGGGCGTTGTGGCGCGCCATACTTGGCTGCCGTCTGCCGCCAGGCCAGCGCCAGCACCTGCTCCAGAATCGCTTCGGCGAGCCAGGTCAGGTAATCGCTGACCTTCATCAACGGCAGGCTGCCGGCAATTTCCGAGGCCGCCACGCGCAAGCGGTGCGCCAGCTTGAAATGGCGCAAGGCTTCCATTTGCTGCTCAAGGTCATCCTCGGGGATGCGCGTCAGGCGCTCACGCAGTTCGGCGGCCAGTTCCGGCGCCATCGGTGGCTTAAACAGCCGGCCTTCATTGAGCAACTCGTCGAGCAGCAGCGGGAAGCGAGTGATCTGCTCGGCAATCCACGGACTGGCCGCACACAAGGTCAGCAATCGACGCAGCGCGCCAGGGTTTTCCGTGAGCAGCACCAGATACGCCGAGCGCCGCGCCACCGCTTCAACCAGAGGCAACACCCGCTCCAGCACCAGGTCCGGATTGGCGTGTTCCACGGCCTGGGCCAGCAAACGGGGGATAAAGGCATCGAGACGCTCGCGCCCCAGGCGCTGCATCGCTCGCAACTGCGGACTGCCACGCAGGCCGGCAAGCGCCTTGAGCGCCTTGGGGGCATCGGCAAAGCCGCCCTCTTCCAGCTGACGGCAAGCGGCCTCCTCGTCCTGGGCTTCTTCCCAGAGTGGCAACCACTCACCGCCGACTACCACTTCGCTTTCCTCGCCGTCCTCTTCATCCGGGTCAGCGATCACTTGACGAAAGTGCCAGTCGACCCGGCCGCGCCAATACATCAGTTGCTCATGGAACGCCGTCCAATTGGCGAACCCCAGCATAAAGGCAATACGCGCCTGGTCCTGCTCGCTGTCGGGGAGCATTTGCGTCTGCCGGTCGGCAATCGCCTGAATCGCATGCTCGGTGTAACGCAGGAACTCATAGCCCTCGCGCAGTTCGCTGATGACCGCCGGCGGCAAATAACCCTGCCCCTCCAGCGTGCCAAGGACTTTTAACAGAGGACGCTGCTGCAGGCTCAGGTCGCGGCCGCCGTGAATCAGCTGGAAGGCCTGGGCAATAAACTCGACCTCCCGGATCCCGCCGGCCCCCAGCTTGATATTGTCGGCCATGCCCTTGCGCCGCACTTCCTGCTGGATCAGCTGTTTCATGGTGCGCAGCGCTTCAATCGCCGAGAAATCCAGGTAACGCCGATAGACGAAGGGACGCAGCAGGTCGAGCAACTGCGCGCCCGCCTGCTGATCACCGGCCACCACCCGCGCCTTGATCATCGCGTAGCGTTCCCAGTCGCGGCCCTGGTCCTGGTAATACTGTTCCAATGCATTGAAGCTGAGCACCAGTGCACCGGACGAACCGTAGGGGCGCAGGCGCATGTCGACGCGGAAGACAAAACCATCGACGGTGATCGGGTCCAGCGCCTTGATCAAGCGTTGGCCCAGGCGAATGAAAAACTCCTGGTTGTCCAGCGCCCGCTTCACCCCAACCGTTTCGCCACCCTCGGGGTAGGCGAAGATCAGGTCGATGTCGGAGGACAGGTTAAGCTCCACCGCACCGAGCTTGCCCATGCCGAGAATCACCATCTGCTGCGGCTCGCCGCTGCGCCAGCCCATGGGCGTACCAAATTGCTGGCAGTGGCGCTGGTACAACCATTGATAGGCCTGATCGATACAGGCATCGGCCATGTCGGACAGGTCGCGGCACGTCTGGACCAGATCGGCCTGGCGGGTCAGGTCACGCCAGATAATCCGCACCTGCTGCCGGTTGCGCTGACGACGCAGGACCCGGCCCAACTCATCATCCGTGGCTGCACTTTGCGTGGCCGTCGCGATTTGCCCGCACAACTCGCCAGGGGCGAAGGCGCGATCCAGCTCCCCGGACTGCACAAGCGTGAGCAGCATCAAGGGATCACGCACGCACTGTTCAATGACAAAGTCGCTGGCGGCCGTTACCCGGGCGAAGTCCGCCCAGCGTTCAGGCGCCCAGGAAGACAAGCCATGGTCGTCATCCAGCGCGGCGACGGCGGCGCGAAAGGATTGCTCGGCGCGGCTGACAAACGGCAGGAGAATGGCGGGCAGCGGGGCAAGCGAAGGGAGGCTCATGGTCTATCCTTGATCGGCGTAGAAGGGGCGGTCTGTAGTGATCGCATCAAATGCACTACGCAAAGGACTGTCGAACAAAAGTTAGAAATAGCTGAAATTTCTGTTTTTTTGGTAGCCAGCATCAAGCTTTTACCTTTTCTGGTTGGCTAAAGACCAAGAGTAACGATTATTCTCACAACGAAACAGGAGGCCACAAGCCGTACTTCTGTAGTTTTACTACTCGTATATACATTCGAAAGGCTGAAATGGCCGACGATTTGTAGTAAAACTACACGCCGCCGAGTCAACCTACCGGCAATCCAAGAATTCATAACGTCTGCCCACAAGGCCAGTCGCTAACTCAGGCAACCGATTCTGGTAGCCTTTCCGCCCTGGAGCAAGCCATGCAAGACCTCGATCCCGTCGAAACCCAGGAATGGCTGGACGCCCTGGAATCGGTTCTCGACAAAGAAGGCGAAGACCGTGCTCACTATCTGATGACCCGTATGGGCGAACTTGCGACCCGCAGCGGCTCGCAGCTCCCTTACGCCATCACCACGCCGTACCGCAACACCATCCCCGTGACCCACGAAGCACGCATGCCTGGCGACCTGTTCATGGAACGCCGCATTCGCTCGTTGGTACGCTGGAACGCGATGGCCATGGTGATGCGTACGAACCTGAAAGATTCTGACCTGGGCGGTCACATCTCCAGCTTCGCCTCCAGCGCAACCCTGTATGACATCGGCTTCAACTACTTCTTCCAGGCCCCGACCGACGAACACGGCGGCGACCTGATCTACTTCCAGGGCCACACCTCGCCAGGCGTTTACGCCCGTGCGTTCATGGAAGGCCGCATTACCGAAGACCAGATGAACAACTTCCGCCAGGAAGTCGACGGCCAGGGCTTGTCGTCCTATCCGCACCCTTGGCTGATGCCTGACTTCTGGCAGTTCCCGACCGTATCCATGGGTCTGGGCCCGATCCAGGCGATCTACCAGGCACGTTTCATGAAGTACCTGGAACACCGTGGCTTCATCCAGCCAGGCAAACAGAAAGTCTGGTGCTTCCTGGGCGACGGCGAGTGCGACGAGCCGGAATCCCTGGGCGCGATCTCCCTGGCCGGCCGCGAGAAGCTGGACAACCTGATCTTCGTCATCAACTGCAACCTGCAGCGCCTCGACGGCCCGGTTCGCGGCAACGGCAAGATCATCCAGGAACTCGAAGGCGTATTCCGCGGTGCACAGTGGAACGTGACCAAAGTCATCTGGGGCCGTTTCTGGGACCCTCTGCTGGCCAAGGACGTCGACGGCATCCTGCAACGTCGCATGGACGAAGTCATCGACGGCGAGTACCAGAACTACAAAGCCAAAGACGGCGCGTTCGTACGTGAGCACTTCTTCAACACGCCGGAACTCAAGGCGATGGTTGAAGACCTGTCCGACGACGAGATCTGGAAACTCAACCGTGGCGGCCACGACCCGTACAAGGTCTACGCGGCCTACCACGAAGCGGTCAACCACAAAGAACAACCGACCGTCATCCTGGCCAAGACCATCAAGGGTTATGGCACCGGTGCAGGCGAAGCGAAGAACACCGCGCACAACACCAAGAAGGTCGATGTCGACAGCCTGAAGTTGTTCCGCGATCGTTTCGACATCCCGGTCAAAGACGACGAACTCGAAAACCTGCCGTTCTTCAAACCGGAAGAAGGCAGCGCCGAAGCCCGCTACCTGAGCGAGCGCCGTACCGCACTGGGCGGCTTCGTGCCTCAGCGTCGCGCCAAGAGCTTCAGCATCCCGACCCCGCCACTGGACACCCTCAAGGCAATCCTGGACGGCTCGGGCGACCGTGAAATCTCCACCACCATGGCCTTCGTGCGAATCCTCGCGCAACTGGTCAAGGACAAGGAAATCGGCCCGCGCATCGTTCCGATCATCCCGGACGAAGCCCGTACCTTCGGTATGGAAGGCATGTTCCGTCAGTTGGGCATCTACTCGTCCGTTGGCCAGCTCTACGAGCCAGTCGATAAAGACCAGGTGATGTTCTACAAGGAAGACCAGAAGGGCCAGATCCTCGAAGAAGGCATCAACGAAGCGGGCGCCATGAGCTCCTTCATCGCGGCCGGTACTTCGTACTCCAGCCACAACCAGCCGATGCTACCGTTCTACATCTTCTACTCGATGTTCGGCTTCCAGCGTATCGGCGACCTGGCCTGGGCCGCTGGCGACAGCCGTACCCGTGGCTTCCTGATCGGCGGCACCGCCGGCCGTACCACCCTGAACGGTGAAGGCCTGCAACACGAAGACGGTCACAGCCACCTGCTGGCTTCCACCATCCCGAACTGCCGCACCTACGATCCGACCTACGGCTACGAGCTGGCGGTGATCATTCAGGACGGCATGCAGAAGATGACCGAAGAGCAACAGGACGTCTTCTACTACATCACCGTGATGAACGAGTCGTACCAGCAGCCAGCCATGCCGGCCGGTGCCGAGGAAGGCATCAAGAAAGGCATGTACCTGCTCGAAGAAGACACCCGCGAAGCGGCGCACCACGTTCAGCTGATGGGCTCCGGCACCATCCTGCGTGAAGTCCGTGAAGCGGCGAAGATTCTGCGTGAAGAGTTCAACGTCGGCGCTGACGTCTGGAGCGTTACCAGCTTCAACGAACTGCGTCGCGACGGCCTGGCCGTTGAGCGCACCAACCGTCTGCACCCGGGCCAGAAGCCTAAGTTGAGCTACGTTGAAGAGTGCCTGAACGGCCGTAAAGGCCCGGTCATTGCCTCTACCGACTACATGAAACTGTTCGCCGAGCAGATCCGTCAGTGGGTACCGTCCAAGGAATTCAAAGTCCTGGGCACCGACGGTTTCGGCCGCAGCGACAGCCGCAAGAAACTGCGTCATTTCTTCGAAGTCGACCGTCATTTCGTGGTGTTGGCAGCCCTTGAAGCACTGGCTGACCGTGGTGACATCGAACCTAAGGTCGTGGCTGAAGCCATCGCCAAGTTCGGTATCAACCCGGAAAAACGCAACCCACTGGACTGCTGAGGAGAGACTCTGTGAGCGAACTCATTCGCGTACCTGACATCGGCAGCGGTGAAGGTGAAGTAATTGAACTGATGGTCAAGGTCGGTGATCGCATCGAAGCTGACCAGAGCCTGCTGACACTTGAGTCGGACAAGGCGAGCATGGAGATTCCGGCCCCCAAGGCCGGCGTCATCAAGAGCCTGAAAGTGAAGCTGGGCGATCGCCTGAAAGAAGGCGACGAACTGATGGAACTGGAAGTCGAGGGTGCCGCTGCGGCACCCGCGGCGCCAGCCGCTGCTCCTGCTCCGGCCGCCGCGGCTCCTGCTGCTGCGCCAGCACCGGCTGCTGCCCCAGCGCCAGCTGCGGCACCTGCTGCTGCCACCATTCAGGACATCCACGTCCCGGATATCGGCTCGTCGGGCAAGGCCAAGATCATCGAGCTGCTGGTCAAGGTCGGCGACACCGTCGAGGCTGATCAATCGCTGATCACCCTGGAATCCGACAAGGCCAGCATGGAAATCCCTTCGCCGGCTGCCGGCGTGGTGGAAAGCATCGCGGTCAAACTCGAAGACGAAGTCGGCACTGGCGACTTTATCCTCAAGTTGAAAGTGGCGGGCGCTGCGGCACCGGCTGCGCCAGCACAAGCGGCGGCTCCCGCGCCAGCGGCGGCACCGGCTGCTGCACCAGCCCCGGCTGTCAAAGCCGAGGCTGCGCCAGCCCCGGTTGCAGCACCTGCGCCAAGCGGCGCCAAGGTGCATGCAGGCCCGGCAGTACGCCAGCTGGCCCGCGAGTTCGGCGTCGAGCTGAATGCAGTGAGCCCAAGCGGCCCACACGGCCGTGTGCTCAAGGAAGACGTACAGGTTTACGTCAAAGCCATGATGCAAAAGGCCAAAGAAGCTCCGGCTGCAGGCGCAACCGGCGGTGCCGGTATTCCACCGATTCCGGTCGTGGATTTCAGCCGCTTCGGTGAAACCGAAGAAGTGCCGATGACCCGCCTGATGCAGATCGGCGCGTCGAGCCTGCATCGCAGCTGGTTGAACATCCCGCACGTGACTCAGTTCGACTCGGCTGATATCACCGAGCTGGAAGCGTTCCGCATCGCTCAGAAAGCCGTTGCAGAGAAGGCTGGCGTCAAGCTGACCATCCTGCCGCTGCTGCTCAAGTCGTGCGCGCACCTGCTCAAGGAACTGCCGGACTTCAACAGTTCGCTGGCGCCAAGCGGCAAGGCGATCATCCGCAAGAAGTACGTGAACATCGGCTTCGCGGTCGACACCCCGGATGGCCTGCTGGTACCGGTCATCAAGAACGTCGACCAGAAGAGCCTGTTGCAACTGGCAGCCGAAGCCGCCGCGCTGGCAGCCAAAGCCCGCGACAAAAAGCTCACCGCTGACGACATGCAAGGCGCCTGCTTCACGATCTCCAGCCTCGGCCACATTGGCGGCACCGGCTTCACGCCGATCGTCAACGCGCCGGAAGTGGCGATCCTCGGTGTTTCCAAGGCAACCATCCAGCCTGTCTGGGACGGTAAAGCCTTCCAGCCGAAACTGATGCTGCCGCTATCACTGTCCTACGACCACCGTGTGATCAACGGCGCCGCTGCGGCCCGTTTCACCAAGCGTCTGAGCGACCTGCTGGGCGACATCCGCACTATCCTGCTGTAAGACCGGGCGGCCCTCCCTCAACGGAGGGCCACTCGCGTTCCACGTTTTCCGAGCGCCACGCTCGTACCTCAACCCCGCCAATTTGGCGGGGCTTTTTTTGCCCGCAAAACAGCCCGCCACCTAGCACTGTCTTCAACACTCGTTGAAAGCATGCCCCCTGCCTACAAACAAAAAATAATCGGTACCACATCGACAGTTTACTCAGCCCACACCTGCAGTCTGCTTATCCATCAATATTTATCGCCTTGCGAGCAATAGGATAAGTTCGACAAAACACACTAAGTGCTTTGCCAAAACATACTGACTTTCACAGTTACATTGCGAACGGACTCGAAAATGTTCAAACTTAGCGTCGGCCCGATTATTGGCCATACAACAACTAATCACACACGTATATTCCTCCGTGGGAACCTGAAAAAGAATAACCCGGCATTTGCTGGAATACGTTATCGCCGCGCGGGTGATACCGATTGGTCCAACTCATTGTTTACTGCCTTGACACCCCTTCGCGACATGTCGAATGTCATCGCACTCAACAACCTGTCCAGCGATACTCAGTATGAATATCAGGCCGGCTGGTTCACTACCGGCAGTGCGACACACTCCCAGGAAACCCTGAAGGAGCTGCCACTGCAATGGCCCACAGAGATCTACCGCTTTCGTACCACTTCCAGTCAAGCCACCACACCTCGAAGCTACATGGTTGGCTCTTGTCGCTATTTACGCATGACGCTAGGCATCCCGTCATTGCCATCAAAGGGCGATAAGATCTACTCGGCCGTCTACCGCCTGGCACAAAAGTCCTCGCCACCTGCCAGCGCCTTTATCATGACAGGCGATCAGGTTTATGTAGACGACATGAACATTGTTGCGCCAGACCGTGAATACAAAGACATACTTAGCAAGTATCGAGCAGCCTTTTCTCAGCCGCACATCCAGGAATTAATGGCCTCACTCCCGACATACATGATTCTGGACGACCACGAAATAGAAGATAACTGGCCAGCCAAGGCCAACAACGATACAACGCTTTATCGTAATGCAATAACCGCGTATGAAATCTATCAAGCCAGCCATAGTCCCGTTCATGAACTGACGCCCGACGGACAACCAGACCGAACGCTGAAGCACTATTGGTATCAATTCTCGCAGGGAGACCTCGAGTGGTTCGTGACCGACAGCCGAACCCGTCGCAATCTCTCAGCCGACGATCGTCGCATCCTCGACACGGAACAGGAACACTCCCTGCTCGAGTGGCTGATCAACAGCCCGGCGCGCGTCAAATTCGTGGTGACCAGCGTCATGCTCTACCCCGACAGCAAAAGCCAGGACAACGACGCCTGGAAAGGCTTCCCCGAGCAACGCCTGCGCATCCTGGAAACCATCCGCCACAACAAGATCAAGAACGTGGTGTTCATAACCGGTGACGTTCACGGCTCACTCACCTGCCGCCTGCGTCACAGCCAGGACCCCGACTTCGAAGTACACACCCTCGTGTCCTCCCCGCTGTGCAACAGCGCATGGCTGCCCTACGCCAAAGCGTCGACATTCATCCTGGACCGCCCCCTGATGCAAACTCCTACGGGTGACTATCACCTCCAGTTAACGAGTGCAGTGGTCAGCCAGGACAACTTTGCCCACATGATTGTCGGCACAGAACAGATCCAAGTGGACTACTACGACCCGAACGGCAAGGTCTTGCAATCAGCACACATCCCACTGCACAACAACCTGTCGTAGCGACCGGAGAGACATTGCGTGCGTCGTTGAAGAGACCCATCCGGCACGATGACCAACAGGATGCCTGTCGCTGGCACGCCTGCCACAAAAGCAAACACCCTCACAGGCGGCAAGGGTTTCAGTTGTTTACTGCAGAAACCCTTCTTCCTGCCGATACGCTCTCATAGCACTTAGCCTTGATCCTCACTTGTCAGTCACTGCGCCATGATGCAACCTTGCCGCAGGCAGCAGTTAAGAGGGCGTGAGCCCGGCGCGTTCAGCACTTTCGAAGCGAGTTTCTTTCATGAAAAGCCATCCCGATGCCGCCAGCCGTATGGTGGCCGAGGTAGTGACGCAGTTGCCAGTGCCCTCGCGGCTCGGCATGCTGCGTTTCGAACGGCTGAATGAAGCAAGCTGGGCCCTGCTGTTTCTCGACCCCAACTGCGAACGCCAGTTCGGCTTGCCCGCTGTCGAGCTCTGCGCTCTGGTTGGCTCGCCCTACGCGAGCCTGATGGAGCCCGAAGCCCGCTATCAATTGCACGACACCATCCAGCAGCAACTGACACAAAGCCCCCATTACCTGATCCGGTACACCCTCCACACCGCCCAGGGCTCCCTGAGCCTGCTTGAACTGGGTGAAGCCTACAAACAGCACAATCGTCACCTGCTACGCGGCTATCTGCTGGTGGTCGACGGCCTGTTCGAAAACGATACGCTACTGTCGGCACTCGACCTGGAAACCCAGAACTCGCGCCTGCAAATCGCCCTGGAACTGAACCAGCGCGCCCAGCAGGAGCAACTGCTGCACCTGGAGCGCGTACGCGCCCAGCAGGACTTGATCCTGCTGCTCACACGCCAGCGCTACAGCAGCGGCAATTCGCTGCAGGAAGCGGCCCAACTGATCACCCGCAGTGCCTGCGACATCTACCAGATCGACAGCGCAAGCCTGTGGAACCTTGAAGGCCAGCACTTGGTAGCGGTTTCCGCCTACCACCGCGCCTCCCAGGAGTACCGGCTACCCGAGGCGATCGACGTCAGCGACTGCCCTGATTATCTGGAAGCCCTGCACACCTGCCGCGCCATTGACGCTCATAATGCGATGCACGACCCACGCACCCGGGAAATGGCCGAGAGCCTGCGCCCGCGCGACGTCAACGCCATGCTCGACGCCAGCATCCGCGTCGACGGCCACGTGGTGGGCGTGCTCTGCCTGGAACAGACCGGCGTGACCCGCGCCTGGCAATCGGACGAGATTGCCTTCGCCGGGGAGTTGGCCGACCAGTTCGCCCAAGTCATCAACAACCACAATCGCCGCAAGGCCACCAGCGCCTTGCACCTGTTCCAGCGTGCGGTGGAGCAGAGCGCCAACGCCTTTTTGCTGGTCAACCGCGACGGCGTGGTCGAGTACGTCAACCCAAGCTTCACGGCCATCACCCAGTACAGCACCGAAGAAGTCCACGGCCATCGTCTGTCGGAACTGCCGGCGCTGGAAAACCTCAGCGAACTGCTGTTCGACGCGCCCTCGAGCCTGGCCAAGAGCAACAGCTGGCAAGGCGAGTTCAGAAGCCGGCGCAAGAACCTGGAACCCTATTGGGGCCAGCTGTCGATCTCCAAGGTGTACGGTGACAACCGCGAGCTGACCCACTACATCGGCATCTACGAAGACATCACCCAGACCAAGCTCGCTCAACAACGCATCGAGCGCCTGGCCTACACTGACAACCTGACCAACCTGGGCAATCGCCCGGCGTTCATTCGCAACCTCGACGAGCGTTTTGCCCGCGACAGCGACAGCCCGATCTGCCTGTTGCTGGTGGACATCGACAACTTCAAGCGGATCAACGACAGCCTCGGCCACCAGACCGGCGACAAGTTGCTGATCAGCCTGGCCCGACGCTTGCGCAACAGCCTGAGCCCGAGTGGCAGCCTGGCGCGTTTCGCCAGCAATGAGTTTGCGGTACTACTGGACGACACCCACCTGAATGCCGGCCAACAAATTGCCAGCCAACTGCTGATGACGCTGGATAAACCGATGTTCGTCGACAACCAGTTGATCAGCGTTACCGGCTCCGTGGGCGTGGCCTGCGCGCCTTTGCACGGCCGCGACCCACAGACCCTGATGCGCAATGCCGGGCTGGCCCTGCACAAGGCCAAGGCCAATGGCAAGCATCAGGTCCAGGTCTTCACCGAAGCGCTGAACGCCGAGGCCAGTTACAAGCTGTTCGTGGAAAACAACCTGCGCCGCGCCCTGACGCAAAATGAACTGGACGTGTTCTACCAGCCCAAGCTGTGCCTGCGCACTGGCCGCTTGCTGGGGATGGAGGCGCTGTTGCGGTGGGACCATCCAGAAAAGGGCATGATTCGTCCGGATCAGTTCATCAGCGTCGCCGAAGAGACCGGACTGATCATCCCCATCGGCAAATGGATCGCCCGACAAGCCTGCCGCATGAGCAAAGCCCTGACCGCTGCCGGCCTGGGCAACCTGCAGGTGGCGATCAACCTGTCACCCAAGCAATTCTCCGACCCGGACCTGGTGTCGTCGATCGCCGGCATTCTCAAGGACGAACAACTGCCCGCCCAACTGCTGGAGCTGGAACTGACGGAAGGCCTGCTGCTGGAGGCCACCGAAGACACGCACTTGCAACTCGACCAACTCAAGCGCCTGGGCCTTACCCTGGCCATGGACGACTTCGGCACCGGCTACTCGTCGCTCAGCTACCTGAAGAAATTCCCGATCGACATCATCAAGATCGATCGCAGCTTCATTCATGAAATCCCGGACAACCAGGACGACATGGAAATCACCTCGGCCGTGATCGCCATGGCCCATAACCTGAAGCTCAAAGTGGTTGCCGAAGGCATCGAGACCGCCGAACAGCTGGCGTTCCTGCGTCGCCACCGCTGCGACGTCGGCCAGGGCTACCTATTCGACCGACCGATCCCGGGCTTTGATCTGATCGAGAAGCTCAAACGCTATCCACGCGGCCCAAACGCCTGACAGCGCTGTAACACTCGGGCACACTGACACTCTACTTAATCGACATCCCCAACCTGACTGGAGGACCGATCATGGTCTTGCGTTCGGAAATTCTGGTGAACAAAAACGTGCTCCCTACTAAAGAACAAGCTCTGCCTGGCCGCGAATCCCCGATGACCGTGCCGGAGAAACACTTCGTCAATAAGGACCAGTACATGCTCGGTCCATTCATTGGCAATGTGGAGTTCGCGATCTTCGGCCTGGGCTGTTTCTGGGGTGCGGAACGTAAGTTCTGGCAACGCGAAGGCGTCGTGAGCACGGCGGTGGGTTATGCCGGTGGCTTTACACCAAACCCGACCTACGAAGAAGTCTGCTCGGGCCTGACCGGCCACACGGAAGTGGTATTGGTGGTGTATGACCAGGACAAGATCAGCTACAAGGAACTGCTGGCCATGTTCTGGGAGCTGCACAACCCGACGCAGGGCATGCGCCAGGGCAACGACATCGGCACCCAGTACCGCTCGGTGATCTATGCCGTCAAACCTGAGCAACTGGAAGAGGCGAAAGCCAGTGAGGCGGTGTTCCAGGCGGAACTGACCAAGGCCGGCCTGGGCAGCATCACCACCGAGATCGAAGAAGCCCCGACCTTCTACTACGCCGAGGCCTACCACCAGCAGTACCTGGCGAAGAACCCCGAGGGGTATTGCGGGATTGGCGGTACAGGCGTGACCTGTCCGATATAAACAGCTATACGCTGCAAGCCTCAAGCTGCAAGCGTGATGCTCCCCCGCATTTAACTTGCAGCTTGAAGCTTATCGCTGCTCTTCGATCAACCAATCCATCTGCCACCCACCCTGGGTCTGGCCAAGCTTCTGCGCCAGCCAGGGCAGCAGCTCCCGCAGCTCCTCTTCCAGCCCCCACGGAGGATTGGCAATGGCCATCCCGGAGCCATTCAGGCTGTTGGGCGTATCCAGCGGATGCACCAGCAGTTCCACGCGCAACAGCTTCGGCGCGCCCGTACCGGCCAGGTCCTGATAGAAGCGACGCAACAGGCGCTGGTCCTTGACCGGGTACCAGATCGCTACCACGGATTGCCGCATCCGGCCAATCGCCTCTTTGAGGGAGGCGGCGCAGCGCTGCATCTCATCGAGCTTCTCGAACGGCGGATCGATCAGCATCAACCCACGCTTCTCGGGTACCGGCAACAACGCACGCGGGACATGCCAGCCTTCGCCAAGGTGCACCTTGACCCGGCGATCGCCCTTCATATTGTCCTTGAGCAGCAAGCCGTCTTCCGGATGTTTCTCGTTGAGCAGTACCCTGTCTTGCGGGCGAGTCAGGCGTCGTGCCAGCTCTGGCGAACCAGGGTAGTAGCGCAACTGGCCATCCGGGTTCATTTCATGCAGCACCTGCATGTAGTCCGCCGTCAGCAGCGGCAGATCCGGCTCGCCCCACAAGCGTGCGATACCTTCCAGGTATTCACCGGTACGGCTGGCCTGGTCGCCTTGCAGGTCATACAGACCAATGCCGGCGTGGGTGTCGAGATAGGCAAACGGCTGTTCCTTGCGCGACATCAGGGCGATGAGGCGGGTCAAGGTCAGGTGTTTGAACACGTCGGCGTGATTGCCGGCGTGGAAGGCGTGACGATAATTCATGGCTGCTCCTGCGAAGGAGGCGAAGTTTACCCTGTACCGCGCCCAGCGTCAGGGGTTCACAGCCGAGCGGGCCCCGGGACGCCGCCCATGCCGGTATCCGTCGGGCGGAGCTGGCACAAAAAAACGGCCCGCATCCAGTTGGCTGCGAGCCGTTCTTTTGTCAGTGATTGATCAGAACATTTGCCCTGGCAATCACTTGTTCAGGTGGAAATCTTTCTCGGCGGCGGCGAAACGCTGCAGCATGCCGGCCGTTGGCTCACCCATCTTGCTGACCAGGAAAATGGCCAGGCTGGCGAAGATGAAGCCCGGGATGATTTCGTACAGGCCCAGCAGTTCGAAATGCTTCCAGACGATCACGGTGAGAGCACCGACCACGATACCGGCCAGAGCGCCGTTACGGGTCATGCCTTTCCACAGTACCGAGATCAGTACAACCGGACCGAAGGCAGCACCGAAGCCGGCCCAGGCGTAGCTGACCAGACCCAGTACACGGTTTTCCGGGTTGGCGGCCATCACGATGGCAACCAGTGCTACGGCCAGCACCATGGCACGACCGATCCACACCAGCTCAAGCTGGGAAGCGTTCTTGCGCAGGAAAGCCTTGTAGAAGTCTTCGGTCAGGGCGCTCGAGCACACCAGCAACTGGCAGCTCAGGGTGCTCATCACGGCAGCCAGAATGGCCGACAGCAGCACACCGGCGATCCATGGGTTGAACAGGATCTTGGCCAGTTCGATGAACACACGCTCGTGGTTCTCACTGACCGGCATCGCCACGGCCGGATTCGCCGAGAAGTAAGCAATGCCGAAGAAGCCGACTGCAACGGTACCGCCCAGGCACAGGATCATCCAGGTCATGGAAATACGACGGGCGTTGGCAATCGATTTCACCGAATCCGCCGCCATGAAGCGCGCCAGGATGTGCGGCTGACCGAAGTAACCCAGGCCCCAGCCCATCAGCGAGATGATGCCGATGAACGTCGTGCCCTTGAGCATGTTGAAGTTGTCGGGGTTCTGCGCTTCGATCGCCAGGAACGTGGTGTCGACGCCACCGGTGGCCAGCAGCACGATGATCGGCGTCAGCAACAGGGCGAAGATCATCAGCGTGGCTTGTACGGTGTCAGTCCAGCTCACCGCCAGGAAACCACCCACGAAGGTGTAGGCAATCGTTGCCGCAGCACCGGCCCACAGCGCGGTCTCGTAGGACATGCCGAAGGTGCTTTCGAACAGACGAGCGCCCGCCACGATGCCGGAGGCGCAATAGATGGTGAAGAACACCAGGATCACGACGGCCGAGATAATGCGCAGCAAGCCGCTCTTGTCTTCAAAACGGCTGGAGAAGTAGTCCGGCAGTGTCAGCGCGTCACCGTTGTGCTCGGTCTGTACTCGCAGACGACCGGCTACAAACAGCCAGTTCAGGTAGGCACCGATGACCAGGCCGATGGCGATCCAGCTTTCAGACAGGCCAGACATGTAGATGGCGCCCGGCAGGCCCATCAACAACCAGCCACTCATGTCGGAAGCGCCGGCGGAGAGCGCGGTCACGACGCTGCCCAGGCTACGGCCACCCAGAATGTAGTCGGATAGGTTGTTGGTGGAGCGATAGGCCATGAAGCCGATCAGCACCATTGCTGCGATGTAGATCACGAACGTGATCAAGGTTGGATTGCTAGCACTCATTGAGTTACGCCCTGGCTTTGTTTTTATGTAGCGGCGGTCTGCTGAACCGCCGCCAAACGATTACGTTTGAAAGACGATCGGGTAATCCGCGCATTTATGACTGATGTTTCCCCAGGAAAGCCATCAGCCGATGAACTGTCTCGTGGACGGTTGCACCTTGGGCGCGAATCCTATTCAACAAAGCAAATAAGGTGCAACCAGTTTCACCCGAATAAGTTGCACCTAGTCGGAAATATTTTTTAGGTAAGGGTTTCTTGCTCCTTTTCGGAGCAAGAAACATCGCCAACCAAGACAAATAGCACCAAGCAGGAGCAGCACTCGCGTATCAGAATTTATTTCCTGACGAGCTGCCTGTTTTTCCGGCAAAAAAAGGTTGCACCCGGTTGCACCTCTTTCGGCGCACGGCTAATCTTGCCGCCAGCTGATGCCACGCAGTCGTGGCAAACATGAGGATAAAAATATGGCTACCACCACCCTTGGGGTCAAACTCGACGACCCGACCCGCGAACGCCTCAAGGCCGCCGCGACCTCGATTGATCGCACGCCGCACTGGTTGATCAAGCAGGCGATTTTCAATTACCTGGAAAAACTCGAGGGTGGTGCAACCCTGACCGAACTCAATGGTTCGGTCCGTCCTGAGCTGGATGAAGGCGCCGACATTCACGTCGACCACGCACACCAGTGCTTCCTTGAATTCGCTGAGAGCATCCTGCCGCAATCGGTACTGCGTGCTGCGATCACCGCCGCCTACCGTCGTCCGGAGCCGGAAGTGGTGCCCATGCTGCTGGAGCAGGCTCGCCTGCCGGCACCAATGGCCGAGGCCACCAACAAGCTGGCCGCCTCGATTGCGGAAAAACTGCGCAATCAGAAGAGCGCCGGTGGCCGTGCCGGCATCGTGCAGGGCCTGCTGCAGGAATTCTCCCTGTCGTCCCAGGAAGGCGTGGCACTGATGTGCCTGGCCGAAGCGCTGCTGCGTATTCCAGACAAAGGCACTCGCGACGCCCTGATCCGCGACAAGATCAGTACCGGTAACTGGCAGCCGCACCTGGGCAACAGCCCGTCGCTGTTCGTCAACGCCGCGACCTGGGGCCTGCTGCTGACCGGTAAGCTGGTCTCCACCCATAACGAAGCAGGCTTGACCTCGTCCCTGAGCCGCATCATCGGCAAGAGCGGCGAGCCGATGATCCGCAAGGGCGTCGACATGGCCATGCGCCTGATGGGCGAGCAGTTCGTGACCGGCGAAACCATCGCCGAAGCCCTGGCCAACGCCAGCAAGTTTGAAGCCAAAGGCTTCCGCTATTCCTACGACATGCTCGGTGAAGCCGCACTGACCGAGCATGACGCGCAGAAATACCTCGCGTCCTACGAGCAAGCCATCCACTCGATCGGCAAGGCTTCCCACGGCCGTGGCATTTATGAAGGCCCGGGCATCTCGATCAAACTGTCGGCCCTGCACCCGCGTTACAGCCGTGCCCAGTACGAGCGCGTGATGGACGAGCTGTACCCGCGCCTGCTGTCGCTGACCCTGCTGGCCAAGCAATACGACATCGGCCTGAACATCGACGCCGAAGAAGCCGACCGCCTGGAGCTGTCGCTGGATCTGCTGGAGCGCCTGTGCTTCGAGCCGCAACTGAGCGGCTGGAACGGTATCGGTTTCGTGATCCAGGCTTACCAGAAGCGTTGCCCGTACGTGATCGACTACGTGATCGACCTGGCTCGCCGCAGCCGTCATCGCCTGATGATCCGTCTGGTGAAAGGCGCCTACTGGGACAGCGAAATCAAGCGTGCCCAGGTCGAAGGCCTGGAAGGCTATCCGGTCTACACCCGCAAGGTGTACACCGACGTTTCCTACATCGCCTGCGCGCGCAAACTGCTGTCGGTACCGGAAGTCATCTACCCGCAGTTCGCCACGCACAACGCCCACACCCTGTCGGCCATCTACCATATCGCCGGGCAGAACTACTACCCGGGCCAGTACGAGTTCCAGTGCCTGCACGGCATGGGTGAACCACTGTACGAACAGGTTGTAGGCAAGGTGTCCGAGGGCAAGCTGAACCGTCCGTGCCGCGTGTA
Organism: Pseudomonas sp. Irchel s3a18; assembly: GCF_900187535.1. Classification (NCBI taxonomy): domain Bacteria; kingdom Pseudomonadati; phylum Pseudomonadota; class Gammaproteobacteria; order Pseudomonadales; family Pseudomonadaceae; genus Pseudomonas; species Pseudomonas sp. Irchel s3a18. The sequence goes on along the minus strand of NZ_FYDV01000004.1, from coordinate 168,330 downwards.
CGCACCGGTCGGCACCCACGAAACCCTGCTGGCGTATCTGGTACGTCGCCTGCTGGAAAACGGCGCGAACACCTCGTTCGTCAACCGTATCGCCGACCAGTCCATCTCCATCCAGGAGCTGGTAGCCGACCCAGTGAACCAGATCGAGCAGATGGCCACGCTGGAAGGCGGCTTCGGCCTGCCGCACCCGCGCATTCCACTGCCACGCGACCTGTACGGCAGCGAACGCGCCAACTCCAGCGGCATCGACATGGCCAACGAACACCGCCTGGCATCCTTGTCCTGCGCCCTGCTGGCCAGCGCCCACAACAACTGGAAAGCCGCGCCGATGCTCGGTTGCGCCTCCAGCACTGAAACGCCTGTGCCGGTGTTGAACCCCTCGGACCTGCGTGACGTGGTCGGCCATGTACAGGAAGCGACCGTCGAAGACGTCGACAACGCCATCCAGTGCGCCCTGAACGCCGCTCCTATCTGGCAGGCCACCCCGCCAGCCGAACGCGCCGCGATCCTGGAACGTGCCGCTGACCTGATGGAAGCCGAGATCCAGCCACTGATGGGCCTGTTGGCCCGCGAAGCCGGCAAGACCTTCGCCAACGCCATCGCCGAAGTGCGTGAAGCCGTGGACTTCCTGCGTTACTACGCGGTGCAGGCCCGCAACGATTTCACCAACGACGCCCACCGCCCACTGGGCCCAGTGGTGTGCATCAGCCCGTGGAACTTCCCACTGGCGATTTTCAGCGGTCAAGTCGCCGCCGCACTGGCCGCCGGTAACCCGGTCCTGGCCAAACCGGCCGAACAGACCCCGCTGGTGGCGGCGCAAGCCGTGCGCTTGCTGCTCGAGGCCGGGATCCCGGAAGGCGTGCTGCAACTGCTGCCGGGCCGTGGCGAAACCGTTGGTGCCGGCCTGGTGGGCGATGATCGCGTCAAAGGCGTGATGTTCACCGGCTCTACCGAAGTCGCGCGCTTGCTGCAACGCAACATCGCCGGCCGCCTGGACTCCCAGGGCCGTCCGATCCCGCTGATCGCCGAAACCGGTGGCCAGAACGCAATGATCGTCGACTCCTCGGCGCTGACCGAACAAGTGGTCATTGACGTGGTTTCGTCGGCCTTCGACAGCGCCGGCCAGCGTTGCTCGGCCCTGCGCGTACTGTGCCTGCAGGAAGATTCGGCAGACCGCGTGATCGAAATGCTCAAGGGCGCCATGGCTGAATGCCGTCTCGGCAACCCGGAGCGCCTGTCCGTGGACATCGGCCCGGTGATCGACGCCGAAGCCAAGGCAGGCATCGAGAAACACATCCAGGGCATGCGCGACAAAGGTCGCAACGTGTACCAGGTCGCGATCGCCAATGCCGAAGAAATCAAACGCGGCACCTTCGTCATGCCCACCCTGATCGAACTGGAAAGCTTCGACGAACTGCAACGCGAGATCTTTGGTCCGGTGCTGCACGTGGTGCGCTACAAGCGTAAAGAGATCGATCAACTGATCGAGCAGATCAACGCTTCCGGTTATGGCCTGACGCTGGGCGTGCACACACGCATCGACGAGACCATCGCCAAGGTGATCGACAACGTCAACGCCGGTAACGTCTACGTCAACCGCAACATCGTGGGTGCCGTGGTCGGCGTGCAACCGTTCGGCGGCGAAGGCCTGTCGGGCACCGGCCCGAAAGCCGGTGGTCCGCTGTACCTGTACCGCCTGCTGTCGACCCGCCCTGGCGACGCCATCGAGCAATCCTTTGCCCGTGCCGACGCCGAAACCGCGCCGGACGTCCGTCTGCGTGATGCCATAAGCAAGCCGCTGACTGCCCTGCAAGCCTGGGCCGACAGCCACAAGCTCAGCGACCTGAGCGCCCTGTGCGTGAAGTTCGCCGCGCAATCGCAGAGCGGTATCACCCGCGTATTGGCAGGCCCGACCGGCGAGCGCAACAGCTACGCCATCCTGCCGCGCGAACACGTGCTGTGCCTGGCGGAAATCGAAGGCGACCTGCTGACCCAACTGGCAGCGGTACTGGCCGTGGGTGGCTCGGCAGTCGTGCCGGAGAATGAGCTGAGCAAGGCACTGCTGGCGCGCCTGCCAAAAGACGTGCAAGCACGCATCAAGCTGGTCGCTGACTGGACCAAGGACGAAGTGGTCATCGATGCGGTACTGCATCACGGTCACTCCGACCAGTTGCGCGCGGTCTGCCAGCAAGTGGCAACCCGTGCCGGCGCCATCGTCGGGGTTCACGGCCAGGCGCCGGGCGAAACCGGCATTGCGCTGGAACGCCTGGTGATCGAGCGCGCGCTGAGCGTCAACACCGCAGCGGCCGGTGGTAACGCCAGCCTGATGACGATCGGTTAAAAACAGCTGCAAGTTTCAAGCTTCAAGCGGCAAGTAAGAGCAGTTTGCGGTGTTCGCAATGTGCTTTTACTTGCCGCTTTTAGCTTGCTGCTTGCAACTGCTCCTCTATCACCCAAATCAATCATCCTGTTCACTCCACCCTTCCCACGCCTAGACTCGGTCCATTCCAAAACAGGTAGGCCGCCATGTCCGAGACGTTGCTCAGTTCCCGAAATCTGGCTTTCGAGCTGTATGAAGTCCTCGATGCCGAGGGCCTGACCCAGCGTGAGCGTTTCGCCGAGCACAACCGTGAAACCTTCGACGCCGCCATTGGCACCGCCCGCAGCATCGCCGAGAAGTTCTTCGCCCCGCACAACCGCAAGGGCGACGAGAACGAGCCGCGCTATGAAAACGGTCAGGCGATTCTGATTCCAGAAGTGAAACCCGCCGTGGATGCCTTTCTCGAAGCCGGCTTTCTCAACGCCGCGCGCAGCTTCGAAGCAGGCGGCATGCAGTTACCGACGCTGTTGTCGCAAGCCTGCTTCGCGCACTTCCAGGCGGCCAACGCGGCGACGACGTCCTATCCGTTCCTGACCATGGGCGCCGCCAACCTGATCGAGAGCTTCGGCACCGAGGAACAGAAACGACGCTTCCTGCAACCGATGATCGACGGCCGCTTCTTCGGCACCATGGCCCTGACCGAGCCCCACGCCGGTTCGTCGCTGTCGGACATCCGCACCCGCGCCGAACCCGCGGCGGACGGCACCTATCGACTCAAGGGCAACAAGATCTTCATCTCCGGCGGCGACCATCCGCTGTCGGAAAACATCGTGCACATGGTGCTGGCCAAACTGCCGGATGCACCCGCCGGGGTGAAGGGCATCTCCCTGTTTATCGTGCCCAAGTTCCTGGTCAACGACGACGGCAGCCTGGGCCAGCGCAACGACGTGCTGCTGGCCGGGCTGTTCCACAAGATGGGCTGGCGCGGCACCACCTCCACCGCGCTGAACTTCGGCGACAACGGCGAGTGCGTCGGCTACCTGGTGGGCCAGCCGCATCAAGGCCTGAGCTGCATGTTCCAGATGATGAACGAGGCGCGGATCGGCGTCGGCATGGGCGCGGTGATGCTCGGTTACGCCGGTTACCTGTACTCGCTGGAGTACGCCCGCGAACGCCCGCAAGGCCGCCTGCCGGACAGCAAGGACCCGAACACCGCACCGGTGTCGATCGTCCAGCACGCCGACGTCAAACGCATGCTGCTGACCCAGAAGGCCTATGTCGAAGGCTCGTTCGACCTGGGACTGTATGCCGCGCGATTGTTCGACGACACCACTACCCTTGAGACCGAAGCCGAGCGCAAGCAGGCCCATGAACTGCTGGATTTGCTGACCCCCATCGTCAAATCCTGGCCGTCGGAGTTCTGCCTCAAGGCCAACGAACTGGCGATCCAGATCCTTGGCGGCCACGGCTATACCCGCGAATACCCGGTGGAGCAGTACTACCGCGACAACCGCCTGAACCCGATCCACGAAGGCACCCATGGCATTCAGTCACTGGACTTGCTGGGGCGCAAACTGGCGCAGAACGGCGGAGCCGGACTCAAGCAGTTGATCCGCTTGATCGCCGACACCGTTGAGCGGGCCCACGCCCATGAATCGCTGACCCCATTGCGCGAACCGCTGGAAAAACTGGTAGCGCGCCTGCAAACGGTGACCATCGGCCTGTTGACCGACCTGGCCCAGGGCAAGATCAACGGCAGCCTCGCCAACTCGGCGCTGTACCTCAAGGCGTTCGGCCACACGGTGATCGGCTGGCGTTGGCTGGAGCAGGCGATCCGCGCCGAGGAAGGCTTGGCCAAGGGTAATGCCGTGGATGTGAGCTTCTATAAAGGCAAGCTGCAAGCGGCGCGCTACTTCCTGACCTGGGAAGTGCCGGCTTGCCACCATGAACTGGCGATTCTCGAGGCACGGGATGATGTGTGCCTGGGTATGCAGGATGAGTGGTTCTGACATCCTACACTCCGCCTGACCGATCGTTCCCACGCTCCGCGTGGGAACGATCCCCCCTTGTCAGCTCAGCTTGAACCCACCCATCTGCCGCGCCAGATCATCCGCCAACCGCTGCAACGTCTGACAATCTTCCCGGCAAGCCCTGACCTCCCCCGCCGTGGCCCGTGCCAGGTCGGAGATGCCCTGCACATTGCGGTTGATCTCTTCAGTCACCGCCGACTGCTCTTCGGTGGCCGTCGCCACTTGATGGTTCATGTCGCTGATGTGTTCAACCTGTCCGGTAATCGCCGTTAGTGAAGCACCCGTGCGCTGGCTCGACTCGACACCGGTGCCGGTTGCGGCCTGTCCGGACTGCATCGACGACACCGCATTCTCCGCCCCCTGCTTGAGGCTGCCGATCATCTGCTGGATCTCATCGGTAGAGGATTGCGTACGCCGGGCCAGCGTGCGGACTTCATCGGCCACCACCGCAAAGCCACGGCCCATGTCGCCAGCCCGCGCCGCTTCGATGGCGGCATTGAGCGCCAGCAAGTTGGTCTGCTCGGAGATCCCACGGATCACCGCCAACACCTGATCGATAGAAGCCACCTGAGTCGCCAGTTCGCCCACGGCCTGGGCGGCAATGCCGATTTCGTCGGACATGCTTTCGATATGGCGGATCGAGCCGCCAACTACTTCCCGGGCCTGCAAGGCTTCGTCGCGGGCCGTTTGCGAAGCGACGGCCGCATTACCGGCGTTCTGGGCGATTTCCTGTACGGTCAGGCCCATCTCATGCACTGCGGTGGCGACCATGTCGGTCATTTCCTGCTGCCGACCGGAGCGTTGCGCCGTGTTTTCCACCACCTGCGCCACCTGCCCGACAGCTGTGCGCAAGCGTTCGCTGGTGGCCAGCACGTCGCCGATCATGCTGCGCTGGTTTTCCAGGAAGCGATTGAAGCCACGGGCCAGGTCCCCCAGCTCATCGGCGCGGCTGGCGTCCAGCCTGTGTGTCAGATCGCCACCACCGCTACCAATCGCTACCAGCGCCGCTGTTACCTGACGGATCGGTCGCACCAAACCACGGGCCAGTACGATCACCAACAACAGGCATACCAGCGCGACCCCCAACCCGATAGCGCTGGTGAACCACATCGCGCGCCGGGCTTCGGCATAGATCTGCGACTGTGGCACTTCGGCCACCAGGGTCCAACCGAGATCGCGAAGGGGCAGGCTCAATGCCAGGAAATCTTCGCCATCGCGGACAAAGCTGCTGGTGGCGGATTTTTGGCCCATGATCGCTTGCGCCGCCGCAGCGCCAACCTGCTCGCTCAGGGTACGTTTCCCGCTGAACTGCGCCTCGGGATGAACCTGGATCAATCCGTCGGAGCGCACCAGATAGACCTTGCCGCGCTCACCGAAGCTGAAATTGTGAATCAACTCCGACAGCTCTTTCATGCTCAGGCCCAGCCCGGCAACGCCCACGACTTTACCGGCCTGCTCGACCTTGAGGTCGATGAACAGCGCCAATTCTCCGGTGGCCGTGTCATTGTCGATATTGAGGGTGCGGGGCTGGTTGCTGTCCATGAACGAATAGAACCAGGCGTCGGCGGGATTGGAGCGGCTAAGGGTGCGATCCAGGCCTTTTTCAGTGATGTAGTGGTTCGACGCGGCGCCGATGATTAGCGCGGTGAACGCCTTGTGTTCGCCGCGAATGCCTTCCAGATACTGCGCGAAGGTCGCCGTCCGGGCACTGCTTTCACCTTCGGCCAGCCAGTCGCGCACCATGCTGTTGCTGGCGATGTCCTTGGCGGCGGTGAGCGGCTGAACCAGAATCCGCTCGATGTCGTTGCGCATCGCTTCGATGCTCGACGGCAGCGCTTGTTCGACCAGATAGCGCTGGGCGAGGTTGTTGACCACCAGGGTATAAATGCCGACCACGATCAGAATACTGACCAGCAGGGCGGTGCCCATACTCAGGATCAACTGCCATTGAATACTGCGTCGCCAGAACTGCATGAAGCACCCCCAAAGAGTAAGAGGCAAAAATGCTGCAACAGCCGTGCCGATTGTATACAACAGAATCGACAATCTACTCTTTGGTTGTGCGCATACCGATCAGCCCTGGTTGATCGTCTTGGCGATCACTTCAACCGTGGCGCTGACTTGCTCTTGGTAACGGTCGAGTTCCTGCTGGTGGCGCTTTTGCATTTCCAGCTGCTGCGAACACAGGTTCATCGCCGTCAGCACCAGCAGTTTGTCCCCGATCAGGGTCGGGTATTTCTTTTTGGTCTCAGCCAGCACCGCTTTCAACATAAGCGCGGCGTCCAGCAGGGTCTGCTCTTCCCCGGCCGGCGCCTTGATCGAATAGTCCTCTCCAAGAATCGAGACGACTTTTACCCCATCGGCACCCTGTCTCATGCGTTCACAGGACCTGCGCTCACACGCTCAACCAAGGCTTGAATGCGCGCAACGGCGGCGCCCTGCTTTTCTTCCTGTTCCATCAGGCTCAGTTGCAGGCTTTCGTTTTCGTCCTTGGCCTGGGCCAGCTCTGCACTCAGGGCTTGATGGGCGGTCTGCAGGTCCTGGTTCTGTTGCACCAGATCGCTGACCAGTTGTTCCAATTGACTCAGGGTTGCTTCCAACATTTTTGATTTTCCGGGCATTTTCAAAGGGCGCGTACGATAAAGAAAAGTCACCACAGGCGCCAGGGTTATTACGGCGCAAAGCCTTGATTTTCCTGGCGGCGACTTTGCTTGCACGTGTTAAAGACTGCGATTGGCCGGTCAGGTTCCTGACAGCTCGTCAGCGCATGCGGATCTGCGGCAAATGCACGCAGCGACTCAAGACTTTAGTCGTATGACCGATAAGTCATGCATACCCCTTCTCAGCCCTCGTGCCCGTGCGCGTCTGTTTGGTAAAAAACCATGTCCCTACGCTCTATGAACATCGCCCCCCGGGCGTTCGCCGGCTTTGCCCTGATTGGCACGCTGATGTTGATTCTCGGTGTATTCGCCTTGAACCAGATGAGCAAGATTCGCGGGGCCGCCGAGGACATTACCCAGAACAGCGTACCGAGCATCAAGAGCCTCGATGAGTTCACCCAACTGACATTGCGTCTGCGGGTGCTGTCCTACCGCTTGCTGATCAACCGCGAAGCAGACACCCAACAACAGACACTCGCCCTGCTCGACCAACGCAACCAGCAGATCCGCGAGGCCCAGGCGGGCTACGAGAAGTTGATCTCCAGCCCGCAGGAACGCGCAGCCTACGATCAGTATGTGACACTGCTGGGCCAGTACCGCCAACTTGAAGAGCGCATGAAGGCGCTGTCGCGCAACAATCAGGTCAGCGAGCTGCAAACCCTGCTCAACACCGAACTGCTGAACAACTCCGAAGCGATCAACTCGGTGCTCAACCGGTTACTGGAAATCAACACCCAGGGGAGCCTCGACACCAATCGGCAAGCCGCTGACCAGTACGCTTCGGCGTTCAACCTGGTAGTCGCCCTGTTAGTGGTCGCCACTACCCTGACCCTGCTCTTCGCCTGGTTGCTGACCAACAGCATCACTCAGCCGATCGCCAAGGCCCTGAACGCCGCCGAAGCCATCGCCGAAGGCAACCTGACGCGCCCAATCACGGTCGACGGTACTGACGAAGCCGGTCGCCTGTTGCTGGCGATGTCGAAGATGCAGGAAAAACTGCGCGATACCCTGCAACGTATCTCAGGTTCCGCGACTCAGTTGGCCTCCGCTGCCGAAGAGCTCAACAGCGTGACCGACGAAAGTGCCCGTGGCCTGACCCAGCAAAACAACGAAATCGAGCAGGCCGCCACGGCAGTCAATGAAATGACCAGCGCCGTCGAAGAAGTGGCACGTAACGCAGTCAGCACCTCCGAGGCCTCAAAAAACGCCACCGCCTCTGCTGGTGACGGTCGTGACCTGGTGCAGGAAACCGTCAGCGCCATCGAGCGCATGAGTGGCGATGTGCAAAGTACCGCCACCCTGATCGGCAACCTGGCCGAGGAGTCGCGTGATATCGGCAAGGTGCTGGACGTGATTCGCGGCCTGGCCGACCAGACCAACCTGCTGGCACTCAACGCCGCCATCGAAGCCGCGCGCGCCGGTGAAGCCGGTCGTGGTTTTGCGGTCGTCGCCGACGAAGTGCGTGCGCTGGCGCATCGCACCCAGCAATCGACCAGCGAAATCGAACGCATGATCGGCAGCATCCAGAGCGGCACCGAACACGCCGTCGACTCGATGCGCAACAGCACCGAACGCGCCGAGTCGACATTGAACATCGCTCGTGGTGCCGGCCTGTCGCTGGACACCATCAACAGTGCCATTGTCGAGATCAACGAACGCAACCTGGTGATCGCCAGCGCGGCAGAGGAACAGGCCCTGGTGGCCCGTGAAGTCGACCGCAACCTGGTGAACATCCGCGACCTGTCGATACAGTCCGCCACCGGCGCCAACCAGACCAGTGCCGCCAGCAACGAACTCTCGCGCCTGGCGGTGGACCTGAACACCATGGTTGGGCGGTTCAACCTGTAACAGTCACCGATCACACTGTGGCGAGGGAGCAAGCTCCCTCGCCACAGTGATCACATGCCTGGCCCGCTGGGTATTACGTGCGTCAAAAGCTTTTTGACAGCATCACATTTCAACAGGTTAGAATCGCTGGCACGCACACTGCATGGTCCGTTTGCGCCCGCCTTTCTGCTTTCTGGAGTACTGCCTTTGAATGCGACGACCATCAACAGCCTGTTCTTGATCGGCGCGTTGCTGGTAGGTGCGAGCATTCTGGTGAGCTCACTTTCTTCCCGCCTGGGCATCCCGATTCTGGTGATCATCCTGGCGGTGGGCATGGCTGCCGGCGTCGATGGTGCCGGCATCATCTTCGATAACTACCCCACCGCGTATCTGGTCGGCAACCTGGCCCTGGCCGTGATCCTGCTCGACGGCGGATTACGCACCCGGGTCTCGAGTTTTCGCGTGGCGTTATGGCCAGCCTTATCGCTGGCCACGGTCGGGGTGCTGATTACCACCGGGCTGACCGGCATGGCGGCAGCATGGCTGTTCGACCTGAACCTGATTCAGGGCCTGCTGATCGGCGCCATTGTCGGCTCGACAGACGCCGCGGCGGTGTTCTCGCTGCTCGGCGGCAAAGGCCTGAACGAACGGGTGACCGCCAGCCTGGAAATCGAATCCGGCAGCAACGACCCGATGGCGGTGTTTCTCACCGTCACCCTGATCGACATGCTTGCCAGTGGCCAGACCGGCCTGCACTGGAGCCTGCTGACACACCTGCTGCGTGAGTTCGGTATCGGTGGCCTGATTGGCCTGGGCGGCGGCTGGCTGATGCTGCAAATGGTCAACCGCATCCATCTGGCCGCCGGCTTGTACCCGATCCTGGTCATCGCCGGTGGCCTGGTGGTCTTTGCCCTGACCAACGCCCTGCACGGCAGCGGCTTCCTGGCGGTGTACCTGTGCGGCCTGGTGATCGGCAACTGCCCGGTGCGCAGCCGCCACGGCATCCTGCATATGCTCGACGGCATGGCGTGGCTGGCGCAGATCGGCATGTTCCTGGTGCTGGGGCTGCTGGTGACACCCCACGACTTGCTACCGATTGCCCTGCCCGCCCTAGGGCTGGCGTTGTGGATGATTCTGTTTGCCAGGCCCCTGTCGGTGATTGTTGGCCTGCTGCCGTTCAAGGCGTTCCACGGCCGTGAAAAAGTCTTTATTTCCTGGGTCGGCCTGCGCGGCGCGGTCCCGATCATTCTGGCGGTGTTCCCGTTGATGGCTGGCCTGCCGAATGCCCAGCTGTACTTCAACCTCGCGTTCTTTATCGTACTGGTATCGCTGCTGGTGCAGGGTACAAGCCTGCCGTGGGTCGCCAAGCTGCTGAAAGTGACGGTTCCGCCAGAACCCGCGCCCATCTCCCGGGCCGCGCTGGAAGTGCATGTCACCAGTGAGTGGGAGCTGTTCGTTTATCGCCTGGGTGCCGAGAAATGGTGCATCGGCGCTGCCCTCCGCGAGCTGAAAATGCCCGAGGGCACCCGTATCGCGGCACTGTTTCGCGGCCAGCAACTGCTCCATCCGTCGGGTAGTACGGTGCTTGAAGTGGGCGATTTGCTCTGTGTCATCGGCCATGAACACAACCTGCCGGCTTTGGGAAAACTCTTCAGCCAGGCGCCACAACGGGGCCTCGATTTGCGCTTCTTCGGCGACTTCGTCCTGGAAGGCGACGCCCAGCTGGGCGCGGTTTCCGCGCTATATGGGCTACAACTCGAAGGGGTCGACCCGGACATGCCGCTGGGGCGCTTCATTACCCAGAAAGTCGGGGGCGCGCCAGTGGTCGGTGACCAGGTGGAATGGAACAACACCATCTGGACGGTGGCGGTCATGGAAGGGAACAAGATTGCCAAAGTGGGCGTCAGATTCCCCGAAGGAAGTCGCCCAGGTCCCGGGTTGTTCCTCTAAACTCTTTTTTTCGCTACGTTCTCGATCGGTCTTTATGCCAACCCTGCGCACATTCATAGCTATCGCCCTGCTGGGGCTGAGTCTCTCCGTCGGCACCCTGCAGGCGGCCGAACCACCGTCCGCCGAGGCCGTGCAAAGGAGCCTGGACAAGATTGCCGAACGCAAACTGCCCGAGGCGGATCAAAAGGCCCTGCAATTAGTGTTGCAACAGACGCTGATCCAGTTGTCCAGCCAGGCCGATAACGAGAGGCGCCTGAGCGACCTCAAGCAGCAGCTGAGTACCGCCCCCAAGCAAAACATCGAGAACCAGCGCGAGCTGGAACGCCTCAAGGCCACCAAGGTGGTGCCGGTCGCCCAGCGCTACGCCAATCTGAGCGTGTCGCAGCTCGAGCAAATGCTCACCGAGCGCAGCACCCAGCAAAGCGATCTACAAAAGGCCCTGGCCGAGGCCAATAGCCTGATCATCACTGCGCAAACCCGTCCCGAGCGCGCCCAGGCCGAGATCAGCAGCAGCCAGACCCGCATCCTGCAAATCAACAACATCCTCAAGGCGGGCAAGGACAACGGCAAGGCGCTTTCCAAGGAACAGCGCGACCAGCTCAATGCCGAGCTCGCCGCGTTGAACGCACTGATTCCGTTACGCCGCCAGGAACTGGCCGGTAACAGCCAGCTGCAAGACCTGGGCAATACTCAGCGCGACCTGTTGATGGAACGCACCGCGCGCATGGAGCAAGAGATCCAGGACCTGCAAAACCTGATCAACCAGAAGCGCCTGGCCCAGTCTCAAGAGACCGTCACCCAGCAGTCCATCGAAGCCCAGAAAGCCGGGGGCAGTAGCTTGCTCGCCGCTGAAAGCGCGGCCAACCTGAAGCTCTCGGACTACCTGCTCAAAAGCACCGACCGCCTCAACGAACTGACCCAGCAAAACCTGCAGACCAAGCTGCTGCTCGACAGCGTGACCCAAAGCGACGCCGCGCTGGATGAACAGATCAGCGTGCTCAAGGGCAGCCTGCTGCTGTCCAAGATTCTCTATAAACAGAAGCAAAGCTTGCCGCGCCTGCGGGTCGACCGCGACCTGGCCGACCAGATTGCCGACATTCGCCTGTATCAGTTCGAGGTCAATCAACAACGCGAGCTGATCGGCAATCCCGTCGCCTATGTGAGTAACCTGCTGGCCGCTCAACCGGCCGATCAGGTCACCCCGCAACTGCGCAAGAACCTGCTGGAACTGGCCGTCACCCGCGCCGACCTGCTGGAGCGCCTGAACCGTGAGCTGAGCTCACTGCTCAACGAATCCATCACCCTGCAACTCAACCAGAAGCAACTGCTCACCACGGCCCAGAATCTGCGCGCGACGCTCGATGAACAGATGTTCTGGATCCCCAGCAACAAGCCGCTGGACCTGGAATGGATGCGCAGCGTACCGGCGCGTCTGGAGAAACAGATCAACACCCTGCCATGGACCTCAAGCCTGAGTGAATTGAGTGACGGCCTGATCCAGCGGCCGCTGCTGTTCACCCCGCTGGCGCTGCTGATCGGTTTTCTGGTGTGGCGCCGTAAATACCTGTATGCCCGATTGAACAAGGTTCACCAGGACATCGGCCACTTCAAGCGTGACAGCCAATGGCACACACCACAGGCGATCATGATCAACGTGTTGCTGGCGATGCCGGTTGCCCTGGGTCTGGCGCTGTGCGGCCTGGCCTTGCAGATTGACGCGCGCGGGCAGAACGCCAACCTCGGGGCCGCCCTGCTGCAAGTCGCCCAGGCGTGGCTGGTGTTCTACACCGCCTACCGGATCCTTGCACCGGGCGGTGTGGCGGAGCTGCATTTCCGCTGGGAGCGACCGCAGGTGGAATTCCTGCGGCGCTGGATCCGTCGCCTCGGGATGGTGGTGTTCGCGCTGGTGGCCGTGGTGGCCGTTGCCGAGTTGCAACCGGCCGCGCTCGCCGATGACGTGCTCGGCATCGCCGTCGTCCTGACCTGCTACGCCTTGATGGCCTGGCTGCTCAGCCGCCTACTGCTCAACAGCCCGACCCACAACAACGCGTCGCTCTTTCGCAAGGCCGTCGGAGTGATGTTCACCGTGCTGCCGGTCGCCCTGTTCATTGCCGTGTGTTTTGGCTACTTCTATACCGCCCTGAAACTCAGTGACCGACTGATCAACACCCTTTACCTGCTGATGTTCTGGCTGGTCATCGAAGCCACCTTCGTGCGCGGCCTGGCGGTTGCGGCACGGCGCCTGGCCTACCAGCGCGCACTGACCAAGCGCCAGGCGGCGAAAGAAGCCGGTGACGGCGATGCGGTGGTCGAAGAGCCGACGCTGGACATCGAGAAGGTCAACGAACAATCCCTGCGCCTGATCCGCCTGGCCCTGCTCGGCGGCTTCATCGCCGCGCTGTACTGGGTCTGGGCCGACCTGATCACGGTGTTCTCGTACCTGGACAACATCACCCTCTACGAGTACACCAGCGGCACCGGCGCCAACATGAGCATGATCCCGATCAGCATCGGCGACATGCTCGGTGCACTGATCATCATCGGCATTACCATGGCCCTGGCGCGCAACCTGCCGGGGCTGTTGGAAGTCCTGGTGCTGTCCAAGCTCAACCTGGCCCAGGGCAGCGCCTACGCCACGACCACCCTGCTGACCTATGTGATCGCGGGTATCGGCTTTGTCACGACCCTGTCCACCCTCGGCGTGAGCTGGGACAAATTGCAATGGCTGGTGGCAGCGCTCTCGGTCGGCCTGGGTTTCGGCATGCAGGAAATCTTCGCCAACTTCATTTCCGGGATCATGATTCTGTTCGAGCGCCCGGTGCGGATCGGCGACACCATCACCATCGGCAACCTGTCAGGCACGGTGAGCAAGATCCGCATCCGTGCCACGACCATTACCGACTTCGACCGCAAGGACATCATTGTCCCGAACAAGACCTTCATCACCGGGCAATTGATCAACTGGTCCCTGACCGACACCGTCACCCGCGTGACGCTCAAGCTCGGTGTCGACTACGGCTCCGACCTGGATCTGGTCAAGGAACTGCTGCTCAAGGCCGCTCGCGAAAACCCGCGCGTGCTCAAGGAACCCGAGCCACACGTGTACTTCCTGAACTTCGGCGAAAGCACCCTGGACCACGAACTGCGCGTGCACGTGCGTGACCTCGGCGACCGCAACCCGGTGCTCGACGAGATCAACCGCTTCATCAACCGCGAGTTCAAGAAGCAGCACATCAACATCTCGTTCCGGCAGATGGAGGTCTACCTCAAGAACCTTCACGGCCAGGAGTACAAGATGGTGCCGATCGAGCCGGAGGCCAAGACCATCGTTCCCGTGAACGACCTCACTGCCGGAGCAAAGCCGCCGGTGTCCAAGCTCGACTAACGAACCAATCCCCAGCAGAATGCTCGGACATTCTGCTGGAGATGGCCGTTGAAAGCCCTCGACGAACTGACCTTCGATAACCGCTTCGCCCGCCTGGGCGACGCGCTCTCAACCCATGTGCTGCCCGAACCCATTGCCGAGCCATGCCTGGTCGTGGCCAGCCCGGCGGCCATGGCGCTGCTCGACCTTGACCCGGCCGTTGCCGAGACACCGGTGTTCGCCGAACTGTTCAGCGGCCACAAGCTGTGGGCAGAGGCCGAGCCCCGGGCGATGGTCTACTCCGGGCATCAGTTCGGTGTTTACAACCCGCAACTGGGCGACGGTCGCGGACTGCTGCTGGGTGAGGCCTACAACGAAGCCGGCGAGCACTGGGACTTGCACCTCAAGGGCGCCGGGCAAACACCCTACTCGCGCATGGGCGATGGTCGCGCCGTTCTGCGCTCCTCGATTCGCGAATTCCTGGCCTCCGAAGCCCTACAGGCCTTGGGTATCCCGACCACTCGCGCCCTGTGCGTGATTGGCTCCAGCACCCCGGTCTGGCGTGAAAAACAGGAACGGGCAGCAATGCTCCTGCGCCTGTCGCCAAGCCATGTGCGCTTCGGACATTTCGAATACTTCTACTACACCAAACGGCCCGAGCAGCAGAAGGCACTCGGCGAGCACGTCCTGGCGATGCACTTCCCCGAGTGCCTGGAGCAACCGGAGCCGTACCTGGCGATGTTCCGTGAAATCGTCGAGCGCAACGCCGAACTGATCGCCAAATGGCAGGCCTATGGTTTCTGTCACGGGGTCATGAACACCGACAACATGTCGATCCTGGGCATCACCTTCGACTTCGGCCCGTTTGCCTTCCTCGATGACTTCGATGCCCACTTCATCTGCAACCACTCCGATGACCAGGGCCGCTATTCGTTCAGCAATCAGGTACCGATCGGCCAGTGGAACCTCAGCGCCCTGGCCCAGGCCCTGACCCCGTTCATCAGTGTCGAGGCCCTGCGCGAAACCCTCGGTCTGTATTTTCCGTTGTATCAGGCTCACTACCTGGACCTGATGCGCCGCCGGCTCGGCTTGACCACTGCTGAAGACGATGACCAGACACTGGTCGAGAACCTGCTGCAATTGATGCAGAACGCAGGCGTCGACTACAGCCTGTTCTTCCGTCGCCTGGGCGATCATGCCCCCGAGCTGGCGGTCACCCGGCTGCGTGATGACTTCGTCGACATCAAGGGCTTCGATGCCTGGGCCGAACGCTACTGCGCGCGCGCCGCCCGTGACGGCGATAACGATCAAGCCCGGCGTCGCATCCGCATGCACGCGGTCAACCCGCTCTACATCCTGCGCAACTACTTGGCGCAAAAGGCCATCGACGCAGCACAAAGCGGTGACTATGCAGAGGTTCGCCGCTTGCACGCTGTACTGAGTGATCCATTCACGGAGCAGCCGGGAATGGAGCGTTACGCCGAACGTCCACCCGAGTGGGGCAAGCACCTGGAGATCAGTTGCTCATCGTGAAGCGGCTCAGATAAAGGTCTCGACCGATAACACCGAAGCACCTTGATAATCCACGGCAGCGGCTCCAGATTGGTTTCATTGCCCATGCCCCGGAGCCTTCCATGTCTGCCCCCCTACTCATCCCCTGCCCCCACTGCAACGGCCTCAACCGTATTCCCGGTGAGCGCCTGAGTGATAAACCCAAGTGTGGCCGATGCAAGGCGCCCGTCTTGTTGAGCAAGTCCTTTGAGTTGAGGCAGGGTGATTACGCCAGCCAGATCAAAGGCGATCTACCCTTGCTGGTGGATGTGTGGGCGGACTGGTGCGGGCCCTGCAAGTCATTTGCGCCGGTATTCGAGCAGGCTGCCGGGCAGTTGGTGGGCAAGTGTCGACTGGCCAAGCTCGATAGCGAGGCCAATCAGTCGCTGTCAGCGCAATTGGGGATCCGTTCGATCCCCAGTCTGATTCTGTTCAAGAATGGCCGGGAAGTGGCGCGCCAGAGCGGCGCCTTCCCGTTAACGCAGTTGATGGACTGGTTGCGCAGCCAGGGAATCTGACGACGCCCTGTCAGGCATGTTCCAGCAGGTCGTGCAGATCGACGAATTGCTGGGTCAGCTTGTGCCGGGGGTCGAGATGGATCAACGGCATGTTCGCCTGATGGGATTCGCGCATCCGCACGGAACTGCCCAGATACACCGGCAGCACCGGCAAACCTTCGGCAATCAGCTCATCGAGCATCTGCTGCGGCAAGCTGGCGCGAGCCTGGAACTGGTTGACCACAATGCCTTCGACCTGCAGCGCCTCGTTGTGGTCTTCCTTCAACTCTTCGATTTCCGCCAGCAGGCCATACAAGGCCTGGCGGGAGAAACTGTCACAATCGAATGGAATCAGCACACGATCGGCAGCGATCAAGGCTGAAACCGCGTAGAAATTCAGCGCGGGTGGCGTATCGAGGTAGATCCGGTCGTAGTCTTCGGACAATTCGTCGAGCAGTTTGCGCAGCTTGTTGATCTTGTGTTTGGCCTCAAGCTTGGGCTGCAGGTCAGCCAGCTCGGCGGTCGCCGTCACCACATGCAGGTTGTCGAACGGGGTTTCGTAGATGTCGACCCGGTTTTTCTTTGAAAACGGCCCGGACGACAGGGTCTGCTTGAAGAAGTCGGCAATGCCCATGGGAATATCGTCGCCGGTCAGTCCTGTCAGGTACTGAGTGGAGTTGGCCTGGGCATCGAGATCCACCAGCAGGGTGCGATAGCCCTCGCTGGCGCTGACCGCGGCCAGATTGCAGGCAATACTGGATTTGCCCACGCCACCTTTCTGATTGAACACCACGCGCCGCATGTCAAAACCTCCGTGTATCAAAGAATGACCGAGTGTAGTAGCCGATGCCGTCGCTTAGCTACCTCGAAGTCAGACGGACTGCGCGGTCAGCAGCAATCTCTGCAAAAAACTCACCGAGTTCTGATAATAATCAGGGAATTGACTGGCAGACACCGCCGCCAGAAACCGGAAAACTCGTAGACGTCCCTCAAGTTCAAACGCTGCACACCCGCTTGAGCAGAATGTAACCAGCATTTGCTACAAGCCAGTCACACCGGGATAATGCTCGACACTCGGCCGCAGCGCCGTTGCCAGTCAGTCGCAGGTCAAAAACGACTCACCGCGTCTAGGAAGCCCGCAGGGGCGGGATGAACACTCAGTGATCACATTCAACATCGCCCAATGGCGCGCGTGGGCTCCCGGGCTCGAGAGCGTGGACGATTGGCAAGCCTGGAGCCGACAACCGATCGTGCGTCCAGCCAGCGATGTCGCTCCCGATGTGTCCTTTCTGCCTGCCATGCAGCGCCGACGCCTCAGCCGCCTGGCCCGAATGGCCTTCAGCGTAGGCTGGCCACTGGCCGAAGGACGTGAACAGCTGCCGCTGGTCTTTGTTTCCCGCCACGGTGAAACGCCTCGAACCTTCGAAGTCCTCAGCGAGTTGAGCCACGAACAGCCTTTGTCGCCAACCCAGTTCAGCCTCTCGGTTCATAACGCAATCATTGGCCTGTGGTCGATCATGCGCGGAGAAACCAGTGAGATGACCGCCCTGGCCGCCGCGGGTGACGGCCTGGAACACGGCATGCTGGAGGCCGCGGCGCTGCTTGAAGAAGGCGCGCCCGCCGTGTTGCTGGTCGTCACCGAGGAACAACCGCCAACCGCCTACTCGGCCTGGATTGACGACGTCCCGTTCCCCTACGCCGTCGGCCTGCTGATTACCCCCGGAAATGACTGGCAGCTGTCCCTGAACAGCACCCGGGATTCGTTGTCAAAATCCCAATGGCCCCACCCTCTGAGCCTGTTGCGTACCCTGCTCGGCCAGGATGCCTCTTGCCAACATGCCTGGAAAAATCGTCTATGGACCTGGCAACGCAACCTGTGACCGAAAAAAAACGTGACGCCTACTACTGGCGCTTGCTGGCGACCGCCACCAGCTTCGCCCTGTTCGGGCTGGGCGGGTTGTGCCTGCGAGTGGTTGTTTTCCCGCTGCTGAGCTGTCTGCCCGGTGATGCCCAGGCCCATCGGCAACGGGCACGACAAACCGTCAGTCGTGTGTTCTGGTTTTTTATCCGGTTCATGGCCCGAACCGGCGTGCTGACCTACGATATCCAGGGTGCGGAGCGGCTCGGTCGTCCCGGCCAGATGATCATGGCCAATCACCCATCGCTGATCGACGTGGTGTTCCTGATCGGGTTGGTGCGCCACGCCAACTGCGTGGTCAAGCAGAGCCTCTGGGAGAACCCCTTCACCCGTGAAGCCCTGCGCCGCACCCAATACATCAGTAACGACGGCAGCATGGACATGCTCGACACCGCAGCGGACGCCCTCAAGAGCGGTCAGACACTGATCATCTTCCCTGAAGGCACCCGCACCCGACCCGGCCAACCGCCAGCCTTTCATCGGGGGGGCGCGGCAATTGCCTTGCGCGGTGCGAAAATGCTCACCCCGGTGATTATCAAGGTCAACCCGAGCACCTTGACCAAGGCCGATCCCTGGTATCGGATCCCCAAACGCCGCGTGCATTTCAGTTTCCGCGTGGGGGCCGATATAGACCCACAGGCCTTCGCCACGACAGGCCCGGCTCCTCAGGCCTCACGCAAGCTTAACGATTACTTGCATCATTACTATTTGAAGGAGCTCGCCGAAGATGAGCGATCTGAACCGTGAGATAAAACAATTGATCATCGATGCCTTGGGCCTTGAAGACATCGGCGTCGACGACATCGACGATACCCAGACGCTATTCGGCGAAGGCCTTGGCCTGGACTCGGTGGACGCCCTGGAACTCGGCCTGGCCATTCAGAAAAAGTACGGCATCAAAATCGACGCCGACGCCAAGGACACCCGCAACCACTTCAGTAACGTGGCGAGCCTTGCGGCGTTCGTCACTGCAAAACAGGCAGCTTGAGACCGGACCATGCAAACTCGTGACGATATTTTCAACACCCTGCGCGATGCCTTGGTCGAACTCTTCGAACTGGATCCCGCACGCGTGAGTCTTGAGTCCAACCTGTATCAGGACCTGGAGATCGACAGCATCGATGCCGTCGACCTGATCGACCATATCAAGTGCAAGACCGGCAAGAAGATCGCGGCCGAAGAGTTCAAATCGGTACGCACTGTCGGCGATGTGGTTGAAGCGGTCTATCGCCTGGTTCAACCGGCCGCATGAGCCGACTGATCGGCCTCGGTCTTCTGCTGGCGGGCTTGTTGTACCCCTTTGCGGTGTATTACGGCATGGAGCACTTTGCCCCGTGGCAGTTCGGCCTGCTGCTGGGCAGCCTGTGGCTGGCCAGGGCACTGACCGGCAAACGCCGCCCCGGGAGCCTGTGGATGGCGAGCGCGGCCATTGTGTTTTGCCTGCTGCTAGCGCTGTTCGACAGCCCGGGGTTGCTGCGCTGGTATCCCGTGCTAATCAGTTTGCTGATGTTGCTGCTGTTCGGCCTGAGCCTGAAGTACGGCCCGCCGATGGTGGAACGCCTGGCCCGCCTGCGGGAACCCCAGTTGCCACCGAAAGCGATTCGCTATACCCGACGCGTCACGCTGGCGTGGTGCGTGTTCTTTTTCTGTAACGGCTTGTGCGCAGCGGCCCTGACCCTTTGGGCGCCACTGAGTTGGTGGATGCTGTACACCGGCCTGATCTCTTATGGATTGATTGGTCTGATGTTTGCCATTGAGTGGCTCATACGACAACGGGTACGAGGCCACCCATGAACTGGATAAAACTTGAGCACCTGTTGCTCAAGGCGCAAGCGGAACGCGCCGTGACGGCCGACCCGACGCTGAACCATGGGCAATTGTGCGAACAGGCCCTGAGTCTGGCGGCCGGGCTGCAAGCCCAAGGCGTACAACACATCGCCGTACACCTTGAAGACGCCGCCGACCTGGCGATTGCATTGCTCGGCGCCTGGCGTGCCGGAGTCAGCGTGCTGCTGCCCGCTGACCTGCACGCGCCAACTCGTCAGCGCTGGGCAGGCGACGTCGATCTGTGGCTGACCGATCAAGCCGGCGACACACACATCCGCGATTACCGGCATGCACCACTGGCGGCGGCGGTACTGGATCTGGACCTATGCCAGCTGAGCCTGTGCACCTCGGGCTCCAGTGGCGAACCCAAACGCATCGACAAAACCCTGAGGCAGTTGGCCAATGAAGTCCAGGCCCTGGAGCACCTGTGGGGTGCCGGGCTAGGCACGGCCTGCGTCATTGGCAGCGTCGCCACTCAACACATCTACGGCTTGTTGTTCCGGGTACTGTGGCCGCTGTGCGCGGGGCGCCCCTTCGTGCGCAAGCAAGTGGCTTTCCCGGAAGACCTGCAGCGCGCCAGCCGCGAATACCCGGCGTTTGCCTGGGTCGCCAGCCCGGCGCTGCTCAAGCGCATGGGCGACAATCTCGACTGGCCGGCCTTGAGCGCCGTGCGCCAGGTATTTTCCTCAGGTGGTGCGCTGCCTGGCGAAGCCGCGCAACGCCTGCACGAACGTTTACAACAATGGCCGACGGAAATCCTTGGTAGCTCCGAGACCGGTGGCATTGCCTGGCGCCAGGGCCGTGA
Source organism: Pseudomonas sp. Irchel s3a18 (assembly GCF_900187535.1). NCBI lineage: Bacteria > Pseudomonadati > Pseudomonadota > Gammaproteobacteria > Pseudomonadales > Pseudomonadaceae > Pseudomonas > Pseudomonas sp. Irchel s3a18. The sequence continues at coordinate 147,581 of NZ_FYDV01000004.1, read as the reverse complement.
GCTCTGGCAGCCCTTTGCGGCCGTCGAGCTGAGCCTGGATAGCGACGGGGCGTTGCTCATTGCCTCGCCGTACTTGCCCCCTGGCCATATCGAACACACGGCCGACGCGGCACGCCTCGCCGCTGACGGCCGTTTCGAGTTGCTGGGACGGCTGGACCGGATCGTCAAACTGGAAGAGAAGCGCATCTCGTTGCCCATGCTCGAACGGGCCCTGATGGACCACCCATGGGTCGCCGAAGCACGCCTGGGGGTGGTTCAGGAGAACCGCGCCTCCCTGGGAGCCGCGCTGGTGCTGAGCGAATCGGGCCTGTACGCCTTGCGCAACCAGGGACGCCGCAGCCTGACCCAGACGCTGCGCCAACACCTCAGCCAGCATTGCGAAGCCCTGGCCCTGCCACGACGCTGGCGCCTGCTCCGGCAACTGCCGTTGAACCCCCAGGGCAAACTGCCCCAGGCGGACATCGATGCCCTGTTGCTGGCCCCGCGTCCAAAGACCCCTGAAGTACTGGAGCAGGTTGAAGCCGATGGGCAATGGAGCCTGCAATTGTCGGTTCCGCCCGATCTTGCCTACTTCAGCGGCCACTTCCCGCAAGCACCGGTACTGCCTGGCGTGGTGCAGGTGGACTGGGCGCTGAGCCTGGGCCGGCAATTGATGGACCTACCGGAGAAGTTTGCCGGCATGGAAGTGCTGAAGTTCCAGCAACTGTTGCGTCCAGGCGATGAAGTCCAGTTGCACCTGCGCTTCGACCCGACGCGCAGCAAACTGTACTTCACCTATCGTAATGAAACCGCCACCTGTTCCAGCGGGCGGATCGTGCTCGAGGCTGCAGATGCATAACCCCTGCGCCGTCATCCCGGTCTACAACCACGAAACCGCCATCGGCACTGTGGTTGATGCGCTGCTCGCCTGTCATGTGCCGTGCATATTGGTGGATGACGCCAGCAACCCGGCGTGTGCGGCCGTGCTGGATCAGCTGGCACAACACGACAAGGTGTTCCTGCTCAGGCTCCCGGTCAATCAGGGCAAGGGCGGCGCCGTCATGACCGGCCTGCGCGAGGCTTCCCGCCTGGGGTTCAGCCACGCGTTGCAGGTTGACGCCGATGGCCAGCACGACCTGCAGGATATCGACCGGTTCATCGAACACTCGCGTGCCCATCCCGAGGCGCTGGTTTGCGGTTATCCGCTGTACGACGCCAGCGTACCGAAGGGGCGCCTGTACGCTCGCTACCTGACTCACGTGATGGTCTGGATCAACACGCTGTCGTTGCAGATCCGCGACTCCATGTGCGGTTTTCGCGTCTATCCGCTGCCGTCGACCCTGGCGGTGATCGACTCGGCAAGGGTCGGCAAGCGCATGGACTTCGATTCCGACATCCTGGTACGTCTGGCCTGGCGCAATCAACCCATGCAATGGCTGCAAACCCGGGTGCACTACCCGCTGGACGGCGTTTCGCACTTCCGGATGGTCCACGACAACCTGTTGATTACCAGCATGCACACCCGGCTGTGCATCGGTATGTTGCTGCATTGGCCGGTGATCCTCTGGCGGCGGTGGCGAGCATGAGCGGCAACACAGATCGCAAACACTGGGCCGACCGCGAGGAACGCGGCAGCTTCTGGCTGATGAAGTTCACCGCAACCGCCGCCAAAGTGCTGGGGCGACGCCTGTTGAGCCCGCTGCTGTACGGCATTGTGCTGTACTTCTTCCTGTTCGGCCGCAATGCTCGCCAGAGCGCCTGGCACTACCAACAGCGGCTCGCTGATTGGAGCGGTCGCCGCGATTTGCGTCCCAGCCATTGGCGAGTGTTCGGTCAGTTCATGGCCTTCGCCGACTCCATGCTCGACAAACTCGATGTCTGGAATGGCAAGCTGGGCCTGGAACAGATCGAAATCATCGACCCGGCACTGCTGCGCAATCAATTGCGCGGCAGCCGAGGGCAGATGATGGTCGGCGCACACCTGGGCAATCTCGAAGTCTGCCGGGCCCTGGCGGAGATCGGCGAAAGAGTCACCATGAACGTACTGGTGCACACCAAGCACGCCGAACAGTTCAACCGCCTGCTGGGCGAAGCCGGGGCCACCAACCTGCGGCTGATACAAGTCAGCGAGCTGGACCCATTGATCATGTTGCAGCTCCATGAGCGCCTGGAACGTGGCGAATGGCTGGCAATTGCCGGCGATCGCGTGCCACTGCATGGCGGACGCCGCGTGACGGTGGACTTCCTCGGCCATCCGGCGGCATTCCCGCAAGGCCCGTGGCTGCTGGCCGGGCTGCTGAAATGTCCGGTCAATCTGCTGCTGTGCCTGAAGAAACCCTCGGGCGGCTATCGACTGACGCTCGAACCGTTCGCCGAAGCCGTGGCCTGGAAACGCGGCGAGCGCGAACAGGTCATTCATCAGTGGACCTCCCGCTATGCGGAGCGGCTGGGTCACTATTGCCTCGAAGCGCCCCAACAATGGTTCAACTTCTACCCTTTCTGGATAACCGATGACGACGCCCATGCTTGAGCCGGTAACCTTCGGCGAACTTCCTTTGCGCATCGAAGACGTGCTGGCCGTGGCCAACCGCCAGGCACCCGCGCGATTGCAAGGCGACAGCGATTTTCGCGAGCGCATCGCCAAGGGACCGCGGTTCCTCGACTCGTTGCTGGACAAGGAAGGCGTCATCTACGGCGTGACCACCGGTTACGGCGACTCGTGCGTGGTCGCGGTGCCGTTGCACCACGTCGAAGCCCTGCCCCGTCATCTGTACACCTTCCACGGCTGCGGCCTGGGCCAGTTGCTCGACGCCCAGGCTACCCGCGCCGTGCTCGCGGCGCGCTTGCAGTCGCTGTGCCACGGCGTATCGGGGGTGCGCGTGGAACTGCTGGAGCGCCTGCAAGCGTTCCTGGAACACGACATTCTGCCGCTGATCCCGCAAGAGGGCTCCGTGGGCGCCAGCGGTGACCTGACGCCGTTGTCCTATGTGGCCGCGACCTTGTCCGGCGAACGCGACGTGCTGTTCAACGGTGAGCGCCGCCCATCCGCGGACGTGCATCGCGAGCTCGGCTGGGAGCCACTGGTGCTGCGTCCCAAGGAAGCCCTGGCGCTGATGAACGGTACCGCGGTCATGACCGGCCTCGCCTGCCTGGCCTACGCCCGCGCCGACTACCTGCTGCAACTGGCCACCCGCATCACGGCGCTGAATGTGGTCGCCCTGCAAGGCAATCCGGAACACTTCGACGAGCGCCTGTTCGCCGCCAAGCCGCACCCGGGGCAGATGCAGGTCGCCGCATGGCTGCGCAAGGACCTGGCGATCGATGCGCCAACCGCACCACTGCACCGCCTGCAGGATCGCTACTCGTTACGCTGCGCCCCCCATGTGCTTGGCGTGCTGGCGGACAGCCTGAACTGGTTGCGTTCGTTCATCGAAATCGAGCTCAACAGCGCCAACGACAACCCGATCATCGACGCCGAAGCCGAGCGCGTGCTGCACGGCGGGCACTTCTACGGTGGGCACATTGCCTTTGCCATGGACAGCCTGAAAAACCTCGTGGCCAACGTCGCCGACTTGCTCGACCGTCAGCTCGCACTGCTGGTGGACGAACGCTACAACCACGGCCTGCCGAGCAACCTGTCGGGCGCCAGCGCCGAGCGGGCGATGCTCAACCATGGCTTCAAGGCGGTGCAAATCGGCGCCAGTGCCTGGACCGCCGAGGCACTGAAAAATACGATGCCAGCCAGCGTGTTTTCGCGCTCCACCGAATGCCACAACCAGGACAAAGTGAGCATGGGCACCATCGCCGCCCGCGACGCGATCCGTGTACTGGAACTGACCGAACAAGTTGCCGCCGCCACCTTGCTCGCGGCCAACCAGGGGGTGTGGCTGCGCGCCCAGGCACCCGGTGCCCGCCCGTTGCCGCCGGCACTGGCCGCCATGCACGAAGCGCTGGCCAAAGACTTCCCGCCGGTCATTGAAGACCGCGCCCTGGAAGGCGAATTGCGCCTGTGCCTGCAACGTATCGCCGCACAACACTGGAGGCTGCATGCGTAGCAAAGGAGTGCTTCACGCCGACACGCAAATCCTCGTGCCGTTCTTCGACGTCGACAGCATGCACGTGGTCTGGCACGGCCACTACGTCAAGTACCTGGAAATGGCCCGCTGCGCCCTGCTCGACAGGCTCGGCCACAACTACAACGCCATGCATTCCTCCGGGTACGCCTGGCCGGTGATCGACCTGCAACTGCGCTATGTACGCGGCGCCGTGTTCGGCCAGACGCTCAATGTGCGCGCCAGCCTGGTGGAGTGGGAGAACCGGCTGAAGATAAACTACCTGATCAGCGACCTGGCCAGCGGTGAACGCCTGACCCGCGCCAGCTCCGTGCAGGTCGCGGTGCATATCGCCAGCCGCGAAATGCAACTGGCCTCGCCGAAGGTGCTGATCGACGCGGTTGAAAGGATGCTGCCATGAAGCTCATCACCCATCTGAGCCTGTTGGTGTTGCTCGGCTTTTCCTCGTTGGCGCAGGCCTTCGACCTGCAACAGTTGAGCGATCAGCTGGCCAAGCCCGAAGTGATCCACGGCCGCTTCATTCAGGAAAAACACCTGCGCGCCCTGCCGCAGCCGCTGACCAGCACCGGTACCTTCGTACTGGCCAGGGACCATGGACTGCTGTGGCTGCTCAAGACACCACTGCAGCAGGACTACCGCATCGATACCCAGGGGATTGCCCGGCGTGACGGCAGCGGTTGGCAAAGGCTACCGGGCAAAAGTGCCGGGGCCGAGCAGAACCGTTTGTTCCTCGCCGTGCTGCAAGGTGACAGCAGTGGCTTGCAGCGAGATTTCGAGCTGTCACTGACCGGTGATCCACAGCACTGGAAACTGACCCTGATCCCCCGCTCGATGCTGCTCAAGCAAGTGTTCAATCAGATCACTATCGACGGCGGCGAACTGGTACAGCGTATCGAACTGCTGGAGACCCAAGGCGACAGCACCGTGCTGCGCATGCAGGACAGTACCGGCCATCAACCCTTGAGCGATGCGGAACACCATGACTTTGCCAAGTGAACGCAGGCTCCCCTGGCTGTTCCTGATCCTGCTGCTGGCAGTGCTCGCACTCGGGGGCTGGCAATGGCGTGACGGCGCCCCTTTGTCGGCCAACCTGATGGAACTGGTGCCCGGTACCACGCCAGATGCCCTGGAACAGCGTGCCGAACAGCGTATGCAAGAACCGTTGAACCGGGAAATACTGGTGCTGGTCGGCCACAAAGACCGCACGCAGGCCATCGCCATGGCCCAAAAGCTCGGCGATCAGTGGCAGTCCAGCGGCTTGTTCGAAAAGGTCCAGTGGACCCTGCAAGCGGACCTGCCGGCCCTGCGTGCGCAGTTGCTGCAAGGTCGCCTGGCGATGCTATCGACGGCTGACCGGCAGTTGCTGATCGAGCATCCCGACGCATTCATCCAGCAGCGGGTCCAGGCACTGTTCGATCCCTTCGGCGGCTTCAGCCTGGTGCCCAGCCAGGAGGACTGGCTGGGCCTGACCGGACGTATCCAGAACAGCCAGCCGCAACAGGGCGCGGTGCAACTGGACATCGGCAGCGGGGCATTGATCGCCGATGCCGACGGTAGGAGCTGGGTATTGCTGCGGGCGCGCACCACCGGCAACGCCTTCGACATGAACCTGCCACTGCAAGTGGCCGATCTGCTCGTACACAGCCGCGAAACAGCGGCCAGGGCTGACGTGCAGCTGCTCGCGGCCAGTGGGTTGCTGTATGCGGCGGCTGGCCAGCAACAAGCCACCCAGGAGATGACCTGGGTCGGGGGTGGCGCCACCCTGGGCATATTCTTGCTGCTGTTGCTGGCGTTCCGCCGCTGGCGGGTGTTGCTGGCGTTCGTTCCGGTGCTGGTGGGCATGTTGTTTGGCGCGGTGGCCTGCGTGGCCCTGTTCGGCCACATGCATGTGATGACCCTGGTGCTCGGCTCAAGCCTGATCGGCGTGGCCGTGGACTACCCGCTGCACTACCTGTCCAAGAGCTGGCGCCTGAAACCGTGGCACAGTTGGCCGGCCTTGCGCCTGACCCTGCCGGGGCTGACCCTGAGCCTGATCACCAGTTGCATCGGCTACCTGGCCCTGGCCTGGACCCCCTTCCCGGCCCTGACCCAGATTGCCGTGTTCTCCGCCGCCGGACTGCTCGGCGCCTACCTGTCGGCGGTGTGTCTGCTGCCAGCGCTGCTCAAGGGCGTCGACCTGCGTCCGGCCCATTGGCCGCTGCGGGTCTGCGAGGCACTGCTGAATCTGCGTGAAGCGTTGCTCCAGCGTTTGCGTACGCCCGTCTTGCTCGGGCTACTGATCGCCTTTTGCATCGGCGGCCTGTTGCAACTCCAAACCCGCAACGATATTCGTCAATGGGTCAGTGCGCCCCAGCAACTGACCGATGAAGCCCAGACCATTGCCCGCATCACCGGTCATCAACCCACCAGCCAGTTCTTCCTGGTGCGCGCGGCCAACCAGGAGCAACTACTCGAACGGCAAAGCGCCCTGAGCGACCGCCTGGAGCAATTGGTCAACCTGGACAAACTCGATGGCTATCTGGCACTCGATCAACTGAGCGGTTCGGCGAGCGAACAGCAACAGGTGCGCACGGCACTGAACAAACTGCCGCAGTTCTGGCAGCCACTGCTTGAACTGGGGATCCCGACCGAGGCGCTGCAAGCCGAACTGGCCGCCTTGCAGGCGCTGCCCGTCGAAGACATCGATGCCGCGCTGCGTGGCCCGCTGGCGGAGCCTTATCGCGCCCTGTGGCTGGGCCCGACGGACGAGGGCGTGGCGGCGATCACCAGTCTGCAGGGCCTGAACGATCCCGCCTTGTTGAGAGTCCAGGCCCAGGACTTGCCGGGTGTGGTGCTGGTGGATCGCCTCGGTGAACTGAACACGGTTTTCGCCGAGACCCAGATCAGCGCCGCCGAACTGAAGCTCGCCTCCTGTGTGCTGATCGTGCTGGTGCTGATGGCGCCATTTGGCTTCGGTGGCGCGCTGCGGATCGTCGCCCTGCCATTGCTGGCGGCCCTGTGCAGCCTGGCCAGCCTCGGCTGGCTGGGACAACCCTTGACCCTGTTCAGCCTGTTCGGTTTGCTACTGGTCACGGCGATCAGCGTCGATTACGCCATCCTGATGCGCGAGCAGGTCGGTGGTGCGGCAGTGAGCCTGCTGGGCACCTTGCTGGCGGCCGCCACCACCTGGCTGTCGTTCGGGCTATTGGCCGTGTCCAGCACCCCGGCCGTGAGCAACTTCGGCCTGTCCGTGAGCCTCGGCCTGGTATTCAGCTTCATGCTCGCGCCCTGGGCCCGACAGGCCCATGCCGCCCCGGTCACGGAGTCGGTCGTATGATGGTCGCGCTGTTCTGGCTGCTGGCCCTGGCGCTGTTCGCCATCGCCACCCGTGTCGGTCGTCACTTCGGCCTGATTCCGATCGTCAGCCAGTTGCTGCTGGCAACCTTCGGCCTGCCACTTTTAATGTACGGCTGGATCGAACCTGACTGGCAGCTCAACGGCGCCGACCTGATCGCCCCGACCTGGCTGAAAAATCTCTACAGCCTGGGTTTCGCCTTGCTGCTGGGGCATATCCTCAGCGACGTGATCGACCTGCGGCTGGATCGCCAGAGCCTGAAGATCGCCCTGCCCAGTTTCTGCATCCCCTTCGCCTGCGGCCTGGCCACGGCTGTCTGGCTATTGCCCGCGCAACCCTGGATCAGCTCACTGGCCGTCGGCCTGTTGTTCGCCATCACTGCGATCCCGGTGCTCTACCTGTACCTGCGCCACATCAACTACCCACTGGATGCGGCCCGGCGCCTGGTACAGACCGCCATCCTCATCGACCTCACCTGCTGGACACTGTTCGCCGTCGCTCAGGGCAGCCTGCACCTGAGCAGCCTGTTGCTGCCACTGGCCGGCGCCTGCCTGCCGCTGGTGCTACGGCTGCTGCACCTGCGCCAACCGTTGCTGCACAGCGCAGGCTTCTTCTTGCTGCTGGTGGTGGCCGAGCATTACAAGCTCAATGCGCTGATTGTTGGTATCGGCTACCTGCTGTGCATGGCCGCGCTCAAGGTACCGCTGGTACTGCCATTGCCGACGGTGTGGATGAGCCGCGTGCAAACCTGGATCGCCATCCCGTTGATCCTTACGTTCGGTATCGTGCAGATCAACGTGCACAGTGCCCTGGACAGCCTCGGCTGGCTGCAACTGTCGGCGCTGCTCGTATTGCCGATTGCCAGTAAACTGCTGGGTAACTGGCTGGGACTGGGCTGGGCCGGACGCTCTTTCGAAGGCGCCAGTCGCTGGCGAGAAAGTGTGCTGCTGAACATTCGCGGATTGAGCGAAATCGTCTTCCTCAATCTGCTGCTGCAACAACAACTCATCAGCCCGGCGCTGTACTTCGCGCTGATGCTGATGGGGCTGATCGCCACCCTGCTGCCGGCACTGGTCGGCATGCACCGTACGCCTCTGAAAATCGCCGCCCCGGCCAGGAGTCCTCGTGCCAATCATTGAAATGGAACGTCGTCAGGTAGTGATCATCGGTGCCGGCCCCTCCGGCGCCATTGCCGCAGCGCTGCTCAAGCGCAAGGGGCACGATGTGCTGGTGATCGAACGCCAGCATTTCCCCCGGTTCTCCATCGGCGAAAGCCTGCTGTCCCACTGCCTGGATTTCGTCGAGGAAGCCGGCATGCTCGAGGCGGTCAACGCCGCCGGATTCCAGCTCAAGACCGGCGCGGCATTCGCCTGGGGCGAGCGCTACAGTGCCTTCGATTTCGGCGACACCTTTACCCCGGGCAAGCCGACCACCTTCCAGGTGCAACGCGCCGATTTCGACAAGCTGCTGGCCGATCAGGCCGCCCTGCAAGGCGTGGAAATCCGCTATGGCGAAACCCTGGTCGACGTTGACATCGAACGCCCCAAGCCGCATCTGAACGTGCAACGCGAGGACGGCAGCCAGTACCAGGTCGAAGCCGACTTCATCCTCGACGCCAGCGGCTACGGCCGGGTGCTGCCACGTTTGCTGGATCTGGAGGCCGCATCGAATTTTCCGGTGCGCCAGGCCGTGTTCACCCACGTCGAGGACCACATCGACTGCCCGACGTTCGAGCGCGAGAAGATCCTCATCACCACCCACCCGACGCAGCGCGACATCTGGTTCTGGACCATCCCCTTCAGCAATGGCCGCTGTTCGGTCGGCGTGGTCGCGGCGGCCGAGCATTTCCACGGTCGCACCGACAACCTGGACGATTGCCTGCGTGGCTTTATCGCTGAGACACCGAGTCTGGCCCGCGTGCTGGAAAATGCCGTGTGGGACACCGAGGCCAGAACCATCGGCGGCTACTCGGCCAACGTCAAGACCTTGCACGGTCCAGGCTTTGCCTTGCTGGGCAACGCTGCCGAGTTCCTGGACCCGGTGTTCTCCTCCGGCGTGACCATCGCCATGCGTTCGGCCAGCATGGCCGCTGGCGTACTGCACCGTCAGTTGCAAGGTGAAGCGGTCGACTGGCAGCGCGAATTTGCCGAGCCGCTCAAGCGCGGGGTCGACACCTTCCGCTGCTATGTCGAGGGCTGGTACAACGGCACCTTTCAGGATGTGATTTTCTATCAGGGCGGCGCCGCGGATATCCGCCGCATGATCAGCTCGATCCTCGCTGGCTATGCCTGGGATGAGCACAATCCGTTTGTCAGTGAGGCCAAGCGTCGACTGAACGTGATTTCGAAAATCTGTGCAGGGGACGCCACATGAATGGCCTGGTCGTCCGTAAACCGCTGGCAGGCCGGCGTTGATGATTCGCCTGTTGCTGGTGTGCTGTGCCCTGCTGCTGAGCGCCTGCGCCAGCCAGCCGCCGCTGCCCGAAGCACGCCCGACCCTGCAGTTGCCCCTGCAACTGCACATTGAGCGCGAGGAACACCAGCAACGCCTGGACTGGCTGCTGGTGATCCAGCGTGAGGGTGCAGGTCTTCGCTGGTCAATGATGGACCCCTTGGGAATTCCCCAGGCTCGCCAGCGTCTGATTGACCGACAATGGCAAGCCGATGGGCTGCTACCGCCCAACCCGCAAGCCCGGGAGCTGTTTGCCGCCTTGCTGTTTGCCCTGACCCCATCAGGCGAGTTGCACGCCAACTACCCCGCCGCCCGGCAGCATGGCATGCAACGATCCCTGCCTGCGCGCTGGGAAGTCCGCTATACACAACCCATGAGCTTTGAATTGAAACTGCCAAATGGCCCGACCTATCACGTCACGCCGCTGCACGAGTCCACGCCATGACCGCCTACCTCAATGCCCTCGGGCTGATTTGCAGCCTGGGCCGCACGCAACACGAAGTGGCCGGCAACCTGTTTGCCGGTGACTGCTCAGGCATGCGCGCCGAGGCCGGCTGGGTCCCCCAGCGCTCGCTTCCGGTGGCCGCGGTCAGGGGCGAACTGGCAGCGATCCCGGCAGCGCTGGGCCTGCATGCCACCCGCAACAACCAGTTGCTGCTGGAAGCGGCGCTGCAAATTCGCGATGACATCGAGCAGGCGATCCAGACCTATGGCGCTGACCGAATCGGCATCGTTCTGGGCACCAGCACGTCGGGCATCGAGGAGGCCAGCCAGGGTCTGGCCCAGTACCTGCGTGAACATCAGTTCCCCGCCAGCTATGACTATCGACAGCAAGAGCTCGGGGCCCCGGCCAACTTCCTCGCCGACTGGCTTGAAGTGAGCGGCCCGGCCTACGTGATCTCCACCGCCTGCACCTCCAGCGCCCGCGCGTTGATGAGTGCCCAGCGCCTGCTGGACCTGGGGTTGTGCGACGCGGTGGTGTGCGGTGGCGTCGACAGCTTGTGCAAGCTGACGCTCAACGGTTTCTCGGCACTGGAAGCGGTGTCGGGGCAGCGCTGCAATCCGTTTTCCGTCAACCGCAATGGCATCAACATCGGCGAAGCGGCGGCGCTGTTTCTGATGAGCAAGCGTACCGACGACAGCCCGGCCATTGCCCTGCTCGGTGCGGGCGCCAGTTCCGATGCACACCATATTTCCGCACCGGAGCCCGGCGGCCGCGGCGCCCTGCAAGCCATGAACAAAGCCCTGGCCCGCGCCGGCCTGCAACCCGGGCAAATCGACTATCTGAACCTGCATGGCACCGCCACCCAACACAACGATGCCATGGAGAGCCTGGCAGTGGCGACCCTGTTTCCGGCCGGTGTACCCTGTTCCTCGACCAAACCGATGACCGGACACACCCTCGGCGCCGCCGGAGCACTGGAGGCGGCGTTCTGCTGGTTGAGCCTGAGCCCGGGCAACCGCAAGCACGCCCTACCCCCCCACGTCTGGGATGGCCAGCCCGACCCCGCATTGCCGCCACTGAAATGGGTGACCCCGGCCGATCGCCTGGCGTCCATTGCACCTCGCTACCTAATGAGCAACTCGTTTGCCTTCGGTGGCAACAACGTCAGCCTGATTATCGGAGACGCCCCATGATTGACTGGCCGATCGCCGAACTGGTGCCCCACGGCGGGGACATGATCCTCATCGAGCAGATACTGGGGTTCGACGATGAACAGATTCAAACCCGGCTCACAGTCAAGCCCGACGGGTTGTACAGCCTCCCGGACGGCAGCCTGCCAGCCTGGGTCGGCATCGAGTTGATGGCCCAGAGCGTGGCCGCCTACGCCGGTTGCCATGCCCGTCAACGCGGCAATCCCGTGGAGCTGGGTTTCCTGCTCGGCACCCGCAAGTTCGAATGCAACGTGGAATGCTTCCCGGCGGGCACCGAGCTGACCATTCATGGAACACGCTCGCTGGAAGACGACAACGGCATGGGCATATTCGAATGCCATATCAACGGCCCGGGCATCCATGCCAGCGCCCGGCTGAACGTGTTCCGGCCGCCACAGGCGGCTCACTATCTGCATGAACCCAAGGAGTCGAGTGATGACTGAATCTGTACTGGTCACCGGCTCCAGCCGTGGCATTGGCCGCGCTATCGCCCTGCGCCTGGCTCAAGCCGGGCATGACATCGTGCTGCACTGCCGCAGCGGCCTGACCGAAGCCGCCGCCGTGCAGTCCGAGATTCAGGCGCTGGGCCGCACCGCGCGCATTCTGCAGTTCGACGTCTCCGACCGGGCCGCGTGCAAGGCCATCCTTGAAGCCGATGTCGACACCCACGGTGCTTATTACGGTGTGGTGCTCAACGCCGGCCTGACCCGCGACGGTGCCTTTCCCGCCCTGAGCGAAGACGACTGGGATGTGGTGATGCGCACCAACCTCGATGGTTTCTACAATGTGCTGCATCCGGTGATGATGCCGATGATCCGGCGTCGCGCTGCCGGACGGATTGTCTGTATCACCTCGGTTTCCGGGCTGATAGGTAATCGCGGACAGGTCAACTACAGCGCCTCCAAGGCCGGCCTGATCGGGGCGGCAAAAGCATTGGCGATTGAGCTGGGCAAGCGCAAAATCACCGTTAACTGTGTCGCCCCCGGCTTGATCGACACCGCGATGCTCGATGACCACGTGCCACTGGAAGACCTGTTGAAGATGATCCCCGCACAACGCATGGGTACCCCGGAAGAAGTTGCCGGCGCGGTGAACTTCCTGATGTCGGCGGAAGCCTCGTACATCACCCGGCAGGTGCTGGCCGTCAACGGAGGCCTGTGTTGATGAAACGTGTTGTCGTCACCGGCATGGCCGGCATCACGTCCCTGGGCAACGATTGGGCGACCATCTCGGGCCACTTCAGGGCCAACCGCAGCGGCGTCCGCCGCATGGATGAGTGGGATCGCTTTACCGAGCTCAACACGCGCCTTGCCGCTCCTATCGATGACTTCAAGGTTCCGGCGCACTGGACCCGCAAACAGTTGCGCAGCATGGGCAGGGTTTCACGCCTGGCAGTGGGCGCGGCAGAACGCGCACTGGCCGACGCCGGCCTGCTGGGCGACGAGTCGATCAAGGACGGGCGCATGGGCGTTGCCTGCGGCTCATCCACCGGCAGCACCGACGAGATCAAGGCGTTCGGCAATATGCTGCTGAACTCGGTGGCCGAAGGCCTGAACGCCAACTCCTATGTCCGCATGATGCCCCACACCACGGCGGCCAATATCAGCATCTTCTTCGGCCTCACCGGGCGCTTGATCCCGACGTCCAGTGCTTGCACCAGCGGCAGCCAGGGCATCGGCTACGCCTACGAGGCGATCAAGTTTGGTCGACTGCCCCTGATGCTCGCTGGCGGTGCCGAGGAGCTGTGTCCGACCGAAGCCATGGTGTTCGACGCGCTCTACGCCACCAGTTTGAAAAACGACACCCCGCAATCCAGCCCACGCCCCTACGACAGCGCCCGTGATGGCCTGGTGATCGGCGAAGGCGGGGGCATGCTGGTGCTTGAAGAGCTTGAGCACGCCCTGGCCCGTGGCGCCCATATCCACGCGGAACTCGTCGGTTTTGGCAGCAACGCCGACGGTCAGCACACCACCCGCCCCGAGCAAGTCACCATGCGCCGGGCCATGGAACTGGCGCTGGAAGACGCGGGACTGAAACCTTCCGATATCGGCTACGTCAATGGTCACGGCACCGCCACCGAGCAGGGCGATATCGCCGAAACCCTGGCCACCAGCAGCCTGTTCGGCAGCCGCATGCCCATCAGCTCGCAAAAGAGCTTCCTCGGCCACACCCTGGGCGCCTGCGGTGCACTGGAGTCCTGGTTCAGCATCGAAATGCTCAACAGTGACCAGTACGCCCACACCCTCAACCTCGACAACGTCGACCCGCAGTGTGGCGCACTGGACTACCTGCGCGGCGAGTTCAGGCAGATGAGTAATCAGTACGTCATGAACAACAACTTCGCCTTTGGTGGGGTCAACACTTCGTTGATTTTCCGGCGCGGGCAGTGACCTGAAGTACCTCTGTCGTGAACGTCATTACGAGGGCCATGCCGGTATTTACTTGGCCGGTGTGGCACCGCGCAAGGATCAGGCACGAGCGCAGAGCTTTTCAAACTCGCATTCGCTGACCAGAAATCTGCCCGAAAGTGCATTTACGCCTTCCTTTCTGCTATCTGGTTACAAGTGATCAGGTCGCCCCTGAAAATTTCTGCAACTAATGCAATACGCTTCCTGACATATCAAATCACTATTGAGCACCCTGTAGAACAATGCATAATCATTAACTCTCCCGCCCCAAAAAAAAAAAAATCACACAAACAACAAAAATAAACTTGGATAACATTTCCGCCAAGGATCAAGGCCATGCCACAAAACAAAAGCGAATTACCTGCAACATCCATCACTGGAGTATGGAGAGGAACTTTCGGAGGATATTGGTCCACGGACGGCATAATCATTGACGGGACCTACGTCATGCCTCCACCACAACCTGAAGTGGTCACAGTAGCTTTTCATAAAGCTACCGCCCCAGGAAACATCTTGTGAACAAGAAAATTTGGCGCCTGACATGCCTATACTACCTATCACTAATAACCACTACAATCGCAAGCGTCCAGACCGTCATCACCAACTTCAAAATCGGACTTTACCCGAATGATCAAGACTCCATAGCCATTCCGCTATCATTCATAACAGCCACACTCATCGCGCTCGCTTTATTTTCAGCAGTTCAAACAATAATTTTCACGAGAAATAAAATTAGCCTTGAGCATCGTTCAGCGGCAGCCTGCGCAGCGCTGTCCATAGCTTCATCCGCAATTTTAACTTCCAACATTAACTATTGGCATGCCCCAAATCACATATTGCTCTTCACCCTATACTCGGTGACGTTCGGCACTTACATTGCGCATCAACTTCAACTTTTCAAAATAGCTATATCACGCTAACAACCTAAATCAATTGTCATTGGTCCTTCGTCGAGCGCCCAAGGTAACGATGTAATCCCCGATGCTAACTACTGAATTCAATCTTGCGCGTCAGTAACTCGACAAACGCCTTGGCCATCGGTGATTTCTGGTCCTTGCGCTGCACCAGCCACACCGCCGACATCGCCAGCGGGTCAAGCAAGGGGCGGTAGACCACACCGTCGATGCGCATCCGCTGGTAAGACGCGGGCAACACCGACACGCCCAGGCCGGCGGCCACCAGGCCGATGATGGTCATGGCCTCGCCGGCCTCCTGGGCGAAGTGCGGGCTGAACCCGGCGTCACGCGCCAGGCTCAACAGTTGCGCGTAAAGGCCACTGCCGTAGCTGCGCGGGAAGAACACGAACGGCTCATTGGCCAGCGCCGACAGGAACACACCCTCCTCGCTGCCTACCGACAACGGGTCCTTGGAGCTGAGCACCGCCACCAACGGCTCACGCGTCAGCTCGACCACCTCAAGCGAATCCGGCAGCGGCAACGGCCGCATGATACCGACCTGAATCGACTCATCCACCAGCGCATCGGCGACCTGGGTGCTGCTCATTTCCCGCAGGTTCAGGTGCACGGCCGGGAAGCGTTGGCGAAACGAGAAGATGGCCTGGGGGATGGTCGAGTTGAACGGTGCGGATGAGGTGAAGCCGATCTTCAACTCCCCCAACTCGCCGAGTTGGGCACGGCGGGCCACATCGGCGGCTTTGTCGACCTGGGCCAGCACCAGCCGCGCCTCTTCAAGGAACAGCCGACCGGCCTCACTGAGCTCGACCCGACGATTGGTACGCTCGAACAAGCGGGCACCGACTTCCTGTTCCAGCACCTGGATCTGCTGACTCAGGGGAGGCTGGGAGATGCCCAGGACCTGTGCAGCGCGGCCGAAATGCAGTTCTTCGGCGACGGCGATGAAGTAGCGCAGATGACGCAATTCCATGAAAACCCCATTAGGTCGTAAAAGCTCTCAAACAGGTCGAACAATATATTGGATAGAAATATTAGCCGGCTATATGATTTTTTCATTGCCCGCCCGGCTATGCACTCCCGAGGTCCCCCGTGAAAACTGCTGTCGCTCCACTCGCCCATGAAATACCGCCTGCCGCTCTAGACGATGGGGTCGCCCAACTGAACGAGGTGTACATCGAAAAAGGCACGCCGATGTTCATGCGCACCGTGCTGGCGCTGTTCAGTGGCGGCTTTGCCACCTTCGCCCTGCTCTATTGCGTGCAGCCGATGATGCCGCTGTTCTCCCATGAATTTTCGATCAACGCCGCACAGAGCAGCCTGATCCTGTCGGTGGCTACCGGGATGCTCGCCATCGGCCTGCTGGTTACCGGCCCCATCTCCGACCGCATCGGCCGCAAGCCGGTGATGGTGGCTGCCCTGTTTGCCGCTGCGCTGTGCACCATCGCCAGCGCCATGATGCCGACCTGGGAGGGGATTCTGCTGATGCGCGCCTTGACCGGCTTGTCCCTCAGCGGGCTGGCGGCGGTGGCCATGACGTACCTGAGCGAAGAGATTCATCCACAACACATCGGCTTGGCGATGGGCCTGTACATCGGTGGCAACGCCATTGGCGGGATGTGCGGCCGATTGATCGTTGGCGTGCTGATCGACTTCGTCAACTGGCACACGGCGATGCTGGTGATCGGCGGCCTGGCACTGATCGCGGCCGCGGTGTTCTGGAAGATCCTTCCTGAGTCACGCAACTTCCGCTCGCGCTCAATGCACCCGCGCAGTCTGCTCGAAGGCTTCCGCATGCACTTTCGCGATGCCGGCCTGCCGTTGCTGTTCCTTGAGGCCTTTGTGCTGATGGGCGCGTTCGTCACCTTGTTCAACTACATCGGCTATCGCCTGCTAGCCACGCCGTACCACATGGACCAGGCCTTTGTCGGCCTGCTGTCTGTGGTTTACCTGTCGGGCATCTACAGCTCGGCGAAAATCGGCTCGCTGGCCGACAGGCTGGGGCGGCGTAAAGTGCTCTGGGCAACCATCGTGCTGATGCTCGCCGGCCTGGCCGTGACCATGCTCAGCCCGTTGCCGCTGGTGATCATTGGCATGCTGATCTTCACCTTTGGCTTCTTCGGCGCACACTCGGTGGCCAGCAGCTGGATCGGCCGCCGCGCCACCAAAGCCAAGGGCCAGGCCTCGTCGCTGTATCTGTTCAGTTATTACGCCGGCTCCAGCATCGCCGGTACCGCAGGCGGCGTTTTCTGGCACCTGGGTGGCTGGAACGGGATTGGCCTGTTTATCGGCGGATTGTTGCTGGTTGCCTTGTGGGTGGCGTTGAAACTGGCGAAATTGCCGACGTTGGCAGAGAGCGCCAGAGCCTGACGCAAAAAGGGCCGCATGGCGGCCCTTGGGAAGAAACGACGTCTTAGTTGATGATCTCCAGCAGATCGACATCGATCTCACGCTTGATCAAGCCCTTTTCCACTTCACCGGTCAGCTTGACCCGGGTCTTGTCGTTGAAGGCGACGGCTGGCAGGTCCTCATTATCGATTTCGACCGTGACAGTGCCCGTGGCGTCCTTGAATTCGTACTTGTCGTCGTTGTTCAGCTTCTTGACCACGAAGCCCTGCAGGACCACCGGGGTGTCGTCAGCGGCATCGTTGGCGGCGGCCACGGAGGTCACCACCTCGGCCCCAGGACCGGTGTAGCCGGCAGCCAAAGCAGCGGTACTGAACAGCGGGGCAATCAGCAGAGCGAGGTAACGAGCTTTCATGGGGATGATTCCGTGTTGATTTCGATGGCCCCAGCATAATCAGGCTCGCTGAATTGAAACTTAATCCGCGCCCATGAAAACGCCCGGCATCGGCCGGGCGTTTTGCTCATCCGCTCACGATTACTCGTGGTACTGCGCCGACAACTCGTGCACCGCGCGCAGGAAGGCGCCAGCGTGTTCCGGGTCGACTTCCGGGGTGATACCGTGGCCGAGGTTGAACACGTGGCCACTGCCTTTGCCGTAGCTGGCGAGGATCCGCCCGACTTCGGCACGGATCGCTTCTGGCTTGGCGTAGAGCACGGTAGGGTCCATGTTGCCTTGCAGGGCCACCTTGCTGCCGACGCGGTCACGGGCGCTGCCGATGTCGCAGGTCCAGTCCAGGCCCAATGCATCAGCGCCAGCGTCAGCGATGCTTTCCAGCCACAGGCCACCGTTCTTGGTGAACAGGATGACAGGCACTTTGCGGCCTTCGTGCTCACGGATCAGGCCGCTGACGATTTTGCGCATGTAGGCCAGGGAGAATTCCTGGTATGCCGCCGCCGAGAGGCTGCCGCCCCAGCTGTCGAAGATCTGTACCGCTTGCGCACCGGCCATGATCTGGCCGTTGAGGTAGCTGGTGACCGTCTGCGCGAGCTTGTCCAGCAGCAGGTGCAAGGCTTGCGGGTTGTCGTAGAGCATGGTTTTGGTCTTGCGGTAGTCTTTCGACGAGCCGCCTTCGACCATGTAGGTGGCCAGGGTCCATGGGCTGCCGGCAAAGCCGATCAGCGGCACGCGGCCGTTCAGTTCGCGGCGGATGGTGCTGACCGCGTCCATCACGTAGCCGAGGTCTTTGTGCGGATCAGGAATCGGCAGGGCTTCGATGTCGGCCATCGTGCTGACGACTTTCTTGAAGCGCGGACCTTCGCCGGTCTCGAAGTACAGGCCTTGGCCCATGGCATCGGGGATGGTCAGGATATCGGAGAACAGGATCGCCGCATCCAGCTGTGGATAACGGTCGAGCGGCTGCATCGTGACTTCGCAAGCGAACGATGGGTTCATGCACAGGCTCATGAAGTCGCCGGCCTTGGCACGGCTGGCGCGGTATTCAGGCAGGTAGCGACCGGCCTGACGCATCATCCACACGGGCGTGACGTCTACGGGTTGCTTGAGCAGGGCGCGAAGGAAACGGTCGTTCTTCAGGGCAGTCATGTCGGCATCCGGAAAAAAAGTGCGGGCATTTTCTCAGAGCGAGACGCAGAAAGACAGTGACGAGCGACAAGCTACAAGCCACAAGTTAAGAGCGCGATTGCTTTAACTTGCAGCTTGCCGCTTGAAGCTTGCCGCTGGGGTCTTCAGACCCCCAGGTAATCCAGGATCCCTTCGGCGGCATTGCGGCCTTCGAAGATTGCCGTTACCACCAGGTCGGAACCGCGCACCATGTCGCCACCGGCGAAGATTTTCGGGTTGCTGGTCTGGTGCTTGAACTTTCCTTGTTCCGGGGCGACAACACGGCCCTGGCTGTCGGTCTGGATCTCGAACTGCTCGAACCACGGCGCCGGGCTTGGACGGAATCCGAAAGCGATGACCACGGCGTCGGCCGGGATGATCTCTTCGGAGCCCGGGATCGGCTCGGGGCTGCGACGGCCACGGGCGTCTGGCTCGCCGAGACGGGTCTCGACCACCTTCACGCCTTCGACCTTGTCTTCACCAACAATGGCGATTGGCTGGCGGTTATAGAGGAACTTCACGCCTTCTTCCTTGGCGTTCTTCACTTCTTTGCGCGAGCCCGGCATGTTCGCTTCGTCACGACGATAGGCGCAGGTCACCGACTTGGCGCCCTGGCGGATCGAGGTCCGGTTGCAGTCCATCGCCGTGTCGCCACCGCCGAGGACCACGACCTTCTTGCCCTTCATGTCGACGAAATCTTCCGGCGACTTTTCAAAGCCCAGGTTGCGATTGACGTTGGCAATCAGGAAATCCAGGGCGTCATAGACACCCGGCAGGTCCTCACCGGCAAAGCCGCCCTTCATGTAGGTGTAGGTGCCCATGCCCATGAACACGGCATCGTATTCTTCGAGCAACTGCTCGATGGTCACGTCCTTGCCCACTTCGGTGTTCAGGCGGAACTCGATGCCCATGCCGGTAAAGACTTCGCGGCGATTGCTCAGCACGGTCTTTTCCAGCTTGAACTCAGGGATACCGAAGGTCAGCAGACCGCCGATTTCCGGGTTCTTGTCGAACACCACCGGGGTCACGCCACCGCGCACCAGCACGTCGGCACAGCCCAGGCCCGCAGGCCCCGCACCGATCACCGCCACACGCTTGCCGGTCGGCTTGACCTTGGACATGTCCGGGCGCCAGCCCATGGCGAACGCGGTGTCGGTGATGTACTTCTCCACCGAACCGATGGTCACCGCGCCGAAGCCGTCGTTAAGGGTGCAGGCACCTTCGCACAGACGGTCCTGCGGGCACACCCGGCCGCAGACTTCCGGCAGGGTGTTGGTCTGGTGCGACAGTTCGGCGGCGGCGAGGATATTGCCCTCGGCCACCAGCTTCAGCCAGTTGGGAATGAAGTTGTGCACCGGGCACTTCCATTCGCAATACGGGTTACCGCAACCCAGGCAGCGGTGGGCCTGGTCGGCCGACTGCTGGGGTTTGAAGGGTTCGTAGATTTCCACGAACTCTTTCTTGCGTTGACGCAACAGTTTCTTCTTCGGATCCTTGCGCCCGACCTCGATGAACTGGAAGTCATTATTCAGACGTTCAGCCATTACAAAAAACCTCTTAGCAGCAGCTTCAAGCTACAAGCTTCAAGCTGCAAGACAATCACGGTAGCAGGCCTATCGCGCACTGCATTTAACTTGCGGCTTGAAACTTGCCGCTTGCAGCTGCGTCACTGCGGATTCGCACGGGTGCTGGAAAGCAACGATTTCAGGTTGGCAGCCTTGGGCTTGACCAGCCAGAAACGACGCAGATAGTCATCAAGGTTTTCAGCGAGGTTACGGCCCCATTCGCTGTCGGTTTCCTCGACGTATTCGTTCAGCACGCGTTGCAAGTGGCTGCGGTAGGCTTCCATCGCCTCGCCGCTGATCCGCTGGATTTCCACCAGTTCGTGGTTGACCCGGTCAACGAAGCTGTTGTCCTGGTCGAGCACGTAGGCGAAACCGCCGGTCATGCCTGAACCGAAGTTGTAACCGGTCTTGCCCAGGACACAGACGAAACCACCGGTCATGTATTCGCAGCAGTGATCGCCCGTGCCTTCCACCACGGTGTGGGCACCGGAGTTACGCACCGCGAAGCGCTCGCCCGCGGTACCGGCAGCGAACAGCTTGCCGCCGGTGGCGCCATACAGGCAGGTGTTGCCGATAATGGCACTGTCTTGAGTCTTGTAGATGCTGCCCTTGGGCGGCACGATGACCAGCTTGCCGCCGGTCATGCCTTTGCCGACGTAGTCGTTGGCGTCGCCTTCCAGGTACATGTTCAGGCCGCCGGCGTTCCACACACCGAAGCTCTGACCGGCCGTGCCTTTGAAGCGGAAGGTGATCGGCGCATTGGCCATGCCCTGATTGCCGTGTTTGCGCGCGATTTCACCGGAGATCCGTGCGCCGATGGAACGGTCGCAGTTGCAGATATCCAGAGCGAAATCAGCGCCGCACATGTCGTTGATCGCCGAGGTGGCCAGGTCGACCATTTTCTCGGCCAGCAGGCCTTTGTCGAACGGCGGGTTGCGGTCCACTTCGCAGAACTGTGGCTTGTCCGCCGGGATGTGATCGCTGCCCAGCAACGGAGTCAGGTCCAGGTGGTTCTGCTTGGCAGTCTGCCCTTCGAGGATTTCCAGCAGGTCGGTGCGGCCGATCAGTTCCTCGAGGGAACGCACGCCCAGCTTGGCCAGCCACTCACGGGTTTCTTCGGCGACGTAGGTGAAGAAGTTCACCACCATGTCGACGGTCCCGATGTAGTGGTCCTTGCGCAGCTTCTCGTTCTGGGTCGCCACACCGGTGGCGCAGTTGTTCAGGTGGCAGATACGCAGGTATTTGCAGCCCAGGGCGATCATCGGCGCGGTGCCGAAGCCGAAGCTTTCAGCACCGAGAATCGCAGCCTTGATCACGTCGAGGCCGGTTTTCAGGCCGCCGTCGGTCTGCACCCGGACCTTGCCGCGCAGGTCGTTGCCGCGCAGGGTCTGGTGGGTTTCCGCCAGGCCCAGCTCCCATGGAGCGCCCGCATACTTGATCGAGGTCAGTGGCGATGCACCGGTGCCGCCGTCGTAGCCGGAGATGGTGATCAGGTCCGCGTAAGCCTTGGCCACACCGGCGGCGATGGTACCGACGCCTGCTTCGGCAACCAGTTTCACCGAGACCAGCGCCTTCGGGTTGACTTGCTTGAGGTCGAAAATCAGCTGCGACAAGTCTTCGATCGAGTAGATGTCGTGGTGCGGCGGAGGCGAGATCAGGGTCACGCCCGGCACGGCATAACGCAGCTTGGCGATCAGACCGTTGACCTTGCCGCCCGGCAACTGCCCCCCTTCGCCGGGCTTGGCACCCTGGGCGACTTTGATCTGCAGCACTTCAGCGTTGACCAGGTACTCCGGGGTCACACCGAAGCGGCCGGTCGCCACCTGCTTGATTTTCGAGCTCTTGATGGTGCCGTAGCGCGCCGGGTCTTCGCCGCCTTCGCCGGAGTTGGAACGCGCACCCAGGCGGTTCATGGCTTCGGCCAGGGCTTCGTGAGCTTCCGGCGACAGGGCGCCCAGGGAGATACCGGCGGAGTCGAAGCGCTTGAGCACCGATTCCAGCGGTTCGATCTCGCTGATGTCCAGCGGCGTATCCAGGGTCTTGACCTTGAACAGGTCGCGGATCATCGACACCGGACGGTTGTCCACCAGCGCCGTGTATTCCTTGAACTTGCTGTAGTCACCCTGCTGCACAGCGGCTTGCAGGGTGTTGACCACGTCCGGGTTGTAGGCGTGATATTCGCCACCGTGGACGAACTTCAGCAAACCACCCTGCTGGATCGGCTTGCGCGGGCTCCAGGCTTCGGCAGCCAGGGCCTTTTGCTCGGCTTCGATGTCGACGAAGCGCGCACCCTTGATGCGGCTCGGCACGCCACGGAAGCTCAGGTCGCACACTTCCTCGGACAGGCCGATGGCTTCGAACAACTGAGCACCGCGATACGAGGCGATGGTCGAGATGCCCATCTTCGACAGGATCTTCAGCAGGCCTTTGGTGATGCCTTTGCGGTAGTTCTTGAACACCTCATAGAGGTCGCCCAGTACTTCACCGGTGCGGATCAGGTCACCCAGCACTTCGTAGGCCAGGAACGGATAGACCGCCGAGGCGCCGAAACCGATCAGCACCGCGAAGTGGTGCGGATCGCGAGCGGTGGCGGTCTCGACCAGGATGTTGGAGTCGCAACGCAGGCCTTTTTCGGTCAGGCGGTGGTGTACCGCGCCGGTGGCGAGCGAAGCGTGGATCGGCAACTTGCCCGGGGCAATGTGGCGGTCACTCAGCACGATCTGGGTGCGACCGGAACGCACGGCTTCTTCTGCCTGATCGGCGACATTGCGCACGGCGGCTTCAAGGCCCACGGCCTCATCGTAGTTGAGGTCGATGACCTGGCGTTCGAAGCCCGGGCGATCGAGGTTCATCAGCGAGCGCCACTTGGCCGGGGAAATGACCGGCGAGCTGAGGATCACGCGCGAGGCGTGTTCCGGCGACTCCTGGAAGATGTTGCGCTCGGCACCGAGGCAGATTTCCAGCGACATGACGATGGCTTCGCGCAGCGGGTCGATCGGCGGGTTGGTGACCTGCGCGAACTGCTGACGGAAATAGTCGTACGGCGTGCGCACACGCTGGGACAGCACGGCCATCGGCGTGTCGTCGCCCATGGAGCCAACCGCTTCGTAGCCCTGCTCGCCCAATGGACGCAGCACCTGGTCACGCTCTTCGAAGGTGACCTGGTACATCTTCATGTACTGCTTGAGCTGGTCGACGTCGTAGAAGGCCGAACCGTGGTCGTTGTCTTCCATGGTCGCCTGGATGCGCAGGGCATTCTTGCGCAGCCATTGCTTGTAGGGATGACGGGACTTCAAACGGTTGTCGATGGCGTCGGTGTCGAGGATCTGACCGGTTTCGGTGTCCACGGCAAAGATTTGACCAGGTCCCACGCGGCCCTTGGCGATCACGTCTTCAGGCTGGTAGTTCCAGACACCGATTTCCGAGGCCAGGGTGATAAAGCCGTTTTTGGTGGTGACCCAACGCGCCGGACGCAGACCGTTACGGTCGAGCAGGCACACCGCGTAGCGACCATCGGTCATGACCACGCCGGCCGGGCCGTCCCACGGCTCCATGTGCATCGAGTTGTATTCGTAGAACGCCCGCAGGTCCGGGTCCATGGTCTCGACGTTCTGCCACGCAGGCGGAATGATCATACGCACGCCACGGAACAGGTCGATACCACCGGTGACCATCAGCTCCAGCATGTTGTCCATGCTCGAGGAGTCGGAACCGACGCGGTTGACCAGCGGGCCGAGCTCTTCCAGGTCCATCAGATCGTTGGTGAACTTGGTGCGACGGGCCACGGCCCAGTTGCGGTTGCCGGTGATGGTGTTGATCTCGCCGTTGTGCGCCAGGAAGCGGAACGGTTGAGCCAGCGGCCATTTCGGCAAGGTGTTGGTGGAGAAGCGCTGGTGGAACACGCAAATCGCGGTTTGCAGGCGCTGGTCACTCAGGTCTGGATAGAAGGCGGTCAAATCCGCCGGCATCATCAGGCCTTTGTAAATGATGGTCTTGTGGGAAAAGCTGCAGATGTAGTGGTCGGTGTCGGCGGCGTTGGCCACGGACGAGCGACGACGGGAGCTGAATAGCTTGATCGCCATGTCCTGATCGCTCAGGCCATCACCGGCGATGAACACTTGTTCGATCTGCGGCAACCGTTCCAGGGCCAGGCGGCCAAGGACGCTGGTGTCGATTGGCACTTTGCGCCAGCCGATCAGTTGCAGGCCCTCAGCCAGGATCTCGCGGTTCATGTTCTCGCGAGCAGCTTCGGCTTTGACCGGATCCTGGTTGAAGAAGACCATGCCCACTGCATATTGCTTGGGCAGTTCCACACCGAAGGTTTCCTGGGCGATGGCACGCAGGAACACATCCGGTTTCTGAATCAGCAGACCGCAACCGTCACCGGTCTTGCCGTCGGCGTTGATCCCACCGCGGTGGGTCATGCAGGTCAGGGCCTCGATGGCCGTTTGCAAAAGGGTATGACTGGGTTCGCCCTGCATATGGGCTATCAGGCCGAAACCGCAGTTATCCTTGAATTCATCGGGTTGGTACAGACCTGCTTTCATAGACACTTTCTCACCAGGCTGCCTCTTACAGAGACAAATTTCTTTTTAATTCAACCGCTTACCTTCCGCGCCGAACGTACGCCAGCTTTGCGGGGGCAAAAGGGAGGTCATTGTACACACCGACACAGAGGCTCACAAATTTGACGACGAAATGTCGCAAATCTATGTCGCATTTATGAAAGGTTTAAAGCGATATGCTGTGCTAGTCAAAACATTTTTGATGTTGACCGCAACGACCCAAAGACTACTGTGACGCAGACACCACAAGGCACGCGGCCTGTAGGGCTGCGCGCACTTGTAGAAATTTTGAGGTGCTTGGAGAGGCGGCCTGGATAAGGCCGCCGAATCTTCAGCGAGTTGCTGCCAGTTCCTGTTGGACGCTGGCGACAGTGCGAGGCCAAGGTTTACCAGCCTGAACCTTCGCTGGCAAGGCCTTGATAGCGGTAACAGCTGCATCGCGGTTGGCGAAGCTGCCGTAAGTGATGACGTAAAGCGGCTTGCCGTTGAGCACTTTCTTGAAATAGCGGTACTGGCCGCCTTGCTCTTTGACGAAATTCTGCGCCGTGGCTTCCGAGCTGGTGCCCAGGATCTGTACGACGTAGCTGCCCGGAGCCTGACCGGCATACCAACTGCCACCGGATGTCGCCTTGGCGACAGTGGCTGGCTTCTCGGCCGGCTTGGCCGCTGGAGCAGGCTTGGCAACAGGAGCCGGTTTGGCCGCAGGAGCAGGCGCAGGCTTGGCGGTAGCAACCTGGACAGGCGCTGGCGCTGGCTTGGCAACAGGTGCTGGAGCCGGGGTCGGTGCAGGACCGGCTGAAATGCCGGCCGGCGGTGCAATGGTGGTCACGGTCGGCGGAACAGCACTGGAACCTTCGACCGGCACACCGTCGTCGCCCTCGGTAATGCCACCGGCCTCTTCAGCCAACGGCCCCCGCATCACCGGCTGGGATTGCCCGACCAGCGGCAGTGGCATCGGCTGGGTATTACCGGCGAACTCGACCGCCGGAGCGCCGCCGTTCGGTGTTGGAGTGCCCTGGCCGAGCGGCAGTTGCGCCTGCTCGTTGGCAGGTGCGCCAGTGGTTGGTGTCTTGCTGCGACCCGGCATCAACCAGGCAGCGGCCACCGCAACCACGACGACGGCGGAAATTGCCAATACGTGTTTCTTCGGCATGTTGAACCCCATACTTGGACGCTTGACCGCTGAGCGGCTAGCAATCATGGCTTCGATCATCGCATCGCGGGCAACCTGATTGATGTTTCCAGGCCAGCCGTCGGAGCTTTCGTGAATCTCAGAGATCTGATTGGCGGAGAAAAGTTCGATTCCCTGACCTGCACCCTCAAGGCGCTGTGCCAGGTATTCGCGAGTTTCCTCCTCGGCATACGGTTGCAGTTCGATGACGTGGAAGCGCTCTTCCTCGCCCGTCAACTGCTCAAGCCCGGCGATCAGCGACGGCTCACCGAACAGGAACACATGCGGACGCCCCTCAGACGCACCGGCCGCCAGGGCCAGCAACGCTTCAAGCGCCGACTCGTCGAGCTGCTCAGCGTCGTCCACCAGCAGATAGACTTCCTGGCCGGTCAACGCGAGCTGCACCACCTGCTTGAGGATCGCACCGACTTCAGCCTGCGCGATTTCCAGCCACTGGGCCACCTGACGCAACACACCGGCCGCATCACCGGCACCGCGGGCGGAGACCACCACGCTCTGTACCGTCTGCTTGTTGGTGCTGGCAACCAGCGCCTGGCGCAACAGGGTCTTGCCGCTGCCTTGCGGCCCGGTGACCACCAGCAACAGCTGGCTATAACGGGCCAGGTGATGCAGTTGTCCCAGCACGGGCTTGCGCTGGGCAGGGAAGAATTTGAACCCTGGAACCCGTGGAGCAAAGGGGTCATGGTTCAACTGGTAGTGGCCTAGGAACGCCTCGTCGGCATGCAAACTGGTCATGGGGATCTTATTAACCTTTAAGCTGAGCCAGGGCGCGGTAATCCGCTCCCAGCGTGGCCTGTAAAACCTCTTTCGGATAATCGTCGGTCACTACGGCTTCGCCCATACGGCGCAACAACACCAGCCGCAAACGGCCGTCGATTACTTTCTTGTCTATTGCCATGTGTTCGAGAAAATCGGCAGGGGTCATCTCTTCTGGCGGGATGACCGGCAACCCGGCACGCTGGAACAGGCGAATACCGCGATCGCGCTCTTGGGGTGTGATCCAGCCCAGGCGCGACGACATCTCCAGCGCCATTACCGTGCCCGCAGCCACCGCTTCGCCATGTAGCCAGACACCATAGCCCATGTGGGTTTCGATAGCGTGGCCAAAGGTATGACCCAGGTTGAGCGTGGCCCGCACACCGGACTCACGCTCATCGGCGCCAACCACCGCAGCCTTGGCCGCGCAGGAGCGCTCGATGGCGTAGGTCAGCGCGCCCTGGTCGAGGGCGCGCAAGCGGTCGACGTTGTCTTCGAGCCAGGTCAGGAACGGCTCGTCGCAGATCAACCCGTACTTGATGACTTCGGCCAGGCCGGCAGACAGTTCGCGGGCCGGCAAGGTGTTGAGGGTGGCGGTATCGATCAGCACCACGTTCGGCTGATAGAAAGCGCCCACCATGTTTTTGCCCAACGGATGGTTGATCCCGGTCTTGCCGCCTACCGAGGAGTCGACTTGCGACAGCAAGGTGGTCGGTACCTGGATGAAATCGACACCACGCTGGTAACAGGCGGCGGCAAAACCGGCCATGTCGCCAATCACGCCGCCGCCCAGGGCGATCACGGTGGTGCGCCGGTCATGGCGTGCGGTGAGCAGGCCATCGAAAATGGTTTGCAGGGTTTCCCAGGTCTTGAAGGCTTCGCCATCGGGCAACACCACCGAAATGACGGAAAACTGTGCCAGGCTGCGGGTCAGACGCTCCAGATACAGTGGCGCAACGGTCTCGTTGGAGATGATTGCCACTTGCCGCCCAGCGATATGCGGCGCCAGCAACTCGGGCTGGTCCAGCAACCCTTCGCCAATATGGATCGGGTAGCTACGCTCGCCTAAATCGACCTTAAGTGTCTGCATGTGTCCCCACAATGAAGTTGGAATCAGGTGCCCTGCCTTTTGTTATCGATTGGCAACACCTGATTGAATGACGTTGCCCACCCGTCTCGCGCCACACCCCGAAGCCATCATGGCGCGAGGCCGAGGATAGCGCATTTCGCGCCGGGGATTAACGGGGAGGAAGCTGCTGCAAGCGCTCCAGAATGTCTAGGACAACCATCCGCGGTGGCCGCTCATCGGTTTCCACCACCAGGTCGGCGATTTCCCGATACAGCGGATCGCGCAGCGTCAGCAGATCGCGCAGGGTCTTGGCCGGATCGGCGGTGCGCAGCAACGGACGATTGCGATCGCGCGAAGTGCGCCCGACCTGCTGCTCGACCGACGCATGCAAATACACCACGCGCCCGCCGGCGTGCAGTGCACGACGATTGGCTTCGCGCATGACCGCGCCACCACCCGTCGCCAGCACCACGCCGTCGAGCGCGCACAATTCGGCGATCATCGCCTGCTCGCGGTCACGAAAGCCGGGTTCGCCTTCTTTGTCGAAGATCCACGGGATATTGGCACCCGTGCGCAATTCAATTTCCTTATCGGAATCCTTGAACGGCAGGCGCAACTCTTTGGCCAACAAGCGACCGATGGTGCTTTTACCAGCACCCATCGGCCCAACAAGAATCAAATTTCGCACAGAATCAATGACTCACAGCAATCGCCTGGTTATTCATGATACGCGGAGTGAGAAATACCAGCAGCTCGGATTTTTTCTCCGACACCACGTCACGCCTGAAAAGGCGGCCAAGATACGGCACATCACCGAGAAATGGCACTTTATCTACGACCTTGCTCTGAGTATTTGAGAAAACCCCACCAATAACGATGGTTTCGCCATCGGTCACCAGCACATTGGCATTGACCTCGTTCTTCTTGATCGGCGGTACATCCTGCACCTTGTTCAGGTAGTCAGGTTCGTCCTTGGTGACCTTGACCGCCATGATGATGCGGTTGTCGGGAGTGATCTGCGGTGTCACCTCCAAAGACAGCGAGGCCTCCTTGAACGACACCGAAGTAGCGCCGCTGGAGCTAGACTCCTGGTAGGGGATTTCCGTACCCTTGAGGATCTTCGCGGTCTCTTTGTCGGAGGTCACTACTTTGGGCTGCGAGACAATCTCCCCATTGCCAGTCTTCTCCATGGCCGTCAGCTCAAGGTCCAGCAACAAGTTATCGGTGATGTAGGCGATACCGATGCCCGACGTATTGCCCGCCACCCCCATGTCGACGAACGGTGAACTGGTGCTGGCGCTTCTGCCCAAGCCCCCCTCCTTCGCACTGTCAACTCCCGAAGCGCTCCAGTTGCCACTACGCACCGAACCACCCCAGCGCACACCCAGGCTCTTGTCGTAATCGACGTTGGCCTCGACGATACGCGCCTCGATCATCACCTGACGCACCGGAATATCCAGTTGCGCGACGATCCGCCTCAGTTCCTCCAGGCGATCCCGGGTCTGGTAGGCGATGATGTTGTTGGTGCGCTCATCGACAGTAATCGAGCCGCGCTCGTCGCGCTTGGCCTCGGCACTGGTCACCGACTGGAACAATTTGGCGATGTCCACCGCCTTGGCGTAATTGACCTGCAACAGTTCCCGACGCAGCGGTGCCAATTCGGCGATCTGCTTTAGCGACTCCAGTTCCTGGCGCTCGCGGGCGGCGATCTCGTCCGCCGGGGCGACCAGCAGGACATTGCCAAGCTTGCGCTTATCCAGCCCCTTGGTCTTGAGCACCAGGTCCAGCGCCTGGTCCCAAGGCACGTTTTGCAAGCGCAAGGTGATGCCGCCCTGCACCGTGTCACTGGCCACCAGGTTGAGATTGGTGAAGTCGGCGATCAGTTGCAGTACTGAACGCACATCAATGTCCTGAAAATTCAGCGATAGCTTTTCACCACTGTAGGCAGAGCGCTCGACATTGCGCTTTTGCAGATCCTCAACGGCCATCGGGCGGACACTGACGGTCAACTTGTTGTCGGTTTGAAAGGTCGAATAGTCGAAGGCGCCACTGGGCTCGATGCTGATGCTGGCCTTGTCGGCGGACGCACTGGCATTGACGTATTGCACCGGGGTGGCGAAATCCTTGACGTCCAGGCGAACCCGCAACCGCTCGGGCAAGCGGGTCCTGGCGAAGCTGAGGATGATCTTGCCGTCGCGCTCCTGGATATCCGGGCTGATCCCTCGATCCGACAAGTCGATGACAACGTTGCCCTCACCCTGCTCTCCACGCTGGAAGTCCACACCACGAATGGCCTTGCCCGCGTGGTCGGCGCTCCCGGAGGGCTGCGCGACCTTGGTTGGGCTTGCCTTGCGAGCAACGGCAGCCGCCTGCCCGACCACCACGAACAAGGAATTGCCTTCGACCCGCGCACTGTAGGGCGCCAACTGCGCCAGGTTGATCACCAGTCGTGCTCGATCCTTGACCTCGACCACCGTGGCACTGCGTACGTTTGCACCGCCCAGGTCACGGTGCTTGCTGGTCAGGTGACTGGTCACCCCCGGCAAATCGAGGGCAATTCGCGCGGGTTTATCCATGGTGTAGCCATGAGGTTCCGGGGGTGGCCCATCGAAAGCCAGTTTCAGCTCGACGCGATCACCCGGTAGCGCTGTGACATCCAGCGCGTTGAGCCTGGCCGCCGAAACCCCCGGAGAAAGCAGCGCTATCCCTAGCGACAGACCGAGGATTGAAAGAGTCCTGTTCATGATTCGGGTTCCACTATGAGTGCACTTTCAGAGGGAGGGTCCGCGGTCGCTCCAGCCAGGCACCCTCGCCATCGGGAACAATTTCGACCACGTCAACCTGATCATCGCCGATCGCCACAATCCGCCCGTCGTTACGCCCCAGGTAGTCGCCCACCTTGAGCCGATGCACACCACCAGCACCGCGCAACAGCGCAAAGGTGCCCGAGGCATTGGCGATCGTGCCGACCATTTCGAATTGCTCGATATTGAAACCTTCCAGGTATTGCCGGATCCGGGCGGGATCCGGCCGGACAGCGCGCGAACCATGACCGCCACCGGCCAGGCCCGGCCTGATCTGCGCTGAAAACGGACTGCGCAGCGAGGCAGCGTTGTACGTGAACGTCGGGTAAGCGCGGAAGATCGGCATGGGCTCAATCTGGCCGGACGGACGCACCAGCACCTCGTTCATATAGGCATCCAGGTCGCTGAAGTCGCTGTCACCGTCACACCCGACAAGACTGCCCGCCAGCACGACAGGAAAGAGCCATCGCGGCGTACTCATGGCTGGCGCCCGGTATCGTTGTAGCGGTAGGTCCTGGCCAGGATGCTCATGCGCAGCCTGGCGTCGAGACCTGGGCTGACGGGCTCGATGCTGAAGTCATGCAGGGTGACAATCCGGGGCAGTCCCGCGACTCCACTGACGAAGGTCGCCAGGTCATGAAAGTCGCCCGTGACGGTGATCTGGATCGGCAGTTCGATATAGAACGGCCGGGCGACTTCCGGCAGCAGCTTGATCTCTTCGAACGCCAGGCCACTGCCCAGGCCGGTTCGGCTGATGTCCTCCAGCAGCCCTGGTACTTCGGTATCGCCGGGCAGTTGCCTGAGTAGCACACCGAACGCGCTTTCCATGGCTTTCATCTGCTCGGTGTAGGGCTCGAGGTTGGCCGCCAATTGCGCCTTGCTCGAGAACTGCGCCTTCAGGCTCGCCTCCCCGGCACGCGCCTGCCCCAGCAGATCGTCCAGGTCGCGAAGCTGAAGGTTGTAGCCCAACACCAGCACCAGAACCATGACCAATGCACCGACCAGGACCTTGACCGGTGCAGGCCACGACCCGATGTTGTTCAAGTCCAGTTCATTGATATCGACCTTGCGCACCGCGTCAAACCATTGCACCAGACTCATTCCGCGCCCCCAGTCGTGGCCGGCACTGCCTGGCGAACAGTCAACCGGAACAGACTGGCCTGATCCGATGAGCCAGGCGTCGCGGTCTTGACCTCGCTCAGGCTCGGCGCACCGAACCAGTCGGAACCCTCGAGATTGCGCATCAGATCCGAGACCCGGTCACTGGAGTGTGCCGCACCACGGATGGACAGCGTGTCGTCGACCCGCTTCACCTCGGTGAAGTACACGCCAGCGGGCAGGGTTCGCACCAGTTGGTCAAAGACTCGCCCACTGACCGGTCGATTACCCTGCAGGCCCTGGATAATCCCCATGCGCTCAACGAGTTGTTCACGCCGGGCTTTCAGCTCGCCGATCTGCCGGATCCGGTCATCCAGCACGGCAATCTGCCTGCTGACATAGGCGTTACGGGCGATCTGCCGTTCGATGGCGCTGTTGATCCAGTGATTGCCCAACAAAATCACGCCAACCGCCACGACCACGACCCCCACCAATAACAGCAGGAAACGCTGACGACGCTCCTCACGCTGCGCTTCACGCCAGGGCAGTAGATTGATCCGCGCCATCAGTCGAAGCTCCTCAGCGCCAGACCGCACGCAATCATCAAGGCCGGTGCATCAGTCGCCAGCGCAACGGCATTGACCTTGCGACCCAAGGTCATGCCGACGAACGGGTTGGCCACGAGCGTTGGCGTCTCCAGACGTTGCTCGAGCATGCGGCCCAGACCGTCGATCGAAGCCGTGCCACCGGCCAGCACGATATGGTCGATCGTGCTGTACTGGCCTGAGGCAAAGAAAAACTGCAAGGAGCGCGACACCTGTTGCACCAGCGTCTCGCAAAAGGGCTGCAGGACTTCTCGAGCGTAGTTTTCCGGCAGCCCACCTTGTCGTTTGGCCAGCATCGCCTGCTCGACAGACACGCCGTATCGTCGCTGTATGTCCTCGGTCAACTGGCGACCGCCGAACAGTTGCTCACGGGTGTAGATCACTCGACCATTGAGCAGCACGTTGAGCGTGGTCATGGTGTCACCGATGTCGACCAGCGCCACGATCGAGCGCTCACGTAAACCCGCCAGCCGTGGCACCAGCAAGCCATAGGCCCGCTCCAGCGCAAACGCCTCGATGTCGACCACCTTGGCCGTCAGACCCGCCAAGGCCAGCGCAGCCTCACGCAGCTCGATGCTTTCCTTGCGACAGGCCGCCAGCAGCACCTCTACCCGCTCAGGACTGTGACGAGCGACACCCTGGACCTCGAAGTCGATGGCGACTTCGTCGAGGGGATAGGGAATATACTGGTCGGCGTCGAGCTTCAATTGACACTCCATCTCATCGACTGACAGCCCGGCATCCAGTTCGATGACTTTGGTGATGACCGCTGATCCGGAAACCGCCACCGCGGCATTCCTGACATCGCTTCTGGTCCTTTGCAGCAGCCGGGACAGTGCCGCCCCGACAGCGTCGAGTTCGACAATGTTTTTCTCGACCACCGCACCGGCTGGCAACAGCTCCATCCCACTGGCTTCGACGCAATAGCGCGTTCCAGAGCGGCTCAGCTCCACAAGCCTGACCGAGGTTGAACTGATGTCGATGCCCAACAGCCTGCGGCGCTTTTTATTGAAGAGTCCTGGCACTACCAATTCCCTATGACTTTCCGTGAGTTACGGACTCTTTATTGTTCGTTGCGTTCAATAGCCGAGTCTTGACACTGGGGCCAAATGCGCCTGAGGTAGAAAAAGTGCTTATAATGCCCATCGTTTTTTTCCGCTTTTCGCAAGCGCAGGCCGATCCTTGCTAACCCTGAATGCCCTGACGCCTAATTCATTCTTTACCCTGGATATCCAAAAGCCTTGATTCGTCTGCTGAAATTTTTCGGGTGGTCCATCGTCGCCATTTTCTGCGGACTGCTCCTGAGTCTGAGCGGCGCGTTTCTTTACCTTAGCCCGGGCCTCCCCTCGGTGGAGGCGCTCAGAAGCATCCAGTTGCAGATCCCTTTGCGGGTCTATAGCAGCGACGGCAAGTTGATCGCAGAATTTGGCGAAATGCGCCGTACACCGATACGTTTCGCCGACATTCCCCCCAATTTCATTAATGCGTTACTAAGTGCTGAAGACGACAACTTCGCCAATCACTATGGCGTCGATCCCAGCAGCCTGATGCGTGCCGCCACCCAGCTGATCAAAAGCGGACACATCCAGTCCGGCGGCAGCACCATCACCATGCAGGTCGCCAAGAACTTCTTCCTGACCAGCGAACGCAGCTTCTCGCGCAAGACCACGGAGATTCTCCTGGCCTTGCAGATCGAGCGTCAGCTGACCAAGGACGAGATCCTCGAGCTCTATGTGAACAAGATCTACCTGGGCAACCGCGCCTACGGCATCGAGGCCGCGGCACAGGTGTATTACGGCAAGTCGATCCGTGACGTCAGCCTGGCGCAGATGGCAATGATTGCCGGCCTGCCCAAGGCCCCGTCGCGCTTCAACCCGCTGGCCAACCCGACACGCAGCAAGGAACGTCGCGACTGGATCCTGGGGCGCATGTACAAGCTCGGTAAAATCACCGAAGCCGACTACACCACGGCGATCAACGAACCGCTGAACGCCAGCTACCATGTGCCGACTCCGGAAGTGAACGCGCCGTACATCGCTGAAATGGCCCGCGCCGAAATGGTCGGGCGCTATGGCAGCGATGCCTACACGGAAGGTTTCCGCGTCACCACCACCGTGCCGAGCAACCTTCAGGAGATGGCCAATACCGCCGTCCATGAAGGCCTGATGACCTACGACCAGCGCCACGGCTATCGCGGCCCTGAATCGCGCCTGCCGGGCAAGACGCTCGACGCCTGGGCTGCCGAGCTGACCAAGCAGCGCACCATCAGCGGCCTGGAGCCTGCCATCGTCACCCAGGTCGACAAGCTGGGCCTGCAGGTGCTGACCCGCACCGGCGCGGAGCACGTCAGCTGGGACACCATGAAGTGGGCGCGGCCGTTCCTGAATACCAACAGCATGGGCCCTGTCCCGCGCCAGCCTTCGGACGTCGCCCAGGTCGGTGACCTGATCCGCGTACAACGTCAGCCGGATAACAGCCTGAAGTTCAGCCAAGTCCCGGTCGCTCAGGGCGCACTGGTCTCGCTGGATCCACAAAACGGGGCCATCCGCGCACTGGTCGGCGGCTTCGCCTTCGAACAGAGCAACTACAACCGCGCCATGCAGGCCAAGCGTCAACCGGGCTCGAGCTTCAAACCCTTCGTCTACAGCGCCGCGCTGGATAACGGCTACACCGCCTCCAGCCTGGTGAACGATGCGCCGATCGTGTTTGTCGACGAGTACCTGGACAAGGTCTGGCGCCCGAAGAACGACACCAACACCTTCCTCGGCCCGATCCGCATGCGTGAAGCGCTGTACAAGTCGCGCAACCTGGTGTCCATCCGTCTGCTCCAGGCGCTGGGCGTGGACCGCACCATCGACTACATCAGCAAGTTCGGCTTCAACAAGGACGACCTGCCACGCAACCTCTCGCTGGCCTTGGGCACGGCGACGCTGACTCCGATGGAAATCGCGACCGGCTGGAGCACCTTTGCCAACGGCGGCTACAAGATCACTCCGTACATCATCGACAAGATCGAGAGCCGCAATGGCGACACGCTGTTCGTCGCCAACCCGCCAAGCGTGCCCCAGGGAGCCATCGCCAGCGACGGCATTGCCGTACCGACTACCGAAGCCTTCACGGTCAACGCCGCGCCAGCCCAGCCCCCGATCGATCAAGCCGTCGCACCCGCGCCGGCCGTTGCCGAGCGCATCATCGACGGGCGCACGACCTACATCCTCAACAGCATGCTGCAGGACGTGATCAAGCTTGGCACGGGCCGCCGCGCCCTGGCCCTGGGGCGCACCGACCTCGCCGGCAAGACCGGGACCACCAACGAATCCAAGGACGCCTGGTTCTCGGGTTACAACGCCGACTACGTGACCACCGTCTGGGCCGGATTCGACCAGCCGGAGAGCCTGGGCAGACGGGAGTACGGCGGCACGGTGGCACTGCCCATCTGGATGAACTACATGGGCGCAGCGCTCAAGGACAAGCCGCCCCATACCCAGGCCGAACCTGAAGGCATACTCAGCCTGCGAGTTGATCCGATCAGCGGTCGCGCGGCATCGCCAGGCACACCGGGCGCCTACTTCGAACTGTTCAAGAGCGAAGACACGCCACCGACCGGCAGCGAACTGGGCAACGGCACCGCACCGGGCAGCCCGCTGCCAGCGGACGAAGTCGCGCCGATCGATTTGTTCTGACCTCGCTCATTCACCCCGCAATTCGCTGCGCTCCACCGGCAACTCCGGTGGCAGCTTCCCAACCCGATGACGGTCGAGGAAGATGACGCGCAGCCGCCTGGTCAATGGCAACTCCACCAGCCGATAGATGCTGATTGCGACCAGATAACACAGGCCGATGGCCAGCGCTGCCATCAGGTAGGCGAGCAGGCCCGACGTATCGAACACGTGGAAAACCTTGTTGAACACCTTCATCACGTAGGGGTGGAACAGATACAGGGAATAGCTGGCGTCGCCGAGCAGCACCATCCCCCAGGGCAGGCGCAGACCTGCCAGACCATGCACCATCGCCAGAAAGCACAAGGTGGCCGGAATCCCCCAATAAATGCTGCGCCACAGAGTCGTCGCAAAGGTCTCATTGAACGGCATGCTGGCAATACAGGTGACACTGATCAGCACCAAAACCACTCGCACCCCGATCGTGGGCCCGGAGGCACGCCAGCCAGCGGTGCGGGCATACAGCGCGTAGCAGCCCATGCCAAAGGCAAATTCCGCAAGAATTTCAGAGCTATAGAAATCCAGAATCACTGAGTCGAACTTCATCCACTGCCCCAGCAACACCAGGACCATGAGTACGAGCGAGCAGATCAGCAGGCGGTGGCGATGACTGATGGCCATGGACAGAGCAAACAGGACGTAGAAGAACATCTCGAAGTTCAGGGTCCAGCCGAGGAACAACAGTGGCTGAACGTACTCACCCTTCTGGTAGGGAATGAACAGCAGCGACTTGATAAGGCCGGTCAGATCCGCCGTGGTGTTGTCCAGCAAGCTGGGCAGCAGCAGAGCCACGCCAAATACGCCAAAGGTGCCCAGCCAGTAAAGCGGCACGACCCGGATCACACGCTTGGTGAAAAAGTGTCTTTTCGACTTGGCGGTAACCAGGGCCATGATGAAGCCACTGATCACGAAAAAGATGTCGACGCCCCAGGCACCATTGCGAAACAGCGGGACGTGTTGAACGACCACGGCCGTCGCCGCTATTGCCCGCAGAAACTGGACGCTGTCCAGCTTGTCGACCGAAGCCTCGATGGCGGAAGACATGCAGAACCCCTTTTCAATCTGCTCGAGCAAAGCGACATTGAGCATGCTTTCATAGAAAAGAAGCTTCTTCGCACGACTACGCCTCTTGGCAAGGCTGAGTAAAGCAGATCGCACCGATCCCGCTACACCACCCATCGCCCGCCAGAATGCAAAAAGCCCCGACTCGCGAGAGCCGGGGCTTGGGGCTTGACGCTACGCAGGCTTAGCCGTTGAACACGTCATCCACGCTTTTGAGCGGGTAGTTCTTCGGATACGGCAGGGTCGCCACGCCGGTCTCGATCGCGGCCTTGGCCACAGCGTCGGAGATCACGGTGATCAGACGGGCATCCATTGGTTTCGGGATGATGTACTCACGACCGAATTCCAGCTTGATGCCGCCGTAGGCGTCGCACACGTCCTGAGGTACCGGCAGCTTGGCCAGTTCACGCAGGGCGTTGGCCGCTGCCACTTTCATTTCTTCGTTGATGCGCTTGGCGCGAACGTCCAGGGCACCACGGAAGATGAACGGGAAGCCCAGTACGTTGTTCACCTGGTTCGGGTAGTCCGAACGGCCGGTCGCCATGATCACGTCGTCACGGGTGGCGTGTGCCAGTTCCGGGGCGATTTCCGGATCCGGGTTCGAGCAGGCGAACACGATCGGGTTGGCCGCCATGGATTTCAGGCCTTCGGCGCTCAGCAGATTCGGGCCGGACAGGCCAACGAACACGTCAGCACCTTGCAGGGCGTCTGCCAGGGTGCGCTTGTCAGTCGCGTGAGCGAAGACCGCCTTGTACTGGTTCAGGTCGTCACGGCCGGAGTGGATCACACCGGTACGGTCAACCATGTAGATGTTTTCGATGTTGGCGCCCATGCTCACCAGCAATTTCATGCAGGAGATGGCGGCAGCACCAGCACCCAGGCAGACGATCTTGGCATCGGCAAGGGTTTTGCCCGCGATTTCCAGGGCGTTGATCATGCCGGCAGCGGTCACGATCGCTGTACCGTGCTGGTCATCGTGGAACACCGGAATGTCGCACTGCTCGATCAGGGCACGTTCGATCTCAAAGCACTCAGGTGCCTTGATGTCTTCCAGGTTGATGCCACCGAACGTGATGGAGATGCGCTTTACGGTATCGATGAAAGCCTGTGGGCTTTCGGAGTCGACTTCGATGTCGAACACGTCGATACCGGCGAAGCGCTTGAACAGTACGCCCTTGCCTTCCATCACTGGCTTGGACGCCAATGGGCCGAGGTTACCCAGGCCGAGAATCGCGGTGCCATCGGAAATGACTGCAACCAGGTTGCCCTTGCCGGTGTACTTGTAGGCCAGTTCAGGATCGCGAGCGATTTCGCGTACTGGCTCGGCTACGCCGGGGCTATAGGCCAGCGACAGGTCGCGAGCGGTAGCAGTGGCCTTGGTGAGCTCGACACTCAGCTTCCCTGGACGAGGATTGGCATGATATTCGAGAGCGGCAGTTTTCAGATCAGACATGGGGGCATTCCGCTTTTACTGTTGGACAGACTGGTCGCCGAGGATACGCGCCTCGCAAAGTCCCCACAAGACTGACCAGTCACCCCTGTCAAGCGCCCGGCCCTACGACTTTGGGCCAAGAGCCACGGAACACAAGGGCTTAACTGTTCACAATCACTATAAAAAATGTCTACAATTTTTCTCAAGTGGGCACCTGCAGCATCGTCGGATGGGTCAATGACCACAACCAGTGCGCCCGAGCGGATTGCAAACGCCCTTGCCACGAACGATCGAGTACCCGGCCACACGCCTCGATCCGCTTGCCTTTGCGTCGTTCCAGTGTCGGCAGATCAAATGGATTGAACTGATTGGGTGCAACGCGCAATACAACCGAGCCCTGCAACTCGATCCAAACCCCACCACGATTGCATTGGCCCCTGCTCACACGACCACTGACCACGGCGAAGCCGTAAGCCGTGATCTGCTCCGCTTTCAGCACAGGAGACTGCCGCCAAGGCCCCAGCCCAGCCTGTCGAGCAACGCGTTCGGCAACCTGCCAGCAACTAGACCAGATCGGCATTCGCCGGCACCGACACCCGATAAGCGAAGCCCTCGGCGAGCATGTGCGCCTCACGATTGATCCCCTCGACCTCAAAAACGCGGATCAAGGCACGACCGCAACGGTCTTTGCATTCTTTTCCGGGCAGAAGGCTGGAGCCGCGGACAGCCAAATCGCGGACACAAAAAAGGCGTCCGCAAGGGACGCCTTTTTCATCAGTCTGGAGAAGTCGAAACGACCTTCCAAATCGATAGGCCTTAGGCCTTTTTGGCACCGAACATACCGAAACGGTCGGCGAACTTCTGTACACGGCCGCCAGTATCCAGAGTCTTCTGCTTACCGGTGTAGAACGGGTGGCACTCGTTGCATACGTCGATCGCCAGAGGCTTGGCCAGGTTCGAACGAGTTTCGAACTTGTTGCCACAGCTGCAGGTTACTGCGGTGATTTCGTATGTTGGATGGATATCGGCTTTCATGGTGATTCCTCAGGCTAGCGTGCCGCCACTCAACACCATTGTTGAATACCGCACGTAATTAGGCCGCGGATTCTACCAGACCTTTTCAATCCCGCAAGCGGTCCAAAGCGCCCTCCATCAGAAAATATGGCCTGCTGCCAGCGGCGTCTTTCAACGCCATTCGGCGCTGCTACCCCCATAGTGCCAAGCGTCATCGTAGCGCCTTGCCTGGCATCAGAATCCGCTCGACAACAGGTGAACGGCTTCCTGATGGAGGACACGACCCCGACCGTCTGCTAGGCTCCGCCCCCTCTTCACCACCCGCCCAATGAGATCATCCCGCGTGCCCGACGCCATACTGCGCCTCGCCCTGCCTTCGCCCCTGCGCCGCCTGTTCGACTACCGCGCGCCGGCCGGTGTCCTGCGCAAGCAGCTGCAGCCAGGCATGCGTTTGCGCGTGCCATTCGGTCGACGGGAGATGATCGGCATTCTGGTGGAAGTCACCAGCCACAGCGATGTACCGGCAGACAAGCTCAAGCCGGCACTGGCCCTGCTCGACACCACGCCACCGCTGCCGGCGGCACTGTTCAAGCTGTGCCTGTGGACCTCCCAGTACTACCAGCACAGCCTCGGCGACACCCTGAGCTGGGCACTACCAGTGCTGTTGCGCCAAGGCGAACTGGCCGAAGCACGCCAGGAGCGCTTCTGGTCGATCACCCCGGGCGCCAGGCTCGACGATCCGCGCATTGCCCGCGCCCCGCGCCAGCGCGAGGCCCTGGCGACCCTGGCCCAGCATCCCCACGGCGTCGCTCATCAACTGCTGAGCAAGCTGATGCTGAGCAAGGACAGTCTTGACCTGCTGCTGGCCAAGGAGCTGGTACAGGTGGACATCCGCAAGCACGCGCCCGGCGAGCGTCACGAACATTGGCTAGCCCAGCCGGAGCTGCCACTGAACCCGGAGCAACGCGCCGCTTACGAAGCCATCAGCGCGGGCCTGGACAGCTTCCATGCGTTCCTGTTGGCCGGCGTGACGGGCAGCGGCAAGACCGAAGTCTATTTGCAACTGATCCGCGAGACCCTCGAGGCCGGCAAGCAAGCGCTGGTGCTGATTCCCGAGATCAACCTCGGGCCGCAAACCCTGGCGCGCTTCGAGCAACGCTTCAATGCGCGCATCGCGCTCGTGCACTCGTCAGTCAACGACCGTGAACGCCTGGAGTCTTGGCTGGCGGCCCGCGATGGCGAGGCCGACATTATTATCGGCACCCGCTCGGCGCTGTTCACGCCGATGAAAAACCCCGGCCTGATCATCATCGACGAAGAACACGACGGCTCCTATAAACAGCAGGAAGGCTTGCGTTACCACGCCCGTGACCTGGCGCTGGTGCGTGCGCGACAGGAAAACATCCCGATAGTCCTGGGTTCTGCGACCCCCTCCCTGGAAAGCCTGCACAACGCCTACACCGGTCGCTACGGGCTACTGCGCCTGAACGAACGGGCTGGCGGCGCCAAGCAACCGCGCTTCCTGCGCCTGGACGTGAAAAGTCGTCCGCTGGACAGCGGCATCTCCGGCCCCATGCAACAGGCCATCGGCCAGACCCTCGCCGCCGGTCAGCAAGTCCTGGTGTTTCTCAACCGCCGAGGGTTTGCGCCAACCCTACTCTGTCACGATTGCGGCTGGATGTCCGAATGCCAACGTTGCGACGCGCGCATGACCGTACACCAGCGCCACGGCGAATTACGCTGCCACCACTGCGGCTATGTAGAACGGGCTCCGCGCAATTGCCCGAAATGCGGCACGGTCGATCTGCGGCCGGTGGGCGCCGGCACCGAGCGCGCCGAAGAACGCCTGGGGATATTGTTCCCGGACTACCCGGTGCTGCGGGTCGACCGCGACAGCACGTCGCGCAAAGACGCAATGAACCAGCTGTTCGCGACCATCCAGAAAGGTCAGCCATGCATTCTGGTGGGCACGCAGATGCTCGCCAAAGGGCATCACTTCCCCCGGGTGACCCTGGTGTCGATCCTCGATGCCGATGGTGGGTTGTTCTCGGGTGACTTCCGCGCCAGCGAGCGCATGGCCCAATTGATCGTGCAAGTCGCCGGTCGTGCCGGTCGCGCCGAAGA
Organism: Pseudomonas sp. Irchel s3a18; assembly: GCF_900187535.1. Taxonomy (NCBI): domain Bacteria; kingdom Pseudomonadati; phylum Pseudomonadota; class Gammaproteobacteria; order Pseudomonadales; family Pseudomonadaceae; genus Pseudomonas; species Pseudomonas sp. Irchel s3a18. Next base: position 105,797 of record NZ_FYDV01000004.1, on the reverse strand, counting down.
GCCGGGCAAAGTGATCATCCAGACCCACCTGGCAGACCATCCATTGCTGGTGCAATTGACCGAACAAGGTTACTTCGCCTTTGCCGAACAGGCCTTGAGCGAACGCCGCGCCGCCGGACTGCCGCCCTTTGCCCACCTGGCGCTGCTGCGCGCCGAAGCACACAAGCCGGGGCAGGCCGAAGGCTTCCTTGACGAGGCCTGCAGCGAGGCCGAGCGCCTGCTGGCCGGACAGAACCTGAGCGGGATCGAACTGCTCGGCCCGGTGCCGGCCCCCATGGAGCGCCGGGCGGGACGTTATCGCGCACAACTGTTGCTGCAAGCCACGGCACGGGCGCCGCTGCATCGGCTGCTCAGTGCGTGGCTGCTGGTACTGGAGCAGATGCCGAGCGGTCGAGCGGTGCGCTGGTCGCTGGATGTCGACCCGGTCGATTTGTATTGACCGCAAGATCGCTCTCGCGAGCCTGCTCGCGATGACGGTCGAATTTTCGCCACATATCCATAACCGGCCTGCTAAGGTTGGCAAGCCCGACTTCGCAACGGATAATGCCCAGTTTTTCCACCCGCGCATTGATGCGCCGCCGCTCTGCGGTTGAAAGAGAAGACCATGAAAGACACCATTCGCCAGTTGATCCAGCAAGCCCTCACCCAACTCGTTACCGACGGTGTGTTGCCTGAAGGCCTGACGCCGGCGATTCAGGTGGAGAACTCCCGTGACAAGACTCACGGCGACTTCGCCAGCAACATCGCCATGATGCTGGCCAAACCTGCCGGCATGAAACCGCGCGACCTGGCGGAAAAAATCATTGCCGCGCTGCCGGTTGACGAAAACGTCAGTAAAGCTGAAATCGCCGGCCCCGGCTTCCTCAACTTCTTCCAGAACACCCAGGCTCTTGCTGCGCGCCTGGATGCGGCCCTGGCCGACGCTCAAGTGGGCGTACGCAAGGCCGGTCCCGTACAACGCACCGTGGTCGACCTGTCGGCACCGAACCTGGCCAAGGAGATGCACGTCGGCCACTTGCGCTCGACCATCATCGGCGACGGCGTGGCGCGAGTCCTGGAGTTCCTCGGCGACACCGTGATCCGCCAGAACCACGTTGGCGACTGGGGCACCCAGTTCGGCATGCTGATGGCGTACCTGCAGGAAAACCCGATCACCAGCGACGAGCTGTCGGACCTCGAGAACTTCTACCGTGCCGCCAAGCAACGCTTCGACGAATCCGCAGAGTTCGCCGACCGCGCCCGCGGCCTGGTGGTCAAGCTGCAGGCCGGCGATGCGGAATGCCTGGCGCTGTGGACCAAGTTCAAGGACATCTCGCTGTCCCACTGCCAGAAGATCTATGAACAGCTGAACGTCAAACTGACCATGGCCGACGTCATGGGCGAAAGCGCCTACAACGACGACTTGATCAACGTGGTCAACGACCTCAAGGCCAAGGGCATGCTGGTCGAGAGCAACGGCGCCCAGTGCGTGTTCCTCGACGAGTTCAAGAACGCCGACGGTGAGCCGCTGCCAGTGATCATCGTCAAGGCTGACGGCGGCTACCTCTACGCCACCACTGACCTGGCCGCCGTGCGCTACCGTAGCGGCATGCTCAAGGCCGACCGCGCGCTGTACTTCGTCGACCAGCGCCAGGCCCTGCACTTCCAGCAAGTGTTTGCCGTAGCGCGCATGGCCGGCTTCGTGACCCATCCGATGGAAATGGAACACATGGGCTTCGGCACCATGAACGGCGCCGATGGCCGTCCATTCAAGACCCGTGATGGCGGCACCGTGAAGCTGATCGACCTGCTGAACGAAGCCAAGGAACGCGCCTACACCCTGGTGAAGGAAAAAAATCCGGAGCTGGCCGAAGCCGACCTGCGCAACATCGCCAAAGTCGTCGGTATTGGCGCAGTGAAATACGCCGACCTGTCCAAGCACCGCACCAGCGACTACAGCTTCAACTTCGACCTGATGCTGAACTTCGAAGGCAACACCGCGCCGTACCTGCTGTACGCCTATACCCGTGTGGCAGGCGTGTTCCGCAAGCTTGGCAAGGACTTCAGTGAAGTCGAGGGGCAAATCGTCCTCGAAGCCGCGCACGAACAGGAACTGGCGGCCAAGCTGGCGCAGTTCGGTGAAGTGCTGAACAACGTGGCCGACAAGGGCACGCCGCACATCCTCTGTACTTACCTGTACGACGTCGCCGGCCTGTTCTCCAGCTTCTACGAGAACTGCCCGATCCTCGGTGCCGAAACCCCGGCACAGATGCAGAGCCGCTTGCGCCTTGCCGCGCTGACCGGTCGCACTCTCAAGCAAGGCCTTGAACTCCTGGGCCTGGAAACTCTGGAGCGCATGTAAGTTGGCCGCCAAGAAAAAACCTGCACCCAAGCGTGGCGCCAGCCGTTACCAAGCTCCTGCAAAACAGCCGATCCCGGGATGGCTATGGATGGCCATCGGCCTGACCGTCGGCGCGTTCATCGTGTTCCTGATGAAGCTGGAACCGGGCAAGGGTGACGACGTCAAGCGGGTCAAACAGGAAGAGCAGAAAGCCACGCGGATCGCCGAGGCCAACAAGACCCCGCCGAGCCCGCAGCAGCCGGTGAAACCGAAGTACGACTTCTACACCCTGCTGCCGGAATCGGAGGTCATCGTGCCGCCTGACGCTGTGCCGGAAAAAACCCTGCCGACACCGCAGACCGCCCCGTTGGCGCCTGTGACCCCAGCAGAAGCGGCGAAGATCGACACCGCCCGCGCCCAGGCCGCCCTGAGCGGACTCACCCCGCCGCCAGCGCCGCCCGTAGCCAAGGCGGCGCCAGTGACCAAGTTCTACCTGCAGGCGGGGTCGTTCCGCAAGGAAGCCGACGCCGACAAGGTCCGGGCACAGATCATTCTGCTCGGCCAGGCGGTATCGGTGGAGTCCGGCACCGTGAAGGACGAAACCTGGTACCGGGTCCTGGTCGGCCCGTTCAGCAACCGCGAACAACTGACCACCGCCCAGAAACAACTGGCCGGCAGCGGCTTCAGCAACCTGTTGTTACAACAACGCCAGAGCCGCTGATCCGCAGTTACGCTCGTTCCCACGCTCTGCGTGGGAACGCCTCCAGGGACGTTCCACGTTCCAGCTCCTGAAGGGACGCAGAGCGTCCCGGGCTGCATTCCCACGCGGAGCGTGGGAATGATCATCTGCTCACACCGCTCGTCCCCCGCCACGTCCTACAGTTGAAAAACGCTCAGCCACCCCCATATGAGTTGGCATAAGGCATTTTCGCCCCGCTGCGTGGAGACTCTTCCCTTGACCACCATCGTTTCAGTTCGCCGCCACGGCAAAGTCGTCATGGGCGGCGACGGCCAGGTTTCTCTGGGCAACACCGTGATGAAAGGCAACGCGAAAAAAGTTCGCCGCCTGTACCACGGCCAGGTCATCGCCGGCTTTGCTGGCGCCACCGCTGACGCCTTTACCCTCTTCGAACGTTTCGAAGGCCAGCTTGAAAAGCACCAGGGCCATCTGGTCCGTGCTGCCGTCGAACTTGCCAAGGAATGGCGTACCGACCGCTCCCTGAGCCGCCTCGAAGCCATGCTCGCCGTCGCCAACAAAGACGCCTCTCTGATCATCACCGGCAACGGCGATGTGGTTGAGCCCGAAGATGGCCTGATCGCCATGGGTTCCGGTGGCGCCTATGCCCAGGCCGCCGCCAGTGCCCTGCTGAAAAAAACCGACCTGTCGGCCCGGGAAATCGTCGAAACCGCCCTCGGCATTGCCGGCGACATCTGTGTATTCACCAACCACACTCAGACCATTGAGGAGCAGGACTGCGCCGAGTAAGCCTGTTTCGGCCACACGCCACGACTCACTCTTGCTTGAGGTCCGCCAAATATTATGTCCATGACTCCCCGTGAAATCGTCCACGAACTCAATCGCCATATCATCGGCCAGGACGATGCCAAGCGCGCCGTCGCCATCGCCCTGCGTAACCGCTGGCGCCGGATGCAGCTGCCTGAAGAGCTGCGCGTAGAAGTCACCCCCAAGAACATCCTGATGATCGGCCCGACCGGTGTCGGCAAGACCGAAATCGCCCGCCGCCTGGCCAAACTGGCCAATGCACCGTTCATCAAGGTCGAAGCGACCAAATTCACCGAAGTCGGTTACGTCGGCCGTGACGTCGAGTCGATCATCCGTGACCTGGCCGATGCCGCGATCAAGCTGCTGCGCGAGCAGGAAATGATCAAGGTTCGCCATCGCGCCGAAGACGCCGCCGAAGAGCGCATCCTCGACGCGCTGCTGCCGCCGGCACGCATGGGCTTCAACAACGACGAAGCGCCGGCCCAGGACTCCAACACCCGCCAGCTGTTCCGCAAACGCCTGCGTGAAGGCCAGCTGGATGACAAGGAGATCGAAATCGAAGTCGCCGAAGTGTCCGGCGTCGACATCTCCGCGCCTCCGGGCATGGAAGAGATGACCAACCAGCTGCAGAGCCTGTTCGCCAACATGGGCAAGGGCAAGCGCAAGAATCGCAAGCTCAAGGTCAAGGAAGCACTGAAACTGGTGCGCGACGAAGAGGCCGGCCGCCTGGTCAATGACGAAGAGCTCAAGGCCAAGGCACTGGAAGCGGTCGAGCAGCACGGCATCGTGTTCATCGACGAAATCGACAAGGTCGCCAAGCGCGGTAATTCCGGCGGCGTCGACGTATCCCGCGAAGGCGTACAGCGCGACTTGCTGCCACTGATCGAAGGCTGCACGGTCAACACCAAACTGGGCATGGTCAAGACCGACCACATCCTGTTCATCGCTTCCGGCGCGTTCCACCTAAGCAAGCCGAGCGACCTGGTGCCTGAGTTGCAAGGCCGCCTGCCGATTCGCGTCGAACTCAAGGCCCTGAGCCCGGAAGATTTCGAACGCATTCTCAGCGAGCCCCATGCGTCCCTGACCGAACAGTATTGCGCCCTGCTGAAAACCGAAGGCCTGGGGATCGAGTTCCAGCCAGACGGTATCAAGCGTTTGGCGGAGATTGCCTGGCAGGTCAACGAGAAGACCGAGAACATCGGTGCCCGTCGCCTGCACACCCTGCTTGAGCGCCTGCTCGAAGAGGTGTCGTTCAGCGCTGGCGACCTGGCCAGCACTCACAGCGACCAGCCAATCCGCATCGACGCCGACTACGTCAACAGCCACCTGGGCGAATTGGCGCAGAACGAAGACCTGTCCCGCTACATTCTGTAGAGCGGCAAGCTTCTAGCGACAAGCTGCAAGCTGGACATCACCGGCTTGTAGCTTGTAGCTTGTAGCTTAAAGCCCAGAAGCCCTTCCCATGACCCAACTCCCCACCGCCATCAACCTGCACAAAGCCTCGAAAACCCTGACGCTCAAATATGCGTCCGGCGAGGAATATCACCTGAGCGCGGAATTCCTTCGCGTGCATTCCCCCTCCGCCGAGGTCCAGGGCCACGGCAAACCTATCCTGCAGTTTGGCAAGATCAACGTCGGCCTAAGCAAGGTAGAACCGGCCGGTCAGTACGCACTGAAATTGACCTTCGATGACGGCCACGACAGCGGCCTGTTCACCTGGGAATATCTCTACGAGCTGGCGCGACGTTATGACGCACTCTGGGACGACTATCTCGCCGAGCTCAAAGCCGCCGGAAAATCCCGCGACCCCAGCGAGTCTGTCGTCAAGCTGATGCTCTAGCTCAAGGCTTTCGCACTTTAGAGCGCATTTTCTAATTTCATCTGTTTGAATGCGTCGGCCAAAGGCCAATGACGGGCCTGCTTGCGAAAAAAATTAAACTCCGGTAACCAATGGATCTGGCAAGTTCCGTGCATTTGTAGCGGTGTGCAATTAACGGTCACCTGAGAGTAGTGCCTGGCATTTGCTGTGTGACTACACAGCTAGACTCAGGAACTCATATCAGGACAATGGAGCGTCGTAGATGAGTAACAAGAATAACGATGACCTGAAAACCCAAGCCTCGGAAAATACTCTGGGGCTCAACCCGGTCATCGGCTTGCGTCGAAAGGATCTGCTTACCTCTGCCCGCATGGTGCTAACCCAGGCCATCAAACAACCCATCCACAGCGTCAAGCATGTTGCCCATTTCGGCATCGAGCTCAAGAACGTCATGTTCGGCAAGTCCGAACTGCAACCGGCAGGCGATGACCGTCGCTTCAACGATCCGGCCTGGAGCCAGAACCCGCTTTACAAACGCTACCTGCAAACCTACCTGGCGTGGCGCAAGGAACTCCACGACTGGATAGACGAGAGCAACCTCTCCGATCAGGACATCAGCCGCGGGCACTTCGTGATCAACCTGATGACCGAAGCCATGGCCCCGACCAACAGCGCGGCCAACCCCGCGGCGGTCAAGCGCTTCTTCGAGACCGGCGGCAAGAGCCTGCTCGACGGCCTCTCCCACCTGGCCAAGGACCTGGTCCACAACGGCGGCATGCCGAGCCAGGTCAACATGGGCGCCTTCGAAGTCGGCAAAAGCCTGGGCACCAGCGAGGGTGCCGTGGTGTTCCGCAACGACGTGCTGGAGCTGATCCAGTACCGCCCCACCACCGAGCAAGTGTACGAGCGCCCGCTGCTGGTAGTACCGCCACAGATCAACAAATTCTACGTGTTCGACCTCAGCCCGGAAAAAAGCCTGGCGCGCCACTGCTTGCGCAGCAACCTGCAGACCTTCATCGTCAGCTGGCGCAACCCGACCAAGGAACAGCGCGAGTGGGGGCTATCGACCTACATCGAAGCGCTCAAGGAAGCGATCGACGTCATCACGGCCATCACCGGCAGCAAGGACGTGAACATTCTCGGCGCCTGCTCCGGCGGCATCACCTGCACCGCACTGCTGGGCCACTACGCCGCGATCGGCGAGAAAAAGGTCAACTCCCTCACCCTGCTGGTCAGCGTGCTCGACACCACCCTTGATTCCCAGGTTGCGCTGTTCGTCGACGAACAGACCCTGGAAAGCGCCAAGCGTCACTCCTACCAGGCCGGTGTGCTGGAAGGTCGAGACATGGCGAAAGTCTTCGCCTGGATGCGCCCCAATGACCTGATCTGGAACTACTGGGTCAACAACTACCTGCTGGGCAACGAGCCGCCGGTGTTCGACATCCTGTTCTGGAACAACGACACCACCCGGTTGCCCGCGGCGTTCCACGGCGACCTGATCGAAATGTTCAAAAGCAACCCATTGACCCGCGCCGATGCACTGGAAGTGTGCGGCACGCCCATCGACCTCAAGCAGGTCACAGCCGACGTCTATGCCCTGGCAGGCACCAGCGACCACATCACCCCGTGGAAGTCCTGCTACAAGTCGGCGCAGCTGTTCGGTGGCAAAGTCGAATTCGTGCTGTCGAGCAGCGGGCACATCCAGAGCATTCTGAACCCGCCGGGCAACCCGAAATCGCGCTACATGACCAACACCGAGATGACGGCAACTGCGGATGAATGGCAAGAAAACTCGACCAAGCACACCGACTCCTGGTGGCTGCACTGGCAGGCCTGGCAGGCCGAGCGCTCGGGCAAGCTGAAAAAGGCCCCGACCGTACTCGGCAACAAGACCTACACCGCAGGTGAAGCCGCACCGGGGACCTATGTGCACGAGAGATAGCTGAAAGCTGCAAGCCTCACGCTGCAAGTTGATTAGCTTGAGGCTTGAGGCTTGAGGCTGCCTTTCGCTTAACTGACCCACAGGGCTTGAAGCATGCCGAAACCGTACATATTCCGTACCGTCGATCTGGATGGCCAAACCATCCGCACCGCGGTACGCCCCGGCAAGCCTCACTTGACGCCCTTGCTGATTTTCAATGGCATCGGCGCCAACCTGGAGCTGGTGTTTCCGTTCATCCAGGCACTGGACCCGGACCTGGAAGTAATTGCCTTCGACGTGCCGGGTGTCGGCGGATCATCGACACCCCGCCGCCCCTATCGATTTCCCGGCCTGGCCAAACTGACCGCACGGATGCTCGATTACCTGGATTACGGCCAGGTCAATGTGCTCGGCGTGTCATGGGGGGGCGCACTCGCCCAGCAGTTCGCCCACGACTATCCCGAGCGCTGCAAGAAGCTGGTGCTGGCGGCGACGGCAGCCGGCACCGTGATGGTGCCGGGCAAACCGAAAGTGCTGTGGATGATGGCCAGCCCCCGACGCTACATTCAACCGTCCCACGTGATTCGTATCGCGCCACTGATTTACGGTGGCGCGTTCCGCCGCGATCCGAACCTGGCCGCGGAGCACGCCAGCAAAGTGCGTTCGGCGGGCAAGCTGGGGTACTACTGGCAGCTTTTCGCCGGCCTGGGATGGACCAGTATTCACTGGCTGCACAAGATTCATCAGCCGACCCTGGTACTGGCCGGTGACGACGATCCGCTGATACCACTGATCAATATGCGCATGCTCGCCTGGCGTATTCCCAACGCCCAGCTACACATAATCGACGACGGTCATTTATTCCTGATCACCCGGGCCGAAGCCGTCGCCCCGATCATCATGAAGTTTCTCCAGGAAGAACGCCTACGGGCGGTCATGCATCCGCACCCGACACCCCATGGCAGCACTTGACTGACGGCGTACACCGACAAGGCAGTCGGGAGCCGCAGGGAGGTTCGCAGCCAAGCGTATGCACTGCGAGCGTGATGTACTTGTTGAAGGCTTGACGAAGGAGTGTTGACTCATGCGAGACAAACCAGCGCCGGGCACCTTGCCCACAGCCGCTGCATTCATCAATGCTCAGAATGCGATCACCGGTCTGCGCGGCCGGGATCTGTTCTCGACACTGCGTAGTGTTGCCGCCCACGGCTTGCGCCATCCGGTGCATAGCGCCAGGCACGCGCTGGCCCTGGGCGGTCAATTGGGCCGAGTGTTGCTGGGCGAGACCCTGCATCACCCCAACCCTGCGGACAATCGCTTCGCCGACCCGAGCTGGAGCCTGAACCCCTTTTACCGGCGCAGTCTCCAGGCCTACCTGAGCTGGCAGAAACAGGTCAAAAGCTGGATCGATGAAAGCGGCATGTCTGACGATGATCGCGCCCGTGCGCACTTCGTCTTTACCTTGCTCAACGACGCGGTATCGCCCTCCAACACCCTGCTCAATCCCCTGGCGATCAAGGAGCTGTTCAACTCCGGTGGTCACAGCGTGGTCCGTGGCCTGACGCATCTGTTCGATGACCTGATGCACAACAACGGCCTGCCCAGCCAAGTCGCCAAGCACGCGTTCGAGGTCGGCAAAACGGTTGCCACCACCACCGGTGCCGTGGTGTTTCGCAATGAGCTGCTGGAGTTGATGCAATACAAGCCCATGAGCGAAAAACAGTACGCCAAACCCCTGCTGGTGGTGCCACCGCAGATCAACAAGTACTACATTTTCGACCTGAGCCCGAACAACAGCTTTGTGCAGTTCGCCCTGAAAAACGGCCTGCAGGTGTTCATGATCAGCTGGCGAAACCCGGACATACGCCACCGTGAATGGGGCCTGTCCAGTTACGTCGAGGCGGTGGAAGAAGCCATGAATGTCTGCCGGGCAATCACCGGCAGCCGCGAGGTCAACCTGATGGGCGCCTGTGCGGGCGGGCTGACCATCGCTGCACTGCAAGGGCATCTGCAAGCCAAGCGGCAGCTACGGCGGATCTCCAGCGCCACCTATCTGGTGAGCCTGCTGGACAGCGAGCTGGAAAGCCCGGCCGCCCTGTTTGCCGACGAGCAGACCCTCGAAGCGGCCAAGCGTCACTCCTACCAGAAAGGCGTACTCGAAGGTCGCGACATGGCCAAGGTCTTTGCCTGGATGCGCCCCAACGACCTGATCTGGAACTACTGGGTCAACAACTACCTGCTGGGCAAAGAACCGCCCGCGTTCGACATCCTCTACTGGAACAACGACAACACGCGCCTGCCAGCGGCCTTCCACGGTGACCTGTTGGACTTCTTCAAGCACAACCCGCTGACCCATCCCGGCGGCCTGGAAGTCTGCGGCACGCCGATCGACCTGCAAAAAGTCACCGTCGACAGCTTCAGCGTGGCCGGCATGAACGACCACATCACCCCGTGGGACGCCGTCTACCGCTCAACCCTGCTGCTGGGCGGCAACCGGCGTTTCGTCCTGTCCAACAGCGGTCATGTGCAGAGCATTCTCAACCCGCCGAGCAACCCCAAGGCCAACTATGTCGAAAGCCCGAAACTGACCAGCGACCCACGGGCCTGGTATTACGACGCCAAACATTTCGATGGCAGCTGGTGGACCCAATGGCTTGACTGGATACAGGAACGGTCCGGCACGCAACGCGAAACCCTGATGGCGCTGGGCAATCAGCACTACCCACCGATGGAGGCAGCGCCAGGCACCTACGTGCGCGTGCGCTGATCTGTCTTTGTGCCACGGCCGGCCTGCTGGCCGTGGCTCGACTCGATCACTAAGAAGACTGGATGAAAACCCGCGACCGGATTCTCGAATGTGCCTTGTTGTTGTTCAACCAGAAGGGCGAACCAAATGTCTCCACCATGGAAGTTGCCAATGAAATGGGGATCAGCCCGGGCAACCTCTACTACCACTTTCACGGCAAGGAGCCGCTGATCCTGGGCCTGTTCGAACGCTTCCAGAGCGAACTGACGCCACTGCTCGACCCGCCGTCGGATGTCCGGCTGACACCGGAAGACTACTGGCTGTTCCTGCACCTGATCATCGAGCGACTGGCCCACTACCGCTTCCTGTTCCAGGACCTGTCGAACCTGGCCGGACGCCTGCCGAAACTGGCCAAGGGCATTCGCAACCTGCTTAACGCCCTCAAACGGACACTGGCCTCGTTACTGGCGCGACTCAAGGCAGAAGGGCAACTGGTCAGCGACACCCAGGCCCTGGGGCAACTGGTGGAACAGATCACCCTGACCTTGCTGTTCTCACTGGATTATCAGCGGATTCTCGATCGCGAAGGTGAGGTACGGGTGGTGGTCTACCAGATCATGATGCTGGTGGCCCCGCACCTGCTGCCAACGGCAAAAATCGCCACCGAGCGCCTGGCACTGCAGTATCTGGAAGAGCACGAGTAGGTCCGGCCCGGAAACGATCGTCACCCTGCGCCGGCACCCGTGAAAAGCGCTGAGTCCGCAAACAAAAACGCCCGACCTTCGCAGGCCGGGCGTTTTTGCATGTCCCGTATGAATCAGGACTGACTGGATGGCGCCGATGGTGCTGGCGTTACAGTCGGTGCCGCAGCCGGCGCGGGTGCCGAGACCGAGTTCGCTGGGCTTACCGCAGCGGCAGGTGTTGCCGGCTTGGCAGCGGCCACTGCCGGTTTCGGCGCGGCAGCTTTCGGGGCTGCTGGCTTCTTGGCCACGGGTTTCTTCGCTGCGGCCGGCTTGGCCGCTGCGGTTTTCGCAGCAGGCTTGGCGGCAGCTTTGGCGGCTACCGGTTTAGCTGCGGGCTTGGCCGCTGCCGGTTTGGCGGCTGCGGTTTTCGCTGCTGGCTTGGCGGCAGGTTTTGCAGCAGCCTTGGCCAGCGGCTTGGCTGCGGTTTTTGCCGCAGGCTTGGCCGCAACAGGTGCAACCTTGGCGCCGGTGAGTTTTTCGATTTGCTTGGTCAGGGTATCGACCTTGCTATGCAGCGCCTTGACTTCGTTGCGGCTTGGCACGCCAAGACGGGAAATGGCACTGTTCAGACGCTTGTCGAAAGCCCCTTCCAGTTCGTCCCACTTGCCCAGTGCGCGATCTTTAACGCCACTGATGCGCGACTTGGCCGATGTAGCGGATTCTTTGGCAGCGTCAACTTTTTTGCCGACAGCGCTCTTGGTGAGCTTCTCGGCTTTCTCGCCATCCTTAACCAATGTATCGAAGAGTTTGCTGCCGTCAGTGTCGATCTTCGAGTACACGCCTAAACCGGCCAGCCAGATCTTGCGGGAGTAGTCTTCGACCTTCCCGATCCACGAGCTGCCTTCTTTCTCGGTGTTCTTTTTACCAGCCATCCCGTTCTCCTTAATGTTTACGCGCGACACGTTCAAGCAATGCCGTCAGCTCATCGAGCTTAGCAGAGAGTGTCTCAACGTCATGTTTAGACGCAATGCCGATACGATTCAAGGCACCGGCGACACGCGCATCAAAGGCCTTCTCGACTTTGTCGAACTGGACTTCGACACGGTCCCTGAGGCTGACGACATCAGTCTTGACGCTATCAATCTGGGTGTTGGCGGCTTCAAGTTGTTCAGTCACAACTTCTTTGCCTTTCTTTTCAACAGTTTGACCAGCCTTGATCAACTCTTGAAAGTACTCGCTGCCTTCCTGGCCGACCTTGGCGTAGGCACCCAGGCCTGCCAGCCAGATCTTGCGGGCATAGGATTTCACTTCATTCACCGTGGTCGGCTGAACGTCAGTTTTTTTCTTCAAGGTTACTTTGGCCATGGTGCACCTCACGCGCAGAAGGTTTGAGGAACTGCCCGCAAAAGAGTCGGGCTCAGGCACAAGGTAGGGAGAAAAATTAGAAACGGCACCCTAACAACCGACATAAACAAGCAGTGCCTGTCCGAGATCAATTGTGGCGAGAGCGCTTCGCACCCCGGCGGGAGCAAGTGCCCTCGCCACAGGTATGAGTGCGACCTTATACGAGGACTTTATCGAGGGCCTTTTCGATTTCCGCCTTGATGGTGCCGCTCATGGCCGACATCAGCATGCCCAACTCTACATCGATGCGAATCGAATCCTCGCCGACATGCACCGCGCCCTTCACTCCGGAACGCTTGAGGTTCAGGGTGTCACCCGACCATTGCGGCTCCAGGCCATACTGATCGGCCAGCTTGCTCGCCAGCTTGTCGGCCTTCTCGCGGGCGGCTTCCTTACCCAGACTGTGGGCACGCTCAACACTAATACGGGCCATTGAATGACTCCTGATTTATGAATGCCTGGCCGGCACATCCTGACCCCTGCTGCGTCAAAACGTCCCGACGGTTGCCCATCTTACCTTCAGCCTTGCCAAGACAAAGCATCCCTTGGGGATTAGAATGTCGCGCAATCTCTTTTGGTGACAGCGATATGACTGACCAGCGCAAAGGCAGCGATGCCGAACCCACCACACACTTCGGCTTCAAAAACGTTCCGGAAAGCCAGAAAGCGGAAAAAGTCGCCGAGGTGTTCCACTCGGTAGCCGCCAAGTACGACTTGATGAACGACGTGCTGTCCGGCGGTATGCACCGCCTGTGGAAGCGTTTCACCATCGAACTGTCGGGTGTACGCGCAGGCAATCGCGTGCTGGACATCGCCGGCGGCACGGGCGACCTGGCGGCCAAATTCTCCCATCTGGTCGGCCCGACCGGTCAGGTGGTGCTGGCCGACATCAACGAGTCCATGCTCAAGGTCGGTCGCGACCGTCTGCTGGACAAGGGTGTGGCCGGCAACATCGAATTCGTCCAGGCCGACGCTGAAAAGCTGCCATTCCCGGACAACCACTTCGACTGCGTGACCATCGCCTTCGGCTTGCGCAACGTTACCCACAAGGAAGACGCCCTGCGCTCGATGCTGCGGGTGCTCAAGCCTGGCGGCCGCCTGCTGGTGCTGGAGTTCTCCAAGCCCACCAGCGCGCTGATGTCCAAGGCCTATGACGCGTACTCGTTTGCCTTCATGCCGATGGTCGGCAAACTGATCCTCAATGACCCGGAAAGCTATCGCTACCTGGCCGAATCGATCCGCATGCACCCGAATCAGGAAACCCTGAAGTCGATGATGGTCGAAGCCGGTTTCGACCGCGTGACCTACCACAACATGACTGCCGGCATCGTCGCCCTGCACCGCGGCATCAAACCCTGATGTTGCTCGCCGGCCTGCTCGCCAGTGTCGAACTCGGCCTCAACCGGGTACTGCGGCTCGACAGCACAGCCCTGCCGCGCCTGGCCCATTTGAGCGGCAAGGTGATTGCCGTCGAGTGTCGCAGCCCGGCGCTTGAGCTGTTCATCCTGCCCAGCGATGAAAGCCTGATGCTGGCGTCCCATTGGGAAACCGCGGCCGACTGCACCTTGCGCGCACCCGCCTCGAGCCTGTTGGCGCTGGCCATGAGCAAGGACAAGACCTCGGTCCTGCACCGTACCGAGGTAGAGCTGGACGGTGACAGCGGCGTGCTGCTGGAACTGGCCGCCGTGTTGCAGGACCTGGAACTGGACTGGGAGTATGAACTCTCACGCTGGCTCGGCCCGGTTGCCACGCAACTGATTGGCGGCCACCTGCGCAGCCGCGCACGCTGGTATCAACAAGGATTCACCAGCCTGAACCAGAACCTCGCCGAATACCTCGCCGAAGAATCGCGCACCCTGGTCGGCCAGCGCGAAGCCGAAGCGCGGTTCAGCGAGCTGGACCAGATCAAACTCGACCTGGAACGTCTTGAGGCGCGCTTCGAGCGCCTCTCCCGATCCCTTGATTCAAGCGATAACGCATGAAGCTGCTTGCCGTCCGCCGTTTGTTGCGCATCCAGCGCGTCGTGATCCGCTACCGTCTCGATGACCTGCTGTTCGCCCTGCCACTGCCGTGGTTCCTGCTGGCGTTGCGTTATGCGTTGCCGTGGCGCTGGTTTCCGCGCAAAACCCTGGACCTGAGCCGGGGCGCTCGCTTGCGCCTGGCCTTGCAGGACCTGGGGCCGATCTTTATCAAGTTCGGGCAGATCCTCTCCACCCGCCGCGACCTGCTGCCCGAAGACATCGCCGATGAGCTGATGTTGCTGCAGGACCGGGTACCGCCCTTCGATTCACAGGTGGCGGTCAAGCTGATCGAAGATCAACTGGGCAAGAAGATCAGCGACGTGTTCAGCCGCTTCGACATCGAGCCGCTGGCGTCGGCCTCGGTCGCCCAGGTGCATGCCGCGCAACTCAAAAGCGGTGAAGAGGTGGTGGTCAAGGTCATCCGCCCCGGCCTCAAGCCCATCATCGCCCAAGACCTGGCATGGCTGTTCATTCTCGCCCGCGCCGCGGAAAAGTTCTCTGCCGACGCACGCTTGCTGCACCCGGTAGACGTGGTCAGCGACTACGAAAAAACCATCTACGACGAGCTCGACCTGCTGCGCGAGGCGGCCAACGCCAGCCAGCTCAAACGCAATTTCGACGACTCGCCACTGCTGTACGTACCCCAGGTCCACTGGGACTGGTGCCGGCCGAAAGTGCTGGTGATGGAGCGTATCTACGGGATTCAGGTCACCGACCTGGCGACCCTGGCCGACCAGCGCACCGACATGAAAATGCTCGCCGAGCGCGGCGTGGAGATTTTCTTCACCCAGGTGTTCCGCGACAGCTTTTTCCACGCCGACATGCACCCGGGCAACATCTTCGTCAGCACCGTGAACCCCTGGAGCCCGCAGTACATTGCCATCGACTGCGGGATCGTCGGCAGCCTCACCCCCGAGGACCAGGACTACCTGGCACGCAACCTGTTCGCGTTCTTCAAGCGTGACTACCGGCGCGTCGCGCAGTTGCACATCGATTCGGGCTGGGTGCCGGCTGAAACCAAGCTCAACGAATTCGAGGCGGCGATCCGCACGGTGTGCGAGCCGATCTTCGAAAAGCCGTTAAAGGATATTTCCTTCGGCCAAGTACTGATGCGCCTGTTCCAGACCGCGCGACGCTTCAACATGGAAGTGCAGCCACAGCTGGTATTGCTGCAAAAGACCCTGCTCAACATCGAAGGCCTGGGCCGTCAGCTGTACCCGGACCTGGACCTGTGGAACACCGCACAACCCTTCCTTGAACGCTGGATGCGCGAACGCGTGAGCCCCAAAGCCCTGCTGGGCAACCTGCACAGTCAGGTCGAGCAACTGCCGCACCTGGCCAACATGACCCGCGACCTGCTCGAGCGCATGTCCCTGCCCCACGCGGCCAACCCGCCACCTGCCTGGCACCGCCGCTCGGACGACTGGTTCCTGCGCCTGCTCGGCACCGCCCATCTGGCCGGCGGCGCGATCCTGCTGGCCGGCGGCCCATTGAACGAACTGGGCCACTGGCCGGGGGCGATCATGGTAGCCGTGGGCTTGTATCTGGTCGTTCGCCGATAGCAGGAAACAGCTGCAAGTTATAAGCTTCAAGCTTCAAGCGATGCTCGTAGCACTCACGTTTGCCTTATGCCTGTAGATTTGTAACGTTGCACATGACGAAAGAACGTAGCGGAATGGCTTTTACTTGTAGCTTGACGCTTAAAGCTAGCAACTGCTTTCAAGGCTCAACGATGAAAAACTGGCTGGACGAGATCAAATGGGACAGCGACGGCCTGGTGCCGGCCATCGCCCAGGATCACAAGACCGGGCGTGTGCTGATGATGGCCTGGATGAACCGCGAAGCGCTGGAACTGACCGCCCTCGAGAACCGTGCCATCTACTGGTCACGCTCGCGTGGCAAGCTGTGGCGCAAGGGTGAAGAGTCCGGGCACGTGCAAACCCTGCATGAAATGCGCCTGGACTGCGACGCCGACGTGATCATCCTGATGGTCGAGCAGATCGGCGACATCGCCTGTCACACCGGCCGCCAAAGCTGTTTCTACCGCGTCTTTGAAAACGGCGACTGGAAAACCGTCGACCCGGTGCTCAAGGATCCGCACGCCATCTATTGCGCAGGACACACCCATGAGTGACACCCTGACCCGCCTGGCCCAGGTGCTGGAAGAACGTAAAGGCGCAGCCGCCGACAGCTCCTATGTCGCCAGCCTGTACCACAAGGGTTTGAACAAGATTCTGGAAAAGGTCGGCGAAGAGTCGGTCGAGACCATCATCGCCGCCAAAGACGCCGCCATCAGCGGAGATTGCAGCGATGTCATCTACGAAACCGCCGATCTGTGGTTCCATAGCATGGTCATGCTGGCCCAACTGGGGCAGCATCCACAGGCGGTGCTCGACGAGCTGGACCGCCGTTTCGGCCTGTCCGGTCACGTCGAGAAAGCCTCGCGTCCGTCCGCCTGAACAACTATTTGAGAGGAGCAGCAACATGGGCATTTTTGACTGGAAACACTGGGTCGTCATCCTGGTCGTCGTGGTACTGGTATTCGGTACCAAGAAACTGAAAAACCTCGGCACCGACGTCGGTGAGTCGATCAAGGGCTTTCGCAAGGCCATGAATGACGACGAAAAGCCTGCCGAGCCGGGCGCTGCGCCAACCGCGCAACCAGCACCGCCCGTGCAGCCACACGCCTCGACCCTGAACGAGCCGCACACCATCGATGTGCAGGCCCAGAAAGTCCAAGAGCCGACCCGCAAAGACTCGTGAGCACAGACTAATGTTCGGTATCAGCTTCACTGAACTGCTGCTTGTCGGCCTCGTTGCCCTGCTGGTGCTGGGTCCCGAGCGTCTGCCGGGCGCTGCGCGCACCGCCGGCCTGTGGGTCGGACGGCTCAAGCGCAGCTTCAACGCGATCAAACAGGAAGTTGAACGTGAAATCGGCGCCGACGAAATTCGCCGGCAGCTGCACAACGAGCACATTCTGTCGCTGGAGCAAGAGGCCCGTAAAATCCTCACGCCCGTCCAGCAGCAACCGAGCCCCTTTGAATCGGTGGCCGAGCAGTCGATTGCACCTGCCGTAGCACCGACTGAAGTGCCGCCAGTCGTTGCCACACCACCGGCAACACCGGTGACTCCTGCGGCGGCAACCCCTGCGCCTGCTCCCCTCGACTCAACACTGCCGCCGCGAGCCCCATGAGCGATATTCCAGAGAACGACCAGCACATGCCGCTGGTTTCGCACCTCACCGAGTTGCGCACTCGCCTGCTGCGCTGCGTCGCGGCGATTTTCCTGATCTTCGCCGGGCTGTTTGCCTTCACCCAGCAGATCTACACCTTCGTCTCGACGCCTCTGCGTGCGTACCTGCCCGCTGGCGCGACGATGATCGCCACCGACGTCTCATCGCCGTTCCTGACGCCGCTGAAACTGACGATGATGGTCTCGCTGTTCCTGGCGATTCCGGTGATCCTGCATCAGATCTGGGGCTTCATCGCGCCAGGCCTGTACAAGCATGAGAAGCGCATCGCCGTGCCGTTGCTGGTGTCGAGCATCGTGCTGTTCTACGCCGGCATGGCCTTCGCCTACTTCCTGGTGTTCCCGCTGATCTTCAAGTTCTTCGCCGCTGCCACCCCGGCCGGCGTGGAAATGATGACCGACATCACCAGCTACCTCGATTTCGTCATGACGCTGTTCTTCGCCTTTGGCGTGGCATTCGAGATCCCGGTGGCCGTGGTGCTGCTGGTGTGGATCGGCGTGGTCGACGTCGCCTACCTGAAGAAAATCCGCCCGTACGTGATCATCGGCTGCTTCGTGGTCGGCATGATCCTTACCCCACCGGACATCTTCTCCCAGACCCTGCTGGCCGTACCGATGTGGATGCTGTTCGAAGTGGGCATCCTGTTTGGCAGCCTGATCAGTAAACGCGGCACGCACCCGGACGACCAGCCGGCTGACGATCACAACGACCAGCCACCAGCGACCCAACCGTGAACCTGCTGCTCCTTGAAGAGGCCGACTTCATTGCGGCCGACCGGGTGATCCTGCGTGATCGCCGGCTGACCCATATGCAGGAAGTCCACCGCTGTGAAGTGGGTGACAGCATGCGGGTCGGACGCATCGGCGGGCTGATGGGTTCGGCCGAAGTGCTGCGCCTGGAGCCGGCGGAAGCAGAGCTGCGGGTTACGCTCGACCAGCCTCCCCCGGCCAAGCTGCCACTGACCCTGATCCTGGCCCTGCCCCGGCCGAAAATGCTGCGTCGCGTGTTCCAGACCGTTGCCACCATGGGTGTGCCACGGGTGGTGCTGGTCAACAGCTACCGGGTGGAGAAAAGCTTCTGGCAGACGCCGTTTCTGGAGCCCGAAGCCATTCGCGAGCAACTGATTCTGGGGCTGGAACAGGCTCGCGACAGCGTGCTGCCGGACATCGTCATCGAAAAGCGCTTCAAGCCCTTCGTCGAGGACCGTCTGCCCGCCATCACCGACGGCACCCTGGGGCTGGTCGGTCATCCGGGCAACTTCCCGCCCTGCCCGCGCGGGCTGGACGAGCCGGTCACCCTGGCCATCGGCCCGGAAGGCGGCTGGATCCCCTACGAAATCGATTTGCTGGGCAAGGCCGGCCTGCAACCGGTACAGCTCGGCGAACGCATCCTGCGGGTTGAGACCGCCGTCACGGCCCTGCTCTCGCGACTGTTCTGACCCCATGTGGCGAGGGCGCTTGCTCCCTCGCCACCCGTAGTTACCTGCCCGGACAGCGCGGTACTCCTACAGAATTCCCTCCCCCTGCCGATAGGCTCTCCATAATTCCAATTAATGGGGAGTGCGCAGCATGTACCGATGGTTAGCCGAAAATCTGGGCAACGTGAGCGTCAATCGCAAGCTGGGCATCGGCTTTGGCCTGGTACTGCTGTTGACCCTGTTGATCACCGTCAACGGCTGGTCGGGAATGAGCAGCATCATCAGCCGCGGCGATAAGCTGGGTTACATCTCCAGCCTCAACGAGCTGACCAAAGACCTGCGTATCGCCCGCATGGACTATGAAATGCGTCGTGGCGAACAAGGCCCCGCTGCCGTGACTGACCTGCTGAACAAGCTCGACAGCGGCCTCAAAAGCGCACTGACGATGATTGAGCAACCGGCTGACCTGGCCCTGCTCAACCAGCAACTGGAGGCCGTCAGCAAATACCGGCACGCCTTTGCCGACATGACCCAGGCCACCGCCAACCGCGAAGCCGCCCGCGCCCAGCTCGGCGCCACCGCCGACCATGCCGTGGCCCGCGTGGCCGAGGTCGAAAAAGCCCTGCTGCAGGGCGATAACGTCAGCCAGTTCAACGCTGTCATCGAGCTCGGCAAGCTACTGCAGCAAGCGCGTTTCCAGGTGCGCGGCTACACCTACAGCGGCAAGGTCGAGGCCCAGCAACCGGCACTGGACGCCATCGACAATGCCCTGAAATACCTCAAGACCTTGCCCGGGCAACTGCCGGAGCAGCACGTCGGCAACCTGCAACAGGCCAGCGACGCGCTGATCGGCTACCGCGCGGCCGTCGCCCGGTTCCGCGACGCCCAACTGGCCAGCGCCACGGCCCTCAAGGACATGTCCGGCCAGGGTGACCTGCTGATGGACTTGAGCAAACAACTCACCACCTCGCAGACCGTCGTGCGTGACACTGACGCCGCCCACGCCAAGAACACCCTGCTGCTGGCTACCGTGCTGGCACTGGTGTTCGGCCTGCTCGCCGCCTGGGCCATTACCCGGCAGATCATCATCCCGCTGACCCAGACCCTCAAGGTCGCCGAGCGCATTGCCGCTGGCGACCTGACCCACAACCTCATCTCGCAGCGTCGCGATGAACTGGGCCAGTTGCAACGCGCCATACAGAGCATGAGCGTCGGCCTGCGCGAACTGATCGGAGGTATCAGCGATGGCGTGACGCAGATAGCCAGCGCCGCCGAACAACTCTCCGCCGTGACCGAGCAGACCAGCGCCGGGGTCAACAGCCAGAAGGTGGAAACCGACCAGGTGGCCACGGCCATGAACGAAATGGCCGCCACCGTCCAGGAAGTCGCGCGCAACGCCGAGGAAGCCTCCGAAGCCGCCGTCGCTGCCGACCAGCAGGCCCGTGAAGGTGACAAGGTGGTCGGCCAAGCCATCGCCCAGATCGAGCGCCTGGCGACCGAGGTCGGCCACTCCACGGTCGCCATGGGCGATCTGAAGCGCGAGAGCGACAAGATCGGCAGCGTCCTGGACGTGATCAAGTCCGTGGCCCAGCAAACCAACCTGCTGGCCCTCAACGCCGCCATCGAGGCCGCGCGTGCCGGTGAAGCCGGTCGTGGCTTTGCCGTGGTCGCCGATGAAGTGCGCAGCCTGGCGCAACGCACCCAGAAGTCCACCGAAGAGATCGAGGAATTGATTGTCGGTCTGCAGAGCGGCACCCAACAGGTCGCCACCATCCTGGACAACAGCCGCAGCCTCACCGACAGCAGCGTCGAACTGACACGTCGCGCCGGCGGCTCGCTGGACAACATCACCCGCACCGTTTCAGCGATTCAGGCGATGAACCAGCAGATTGCCGCCGCAGCCGAGCAACAAAGCGCTGTGGCCGAAGAGATCAACCGTAGCGTGCTGAATGTGCGTGATGTATCCGAACAGACTTCGGCCGCCAGCGAAGAAACCGCCGCCTCCAGCGTCGAACTGGCGCGATTGGGGGCGCATCTGCAGATGTTGGTGGGCAAGTTCAAAGTTTGAGACCGGTGTGAAATGCCTCCTCCCATATGGGAAGGAGGCCAGCACACACTGTTAAACAAACATTAAAACCAAATATTAAAAATGAAAAACAAACTTCACCAAACATCAAAACAGCACAGCACCCAACAAAAACATTAGAAACACATACAACACTCACTAACCAATCCTTATGCTAAGTTAAAGCCTTACACAAACCCAGGCTTCGACTTTGCAAATCAAGCAACCCAGCAAAACAACCACAACACCATTTAAAACCGACGACCCGCAAAGTCAGCTGCCTTTTATTACATGAGGGCAACTACAATGAATAGCACAGCACGCAATAGCAGACACACTTCCTGGATGCAATCCATCTACAACACTATCAAGCACTTAAAACTTCATGAGCTTGCGCTGCCATCGGCCCACAACTCAGGTATGGATAAAGGTGTGGCCGAGCCCATAAGCAGACACTGGGCGGTTTGCCAGGACCATATATTCTCCGTTCAAATGAACCATGGCGCTCGCGTTCTCGACCTGCGCATCGTCGACAACAGTTACAAAAAAGATGTCGGCGGCTCGAAAATTCCAAAATACAGGTTCGTGGAAAATATCACCTGCCAGCATGGAATCCAAGGCCGTAGTCTCGACCGATGTGTATCTTCAGTACGCTCATTCGCTGAAGCCAATCGCGGTGAGATCATCATATTGGACATTCACTCTTATAGTCCAGGACGAAACCTTAACAATGCGATCCAGCGCTGTAAGAACAAACTCAGCACCTTGGCCAACCTATTGATTCCTCCTACCGCGAGCGCACTGACGCTTGAAGAAATTCGTCAGACTTACCCCGGGAAAAACATCATTATTTGCTGGAGTCAGGGAGGTTACTGGCCGACGATCCAACACCGTTGGTCTGGCAATAACATTACATCAGAGAGCCAACTAATGGCGTTCATTCAGAGGTCCAGAAATGAATCAGCAAAAGGCGCTCTCAACTCCCTATCAGCTACCGCATACACCGTGGCTAACGGCCCTGTACGCATAAAGAATGGCAATAGTATCTGGGATGAAGTTTTCAGCCCCCTGCAACAATCGTTCAACATTATAAATGCTGATTTCCTTCAAGACACTGGCGTCGTGGAGCGATGCATTGCACTGAACAACGCGAGAGGCAGCAAGACATTTTAGCCTCCCTTCAACCACCCGAGAGTTATCGTGGCGTGCTGCAAGGCACACCTGCGTTTGGCTTTAACGTTTGGAATGAGGAGCAGCCGCTAGTTTATACCTCGATGTCGCCAACACCACGAATATGCTGCGCCATGCCCGCCAAGTCCTGGGTGGCCTCGCCCTTGAAATCATGGGACGAGATATAGCCTTCGTAGCGCTCGAAGAACTTGTCGACATTGGAGCTGATGGGCTTGAAGGCGCTTGAGTCGCCCGTCCCGTGCATGGGAAAGAGCTTGGCGTGCAAATGGTCAACGCCATAGCCCTCAAGCATCAGGCCGGTTCGGCCTACGTCCGGAAGCGCTTTGTCGATCAACAGCGCGACTTTTTTCGCGGCGATCATCAGCGCCGACAACACTTCGTCAGACTGGGCAAACGCATAGCTGCCAACGTGCTGCTTGGGCACAACGACCGAAAAACCCGGGGTGTTAGGGCGACTGGACAGGAAGGCCGCGTGGGCATCGTCTTCCCAGATCAGGTGCATGGGCGCCTGACCGGCGAGCATTGTGCAAAAGATACATTCCATGTATTTACCGCTCCGTGGATTTATTGCCGACCCTTGAATGAACGCACGAACCATTCGGCGATTTAGCGCTTCACGCTGAATCGGTGAACGAAGGGAGCCCCTGAGCATTCCCACGGGAACGCTCAGGGGCGACGCCGTTACAGGACCTGGCGCAAGAACGCCTGCGCCCGCGGATCCTTTGGCGCATCGAAGAACTCGGCCGGCGAGGCGTCTTCCAGCAGTTTTCCATGATCGAAGAACAACACCCGATCCGCCACTTCCCGGGCAAAGCCCATCTCGTGGGTGACGCACACCATGGTCATGCCTTCCACGGCCAGGGTTTTCATCACGTCCAGCACTTCGCCGACCATTTCCGGATCGAGCGCCGAGGTCGGTTCGTCGAACAGCATGACCTTGGGCTCCATCGCCAACGCCCGGGCGATTGCCACCCGCTGTTGTTGACCGCCGGACAGGCGTGACGGGAACTCGTGGGCCTTCTGCGCAATACCGACCTTTTCCAGCAGCGCCATGGCCTTGGCCTCGCGCTCCTTCTTGCCGCGCTTGCGCACGACCTTCTGCGCCAGGCACAGGTTTTCCAGCACCGTCATGTGCGGGAACAGGTTGAAGTGCTGGAACACCATGCCGACTTCACGGCGATAGGCGTTGACGTCGGTTTTCGGGTCGGCCAGTTGCAGGCCGTCGATACTCACCGAGCCGGAATCGAACTCTTCCAGGCCATTGAGACAGCGCAGGAAGGTCGACTTGCCGGAGCCGGACGGACCGATCACCACCAGCACTTCGCCCTTGGCCACTTGGGTGGTGACGTTATCCACCGCGCGAACCACCTGGCCACGGGTGTCGAAGACTTTTATCAGATCGCGGACTTCAATCACTTTGCGCGAGCCTCCGCTCAAGCCGGCTGGCCATTTTCGACAGCGGCAGGTTGATCAACAGGTACAGCCCGGCCACGCAGAACAGGATTTCGAACGGCGAGAACGAGGTGGTGATGACTTCACGGCCACTTTTCAGCAGTTCGGTGATGGCGATCACCGACACCAGCGAGGTGTCCTTGACCAGGCTGATGAACTGCCCCGCCAACGGCGGCAACACGCGCTTGAACGCCTGCGGCAGCACCACGTGGCGCATCGACTGGCTGGCATTCAGGCCCAGCGAGCGAGCCGCTTCGTTCTGCCCACGGGCAATCGACTGTACGCCGGAACGAATGATCTCGGCCACATAGGCACCGGTGAACAGCGACAGCGCGGCGATCCCGGCGAACTCGCGAGACAGGTTCAGCACCGTGCCGATGAAGAAGTAGAAAATGAAGATCTGCACCAGCAGCGGCGTACCACGCACCAGTTCGATGTAGACGATCGACAGGTCACGCAAGGTCGGGTTATTCGACAGCCGGCACAGGCCCGTTGCCAGCCCGATCAGCAACCCGAGCACACCGGACACCACGGACAGCCACAAGGTGGTCCAGAGGCCCCACATCAGCGGCCCCGCGGCCCAATGCCGGGTGACACCAATCACGTCGCCCTCGGCCACATCGTCGCCACGGGCCACTTGCAGGCTGTTGTCGTCGACGGTCAGCACTTGTTCGGTGCCGGCATCGTTGCGCAGGGTCACTTGCGCTTTGTCGCCCTTGCGCACCAGTTCACTGACGGTGGAGATGTCGGCGGCACGCTGGGTTTCTTCGGCGTGGTAGGCGAAGTACTGCGGCACGCGGTTCCAGCGCCACTCGTAGGACATCAGCGAGGTGGCGTAATACAACGCGCCAGCCATGCCGATCAGCACCAGCACGGTCAGCACGTGCCAGGGCCATTGGGCTTTTTTATGTTTCATCTGTAAGACTCTGAAATTCGCTCGTTCCCACGCTCTGCGTGGGAATGCATCCTGTGACGCTCTGCGTCACGCCAGCGAAGGGACGCGGAGCGTCCCGGGCGGTATTCCCACGCGGAGCGTGGGAACGATCATTTACTGGCCCTTACTCCATGTCTTTTTGCCAAGCGGTGTCTTTGAACCACTTGTCATGGATGCGATCGTAGGTGCCGTCTTCGCGGATCTGGTGCAGGAAGTTGTTAATGAAGTTGAGGCTGTCGTAGTCGCCCTTCTTCAGACCGAAGGCCAGTGGCTCGTAGGTGAACGGCTTGTCGAGGAACACCAGCTTGCCGTTGCCAACCTTGTTGACCGCGACCACGTTGTACGGTGCGTCGTAGATAAAGGCATCGGCCTTGCCGTTGACCACGTCGAGCACGGCTTCCTGCTCGTTGTCGTAGCCGTGGTACTTGGCCTTGGAGATCAGCTTCCTGGCGACCATCTCGCCGGTGGTGCCCTGCTTGGAGGTGATGCGGTAGTCAGCGGTGTTCAGGTCTTTGTAGGACTTGATGGTGCCTTCCAGTTCCTTGCGGATCAGCAGGGTCTGGCCGACCACGATGAAGGGTTCGCTGAAGTTCAGGCGCAGGTTACGCTCCTGGGTCAGGGTCATGCCGCTGCCGATCATGTCGAACTTGTCGGTCAACAGGGCCGGGATGATCCCGTCATAGCCGGTGGAGACCAGCTCCAGCTTGACGCCCATGGCCTTGGTCATGGCCTTGAGGAGGTCGACTTCGAAGCCGATGATTTCGCCGCGCTTGTTGGTCATTTCGAACGGCATGTAAGTCGGGTCCATGCCGACTTTCAGCGTGCCGCGCTTGACCGCGTCATCGATGGCGCCGGCTTGCGCCGCGTTGACTGCAACCAGTGCCGTGACGCCGAGCAGCAGCATCGAGAGATACTTCTTCATCATCAAAGTCCCCAATCTTTTTGTAGTAAGGCGCGCAAACCGCCGTTTTCCTTTGGAAAACCGACAGATACGGACAAAAAATTGTCCGGGCGTACCAAAGAAGGGAGCGATGCTAACGCACTCGGCCGTTTGCACAAGGGGTTACAGAAAATCCGCTAAAAAAAAGCCCCGCGGGTTAGCGGGGCTTTCTCATCAGGCCAGTTGCGCCTGGGTCATGACCGGCTTGAGCGGCAACAGCGGTGCGTGAGGATCGGCTTTCACCGAGTCTCGCCACGCGCCCAGCCACTCGGCATGGCCTTCGCTCCAGACCTGCTCATGCAGGCGAGCCAGGGCCACCGGATCGCTGAGCAGTTGCAGGCGGTCATGGTTGTTCAACCCGGCAGGCCCGACTTTCAGGGCATGCCTGACCCGCTCGGTGCGCAGCCACTCGATCGGCTCGGCCTGACCGTGACGCGAAGTCGCCAGCGAGCACGCCAGGGCGTTCTGCTGCGGGTCGACCACGGCACGGATAAAGCCGTCGTTCAGGGCATGCCAACGGTTTTCGTGGGTGTACTGGTCGGTCGCCAGCAAGGCCTGTGGCGGATTGTACTCCTCAGGAATCAGGAACAGGCTCTCGTCACGGGACTTCAGGCCCAGGCCCACGCGACTGGAGATCACCGACACCGGGATCGACAGCATCAGCGAGCCAACGATCGGCACCAGCCACCACAGGAAGCTCGGGTTCAGCCAGATCACCAGCAAGGCCCAGAAGAAGCCCAGCAGGGTCTGCGGACCGTGGCGCTTGACCGCTTCGCTCCACGGCGTGGAGTCGTCGTCACGCTGTGGCGAGTTCCAGGTCGCGGCCCAACCGAGGAACGCGGCGAGCACGAAACGGGTGTGGAAGATCATCCGTACTGGCGCCAGCAGCATGGAGAACAACATCTCCAGCAGCATCGACATCGTCACCTTGAACTTGCCGCCGAACTCTTTCGCGCCCTTGGCCCAGATCAGGATGATGCTCAGCAACTTCGGCAGGAACAGCAGCACGATGGTGGTCGAGAACAGGGCGATGGCCTTGTCCGGATGCCATTGCGGCCACAGCGGATACAGCTGGCGCGGCTCCAGGAAGTACTGCGGCTCCATCAGCGTGTTGACCGCCAGCAGCGCCGTCGACAACACCAGGAAGAAGAACCACAACGGTGCCGACAGGTAGGACATCACGCCGGTCAGGAACACCGCACGGTGCACCGGGTGCATGCCCTTGACCAGGAACAGGCGGAAGTTCATCAGGTTGCCGTGGCACCAGCGACGGTCACGCTTGAGTTCATCCAGCAGGTTCGGCGGCAGTTCTTCATAGCTGCCCGGCAGGTCGTAGGCAATCCACACGCCCCAGCCGGCACGGCGCATCAGCGCGGCTTCAACGAAGTCGTGGGACAGGATGGCCCCCGCAAAGGCACCTTTACCGGGCAACGGCGCCAGGGCGCAGTGCTCGATGAACGGCTTCATGCGGATGATCGCGTTGTGACCCCAGTAGTGGGATTCGCCCAGTTGCCAGAAGTGCAGGCCAGCCGTGAACAGCGGACCGTAGACACGGGTAGCGAACTGCTGCATGCGCGCATACAGGGTGTCCATGCCCGACGCACGCGGCGCGGTCTGGATGATCCCGGCGTCCGGCGTGGCTTCCATCAAACGCACCAGACTGGTCAGGCACTCGCCGCTCATCACCGAGTCAGCGTCGAGCACGACCATGTACTTGTAGTCACCGCCCCAACGACGGCAGAAGTCGTCGAGGTTACCGCTCTTGCGCTTCACGCGGCGGCGACGGCGGCGATAGAAGATCTTGCCGAAGCCCTTGGCTTCGCGGCAGACGTCCAGCCAGGCCTGCTGCTCGGCCACGCAGATGTCGGAGTCGTTGCTGTCACTGAGGACGAAGAAGTCGAATCGATCCAGGTCACCCGTCGCGGCGACCGACTCGAAGGTCGCGCGCAAACCGGCGAACACCCGCGGGACGTCTTCGTTGCAGATCGGCATCACCAAGGCGGTACGAGCGTCCTTGGGAATCGGCTCGTTACCGGCGCTTTTGCCGGAAATACGGTACTTGTCATGCCCGGTGAGCAACTCGAGGAAGCCCATCAGCGCCGTCCAGAAACCGGCCGAGACCCAGCAGAACAGAATCCCGAACAGAATCAGGATGCTGGTTTGCAAGGCATACGGCAGCACCTGGGTGGCGGTTTGCATCAGTGGCTGGTGCAGAACCTCGTCCAGGTCGACGAACGACCAGCCCTGGTACGGCATGATGCCTTTCATGTACCAGCCGGCGACGATGGTCTGGCCGAGCATCAGCACCAACAGGATGTAGCGACGGATCGAACCGACGGTGCGCCAGCGCGCGGCCGGCAACACACGCTCATCTTTCGGCGGGTTCGGCGGGTTGGTACGCCCGGTCAGGCGACGCCAGCCACGCACCAGGATGTTGGTACGCCATGGCTCGGGGACGACCTTGGTCCGACGAATCGGCGGGGTGGCTTTCAGGCACACCCGACCGCTGGCGTCGAGCGCCAGCATCTCGGCGTCCTCCAACTCCTGCGCGGAATTGAGGGTCAGCCGACGACCCACCGAGGCTTGTGCAGCCTCGACCGGTTCGTCGAACGTCTTGGACGACAGGCGCTCATGCAGCTCGCTGAAGGACTTGCAGCCCGCCAGTTCGGCGCGCTGCTCATCGGTCATTGGCAGGTGGGCCAGGTACTCGCTGAGAGACTCTGGCTGTGCTTGGGAATTACTCATCGGCAGGCAACTGATAGCTCCAGGTCTCGGTCAAGACTTGCTCGGTTTTAACCGCTGACTCTGAGGTGGAGAGTGGTGTGGCTGGATTCGCATCGGCAGCCACAGGCTGCTTGGCGTCTTTGTTGTCCTTTTCCTTGGCATCGTTGCCAGCTTGCTGGGCTTCAGCCTGCCTGGCTTCCTTGTCTTTCTTTTCCTGCTGTTTGGCGGCGACCTTGTCAGCCTTGGCAACGGCGGAGTTCGAGGTGGCTACCAGGGTCTTGGCAGGTTCGACAGGGGTAACGTCCTTGACCAGGGCCGCGCGCATCTCGGTGGACTTGCTCGGGTCCTTGATCTTCATGCGCAGCGTCAGGCGCCAGCCCTTGGTTTCAGGGTTGTAGCGCACGCTGTTCTCGACCAGTTCGGCGTTGTCGCCCACGCTCACCTGGCTACGCACTTCGGCCGTTTCCGGCAGGGCCTGCAGGGACGGGCCTTCGAAGTCCACCAGGTAGGCAACGCTGCCGTCCGGCTGACGAATCAGGTTGGACTGCTTCACGTCACCGGTGGAACGCAGGGTCTGTTCAACCCAGGCGCTGTCCGGCGAGTGCAGGGAAGCCTCGTCGATGGTCCAGTGCATGCGGTACGCGAAGTCCAGCGGCTGACCTGCTTCCGGCAGTTTTTCCGGGCTCCAGAAGGCAACGATGTTGTCGTTGGTTTCGTCGGCGGTCGGGATCTCTACGAGGTCGACAGTGCCTTTACCCCAGTCGCCTTTTGGCTCGATCCAGGCGCTTGGGCGCTTGTCGTAACGGTCATCGAGGTCTTCGTAATGACTGAAGTCACGACCACGCTGCAGCAGACCGAAACCACGCGGGTTCTCAACCTGGAAGTTGCTCACGGCCAGGTGTTTCGGGTTGTTCAACGGGCGCCAGATCCACTCGCCGTTACCGGCATGGATCGACAGACCGCTGGAATCGTGCAATTCGCGACGGTAGTTCAGGACTTTCGACGGCTGGTTGGCGCCGAACAGGAACATGCTGGTCAGCGGGGCGATCCCCAGCTTGCTGACCTTGTCACGCAGGAACATCTGCGCCTTGACGTCGACAACGGTGTCGCTGCCCGGACGCAGGGTCAGGCGGTAGGCACCCGTGGCGCGTGGCGAATCCAGCAGGGCGAAAATCACCAGGTGCTTGTCGGTCGGCTTTGGCTGCTCGATCCAGAACTCGGTGAAACGCGGGAACTCTTCACCCGACGGCAGTGCGGTGTCGATGGCCAGGCCACGGGCAGACAGGCCATAGACGTGGCCCTTGCCGACCACGCGGAAGTAACTCGCGCCGAGCATGGTCATGATTTCGTCTTGCTTGTCGGCCTTGTTGACCGGGTACAGGACACGGAAACCGGCATAACCCAGTTGCTCGGTGGCCTTGGGATCGAACTTCACGTCGCCGAAATCGAAACGACTCGGGTCGTACTTGATCTCTTCAACGGTGCTGGCGGTGATTTCGTTGATCTTCACCGGCGTGTCGAAGTGCATGCCCTGGTGATAGAACGACAGCTTGAACGGGGTTTTCTTGTTGGCCCATTCGGCTTTTTCGGTCAGGAAGCGGATTTTTTGATAATCCGCGAACTTCATCTCACGGAATTCGTTCGGCAGATTGCTGCGCGGGGCTTCGTACTTCTTCCCGGCCAGCTCTTTTGCCTTGACCGCCACATCATCCAGGTTGAATGCCCAAAGTTGGCCGGCGCTGAGCAGGCAAAGCAGTGCAGAGCCCGTCACCAGTGCATTACGTAACCGTTTGGCAGACATTCTTGGTGCATTACAGGGACTAACAATCACGAGCAACCCTCGCCGAAAACAAATCAAAAAACCAACGGCTAGCTATCTATGCGCCAGGTTGGCGAGCATTGTTCCGACTCCGCTGGGGCAAAATGATTCCCCAAACGGTCGCGAACAAGTCTCTACCTAAGTCAAAAATGGGCCAACGAACGCTGATCCCCGTAGCGCGGGATTATCTAGTAGCCCGCGTTACAACGCATCAGGGGTAACAAAGTATTTATCGCGAAAAACCCCTGTTTCACCCTGAAATACGCCCGAAAAGATGTTTCAAACGCTTTCAGGTCTGCAACAGGAAGGTCACCGGGCCGTCATTGACCAGGTGCACCTGCATATCCGCGCCAAATCTGCCTGATGCTACTTTGCCATGCAACTGTTGCGCCCTGGCTAATAAATAGTCAAAAAGCGCCTCTCCCAGTGCCGGAGGGGCAGCGGTGGAAAAGCTCGGGCGCAACCCGTTTTTGGTGTCGGCTGCCAGGGTGAACTGCGAGACCAACAGCAAACCACCCTCGACGTCGGCCAAGGACAGATTCATCTTGCCCTCGGCGTCGCTGAACACCCGATAGTTAAGCAGCTTATGCAGAAGTTTGTCGGCGCTGGCCTGCGTGTCGTCCGGTTCCACGGCCACCAGCACCAGTAGCCCCTGGTCGACAGCGCCCACAATCTCCCCCGCCACTTCGACTCGCGCGCCACGCACGCGCTGTAGCAGGCCCTTCATGCTTCTTCAGGCGGCAGATCGAGCAAGCGCCGCGCCATCTGGCTGGCTGCGCGCACCAAGGCATCGGTGATGCCCGGTTCGGAAGCCGCGTGACCGGCGTCGCGGATCACCTGCAGTTCGCTGTTGGGCCAGTTCTGATGCAACTCCCAGGCATTGTCCAGCGGGCAGATCACGTCGTAGCGGCCGTGGACGATGACCCCCGGCAAATGGGCGATCTTGCCCATGTTGCGGATCAACTGGTCAGGCTCGAGAAACGCATTGTTGGTGAAATAGTGGCATTCGATCCGGGCAATCGACAGCGCACGCTGCGGCTCGGAGAAGCGATCGACCACCAGCGGGTTCGGGCGCAGGGTGGCCGTGCGGCCCTCCCAGAGCGACCAGGCCTTGGCCGCGTGCATCTGGGCAATCTGGTCGTTACCGACCAGGCGCTTGTGGAATGCAGTGAGCAGGTCGTCGCGTTCGTCGTGGGGGATGGGCGCGATGTAGTCCTGCCAGTAGTCAGGGAACAGGCGGCTGGCGCCGGCCTGGTAGAACCATTCGATTTCCTGCGGGCGGCAAAGAAAGATCCCGCGCAGAATCAGACCGTGCACACGCTCAGGATGGGTTTGCGCATAAGCCAGGGACAGGGTCGAGCCCCAGGAGCCACCGAACAGCACCCATTTCTCGATGCCCAGATGCTGGCGAATCCGCTCCAGGTCAGCGACCAGATCCCAGGTGGTGTTGTTTTCCAGGCTGGCGTGCGGGGTCGAACGGCCGCAACCACGCTGATCGAAGGTGACAATACGATACAGATTCGGATCGAAGTAGCGCCGGCTCTGTGCATCGCAACCCGCCCCCGGGCCACCATGAATGAACACCACCGGCAAACCTTCCGGTGAACCGCTCTCGTCGACATACAGCGTGTGGGTTTCATCGACGGCCAGATCGTGCCGGGCGTAGGGTTTGATCTGCGGGTACAAAGTCTGCATTGCGCGCTCCGTAAGGGGTCGAGGTCATCCCTGGGGGGACTTCTATTATTCTGCCGTCCGGCATCATAAACCCGAATGGTGCAATGAGCATGTCCTTGGAGAAATTGAGGGAATGTTTCAGGCTTTCGGCAATCTGAAGTGAACCGATGTGGCGAGGGAGCTTGCTCCCTCGCCACAGGGGGTCACCTCAGCTTGCGTAGTGCCTCTGCCCCCAGGCCAGTAGCCCTTGCAGCAGTTCTTTCAACACCACCTGGGTCGACGCCGCCAGGTCAGGGCGATAGCGGAACGGCTCGAACTCTTCCATATAGGTGCACTGGCCCAACTCCAGTTGCACCGCATGAATGTTTTCTGCCGGGTTTCCGTAATGCCGGGTGATGTGCCCCCCCTTGAAGCGCCCGTTGAGTACATGGCTGTAGTCCGGGTGGCGGGCGCAGATCGCTTCCAGTTTAGTCGCAAGCTGTGGATCGCAACTGGCGCCATTGAAGGTGCCCAGGTTGAAGTCCGGCAGTTTGCCATCGAACAGATGCGGGATGATCGAGCGGATCGAGTGGGCATCGAACAGCAGCGCGTAGCCGAATTCGGCTTTGAGCCGCGCCAACTCCTGCTGCAAGGTGCTGTGGTACGGCGTCCAGATCTGTTCCAGGTAGGTGGCACGTTCCTGCGCGGACGGCTCCAGCCCTTCGCGGAACAACGGCACGCCATCAAACAGCGTTGCCGGGTACAGGCCGGTGGTCGCACCGACGTACAGCGGCTTGTCGTCGGACGGACGATTGAGGTCGATAACGAACCGCGAATACTCCGCCGCCAGGGTGCTGGCGCCCAGTTCAGCGGCGAACGCGTAGAGCGTTGGAATGTGCCAGTCCGTATCCGGCAGGCTGTGTGCCTCAGGGATCAAACCGGCTTCCACCGCAGGCGTCAGGCGCACACCGGCATGGGGCATGCTGATCAGCAGCGGCACCCGGCCTTGTTTGAAGTTCAGAACCTTATCCACAGCTGTTCTCCTATAACTCGACTTCAACGCCGTGACGCACGACGCGTTTTTCCAGGTCGCCGCCCAACCAGTACGACAGGTCGGCCGGACGATCGATCTGCCAGGCGACAAAGTCAGCGACCTTGCCGACTTCCAGCGAACCGTGGGTCTGTTCCATGCCCAAGGCCGTGGCCGCATGAATGGTCGCGCCGGCCAGGGCTTCTTCCGGGGTCATACGGAAACAGGTGCAGGCCATGTTCAGCATCAAGCGCACCGACAACGCCGGCGAAGTACCGGGGTTGAGGTCGCTGGCGATGGCGATCTTCACCTGGTGCTTGCGCAAGGCCTCCATTGGCGGCAACTGGGTTTCACGCAGGAAATAGAAAGCACCCGGCAGTAACACGGCAACGGTACCGGAGGCAGCCATGGCAATGGCATCGTCTTCGGTCATGAACTCCAGATGATCGGCCGACAACGCGTGATAACGCGCCGCCAGGCTGGAACCGTGCAGGGACGACAGTTGCTCGGCGTGCAGTTTCACCGGCAAACCGAGTTTCTGTGCAGCGATGAACACCCGCTCGACCTGGGCCGGCGAAAACGCCAGGTACTCGCAGAACGCATCCACCGCATCCACCAGCCCTTCGGCTGCCAGTGCCGGAAGCATTTCGCTGCAGATATGGTCGATGTAGTCGTCGGCGCGGTCGGCATACTCCGGCGGCAAGGCGTGAGCGGCCAGGCAGGTGCTGCGCACGCTGACAGGCAGTTCGGCGCCAAGACGACGGATCACCCGCAGGATTTTCCGCTCGCTGGCCAAGTCCAGGCCATAACCGGATTTCATCTCGATGCTGGTCACACCGTCACGCAGCAGGCTTTTCAAGCGCTTGGCGGCGCTGGCAAACAGTTCGTCCTCGCTTGCTGCGCGAGTCGCGCGCACGGTGCTGGCAATGCCACCACCGGCGGCTGCGATCTCGGCATAACTGACGCCCTGCAGACGTTGTTCGAACTCGCCGCTGCGGTTACCGCCGAACACCGTATGGGTGTGGCAGTCGATCAGGCCCGGAGTGACCCAGGCCCCCGCGAGGTCATGGACCTCGGGGTAATAATCGGACGGCAGCTCGCTACGTGGACCGATCCACTCAATGTGCGCACCTGACGTCACGATGGCGGCATCCTCGATGATCGAGTAAGTGCCCTGCGCCATGCTTGCAACGTGGCAGTGTTGCCAGAGAGTTTTCATCCGAGGCCTCCGTTAGGTTATCGATGGGACAAAGAAGAGTCGGGGGTGACCTCGACCGCTTGCCCGGCCGCCGGTTTGACCCACAGCTTGTAAGCGATCACCAGCAGCACGATCCACACCGCGCCGACCACCAACGCCGCCTGGGTATCTGGGAAGTAACCCAGTACGCCGAAGACGAACAGCATGAACACAATCGCCGCCGCCGGCGCATAAGGCCAGAACGGAACCGGGAAGTGCAACTGAGCGACTTGCTCGCGAGTCATGGAGCGACGCATGGCCACCTGAGTGATCAGGATCATCAACCAGACCCAGACGGTCGCGAAGGTCGCAATCGAGGCGATCACCAGGAACACGTCTTTCGGGATCAGGTAGTTCAACACCACGCCGCCGAGCAACGCTGCACCCATGACCACCACGGTCATCCAGGGCACGCCCTGTTTCGACAATTGGGCAAAACTTTTTGGTGCATGACCTTGCTGGGCCAGACCGTACATCATGCGGCCGGCGCCAAAGATGTCGCTGTTGATCGCCGAAACCGCCGCCGAGATCACCACGATGTTGAGGATTGTCGCCGCCGAGCTGATGCCCAGGTTGTCGAAGATCTGCACGAACGGGCTGCCCTGGCTG
This sequence comes from Pseudomonas sp. Irchel s3a18, assembly GCF_900187535.1. Classification (NCBI taxonomy): domain Bacteria; kingdom Pseudomonadati; phylum Pseudomonadota; class Gammaproteobacteria; order Pseudomonadales; family Pseudomonadaceae; genus Pseudomonas; species Pseudomonas sp. Irchel s3a18. The sequence continues at coordinate 71,058 of NZ_FYDV01000004.1, read as the reverse complement.
CCAATCTGCGGCCACGGATAGATGGCCATCAGTACAAACAACGTCAGCACGTAGAACAGCAGAATCCGCAGTGGCACCGCATTGATCGCCCTTGGAATCACCCGCTGTGGGTCCTTGGCTTCACCCGCCGTGATGCCGATGATTTCGATGCCACCGAAAGCGAACATCACCACGGCCAACGATGCGATCACGCCACCGATGCCATTAGGCATGAAGCCGCCATGGGCCCAGAGGTTGTCCAGGCCGGTGGCCTGTTCGGTGCTGGCGGAACCGATCCCGAACAGCATGATGCCGAAACCGCCGAGGATCATCGCGACGATGGCAGCGACTTTCAGCAGCGACAGCCAGAACTCCATCTCACCGAAGACTTTGACGTTGCACAGGTTAAGCCCACCAATCAGGAGCACGATGCCCAATACCCAGACCCAGCGTGCGACCTCCGGGAACCAGAAGCCCATATAGATGCCGAACGCAGTGACGTCCGCTAGGCAGACGATGATCATCTCGAAGGCATAGGTCCACCCCAGGATGAAGCCGGCCATCGGCCCCAGGTAGGTGCTGGCGTACTGACCGAAAGAGCCTGCAACCGGGTTGTGCACCGCCATCTCGCCGAGGGCGCGCATGACCATGAACACCGCTGCGCCACCAATCAGGTAGGCCAGCAGCACGGCCGGGCCGGCCATCTGGATGGCCGAGGCAGAACCGTAGAAAAGCCCGGTGCCGATCGCCGACCCCAGTGCCATGAAGCGAATATGTCGGGCGGATAGCCCGCGTTTCAAGCCTTTATCTGGCTGTTGCATTTCTCGTCCCTAATTATTCTTATCGGGGAAATCGTCATGTTGATCGTTCCCACGCTCCTGCGTGGGAACGATCATCGGACTTACAGGCTCGGCAGCAACTTCGCTACGACCAGCTCATTCAGGCAGCGCGATGCCAGCAGCTCGCTCGCGGCATTGATGTCCGGTGCGAAGAAACGGTCTTTCTCGTAGAACGGCACTTTGGCGCGCAAGGTGCTGCGGGCTTTTTCCAGTTTCGACGAGGTTTTCAGGCCGTCGCGCAGGTCCAGGCCCTGGCAGGCAGCCAGCCACTCGACCGCCAGGACACCACGGGTGTTCTCGGCCATTTCCCACAGGCGCTTGCCAGCCGCCGGAGCCATGGACACATGGTCTTCCTGGTTGGCGGAAGTCGGCAGGCTGTCCACCGAATGCGGATGGGACAACGCCTTGTTCTCGCTGGCCAGTGCGGCCGCGGTTACCTGGGCGATCATGAAGCCGGAGTTCACGCCACCGTTGGCCACCAGGAACGGCGGCAGTTGCGACATGTGCTTGTCCATCATCAACGAGATGCGGCGTTCGCTAAGGGAGCCGATTTCAGCGATGGCCAGGGCCATGTTGTCGGCGGCCATGGCAACGGGTTCGGCGTGGAAGTTACCGCCGGAGATCACGTCACCTTCAGCCGCGAACACCAGCGGGTTGTCCGATACGGCGTTGGCTTCGATCGCCAACACTTCAGCGGCCTGGCGGAACTGGGTCAGACAGGCGCCCATGACTTGTGGCTGGCAACGCAGGGAGTACGGGTCCTGAACCTTCTCGCAGTTCTCGTGCGAATCGGACACTTCACTGCGCTCGCCCAGCAGGTCGCGGTAAGCCGCGGCAGCGTCGATCTGGCCTTTCTGGCCACGGGCAGCATGGATCCGCGCATCGAACGGCGAGCGCGAGCCCAGTACCGCTTCAACGGTCAGGCCACCCAGCGCCAGGGCGCCAGCGAACAGGTCTTCACCTTCGAACAGGCCACGCAGGGCGTAAGCGGTCGACACTTGAGTGCCATTGAGCAGGGCCAGGCCTTCTTTGGCGGCCAGGGTCAGCGGGGTCAGGCCCGCGACTTTCAGTGCCTCGGTGGCCGGCAGCCATTCACCTTTGTAACGGGCCTTGCCTTCGCCCAGCAGTACCAGCGACATGTGGGCCAGGGGCGCCAGGTCGCCGGACGCACCGACCGAGCCTTTCAATGGGATGTGCGGGTAGACCTCGGCGTTGATCAGGGCGATCAGCGCGTCGATCACTACCCGGCGAATACCGGAGAAGCCACGGCTCAGGCTGTTGACCTTAAGCACCATGATCAGGCGCACCAGGGCGTCGGAGATCGGCTCGCCGACACCGGCGGCGTGGGACAGCACCAGCGAGCGCTGGAGGTTTTCCAGGTCTTCGCTGGCAATACGGGTCGAGGCCAGCAGGCCGAAACCGGTGTTGATGCCGTAGGCCGTGCGGTTTTCCGCGAGGATCTGTTCCACACAGGCAACGCTGGCTTCGATTTGCTCCGATGCACTGTCGTCCAGCGTAACGCTGACCGGTTGTTGGTACACGGCACGCAGTTGGGCAAGGCTCAGTTGGCCTGGGATAAGGTTCAGCGCAGTCACATTCATTCTCCTTTTGAGAGTTTTCTATTAACTAACCAGACGCTCCGGATAATTCCGTTGTCCGTCGCTTCCCGCTTTTTAAGGGGGTTAGCGCCTTGGCACGCTGGCTGGGTCGATATCAGTTCAGGGTCGGTAAAGCGTTTTGCAGCAATGTCGGGTCTTTCAAAATCGAGGCCGCGCTGGCGATGTCCGGTGCCAGCCAGCGATCCTGGTCGTAGGCCGCAACGCGCTCACGCAACAGGCGCCAGGCGGTGTCGGTACCGGCGCCGAAACGCTGGTCCTTCAGGAATTCGAATGCCTGGGCGGCCAGCAGGTACTCGATGGCGAGGATCTGCGTGCAGTTTTCCAGCACCCCGTGCAGTTTCAGCGCCGCGTTGGTGCCCAGGCTCAGGTGGTCTTCCTGCAGGCCCGAGGTCACGTAGTTATCGAGTACCGCCGGTTGCGCCAACTGGCGGTTTTGCGCACACAGCGAGGCCGCGACGTACTGGACGATCATCATCCCGGAGTTCACCCCGGGATTGGCTACCAGGAACGCCGGCAGGCCACTGACGTGCGGGTTGATCAAGCGATCGAGGCGACGTTCGGCAATCGAGCCGATTTCCGCCATGGCAATCGCCAGCAGGTCGGCCGCCATGGCCACCGACTGACCGTGGGGGTTAGCCTGGGACACCACCCGGAAGTTGTCCGGCGTGCCCAACAGCATCGGGTTGTCGGAAACGCCGTTGAGCTCGGTTTCAATCTGCCGGGTCGCGTGTGCCAGCTGATCGCGGGCAGCACCGTGAACCTGCGGGATCGAACGAATGCTCAGGGCATCTTGAGTACGAATACCCAGGCTGGACGCGATCACTTCGCTGCCATCGAGCAAGGCCCGCAGATTGATCCCCACTTGCTGCATGCCCGGGTGCGGCTTGAGCGCAATGATCTCGGCATCGAACGCTGCGATCTGACCGCGCTGGGCTTCGAAGCTCATGGCGCCGATCACGTCGGCCCATTGCAGCAAATGGGTAGCGTCGGCCAAGGCCAGGCAGCTGAGACCGCTCATGCACGGCGTACCGTTGACCAGGCACAGGCCGTCTTTGGCGCCGAGCACGACCGGTTTCAGGCCTTCTTCGGACAGGGCTTGCTGCGCCGGGACGATCTGCCCGCGGTAGCTGACATTGCCGACACCCAGCAAGGCAACGCCGATGTGGGCCATGTGCGTCAGGTAACCCACCGAGCCTTGGGACGGCACTTGCGGGGTGATGCCCCGGTTGAGCAGTGCCAGCAGCCCTTCGACCACTTGCCGGTGCACGCCGGACTTACCATTGCTGTAGTTGAGGATCGCCGCGCAAATGATCGCCCGGGTCTGCTCGTTCGTCAGTGGCGCGCCAACGCCACAGGCGTGGCTGAGCAAGGTGTTGCGCGATAGCTGGCTCAACTGCTCGCCTTGCAGGGAGACGTTGCACAGCGCGCCTAGACCGGTGTTGACGCCATAGGCGCGTTCGCCGCTGACAACGATGCGCTGGACGATGGCCTGGGCGTTTTCGATCCGCGCCCAGGTGCTGGCCGCCAACTCAAGCGGCGCGCCACCACGGGCGACCGCCACCACATCCTGCCAACGCAACGGGGTATCGGCGATAACGATTTTTTCAGTCTGGGACATTTGAAGCCTCATACAAACTTTGTTGATGCGTTACACCCGTGGCGAGGGAGCTTGCTCCCGCTGGGGTGCGAAGCAGCCCCAAACACTCTGCGACCGCTACGCGGTCGAACGGGAGCAAGCTCCCTCGCCACACAACAGTCTCGCCATCATCGACACTCAAACCACCGCCGCGCGCCGCTGCACGAAACGGTCGACGTACTCGTCAGCCGGCGAATGCAGGATCTCTTTCGGCGTGCCGACCTGGATCAGACGGCCGTCCTTGAGGATCGCGATGCGGTTACCGATGCGCACGGCTTCATCGAGGTCATGGGTGATGAACACGATGGTCTTGTGCAAGGTCTTCTGCAGTTCCAGCAACTGGTCCTGCATTTCGGCGCGGATCAGCGGGTCAAGGGCGCTGAAGGCTTCGTCCATCAGGATGATGTCGGTGTCGGCCGCCAGTGCCCGGGCCAGACCTACGCGCTGACGCATGCCACCGGACAGCTGATGCGGGTATTTGTTTTCGTAGCCTTTGAGGCCCACGGTGTTGATCCAGTGCAGGGCGCGCTCACTGCACACTTGCTTGCTTTCGCCGCGCACTTTCAGGCCGTAGGCGACGTTGTCCAGCACGCTCTTGTGGGGCAGCAGGCCGAAGCTCTGGAACACCATGCTGATCTTGTGCCGGCGAAACTCGCGCAGTGCCTCCATGTCGTATTGCAGGATGTCCACGCCATCCACCAGGATCGCGCCGCTGGTCGGGTCGATCAGGCGGTTGAAGTGGCGCACCAGTGTCGACTTGCCGGAACCCGACAGGCCCATGATCACGAAGATCTCGCCGGTACCAATGCTCAGCGACAGGTCGTTGACCCCGACCACGCAGCCGGTTTCGGCCAGCACCTGGTCTTTGCTCTTGTTCTGGCGAATCATGTCCAGCGCGTCAGCCGAACGATTGCCGAAAATCTTGAAGACGTTTTTGACTTCGATCTTGGCTGCGTTGCTCATTTGCTCACCTCATGCCGTGGCCGGCCGTAGGCCTGGGTAATGCGGTCGATGACCACAGCGAGAATCACGATCGCCAAGCCGGCTTCCAGGCCGCGTCCGACGTTGAGGGTCTGAATGCCGACCAGCACGTCCTCACCCAGGCCACGGGCGCCGATCATCGAGGCGATGACCACCATCGACAGGGCCATCATGGTGGTCTGGTTGATCCCGGCCATGATGCTCGGCAGGGCCAGTGGCAATTGCACACCGAACAGTTGCTGCCAGCGGTTGGCACCAAACGCATTGATCGCTTCCATCACCTCGCCGTCGACCTGGCGGATACCCAGGTCGGTCAGACGAATCAGCGGCGGCGCGGCGTAGATCACCGTGGCGAAAATCGCCGGGACCTTGCCCAGGCCGAACAGCATCAGCACCGGAATCAGGTACACGAAGCTCGGCATGGTTTGCATGATGTCCAGCAGCGGCATCAGCACCGAACGCAGACGGTTGCTGCGCGCCGACAGAATGCCCAGCGGCACGCCGATCAGCACCGAGATGACCGTCGCCACCAGCATCAGCGCGAGCGTCTGCATCAGTTTGTCCCACAGGCCAACCGCGCCGACCAGGAACAGCAGACCGACGATGACGCCCGTGGTCACCACTTTGCGGGTCGCGTGCCAGGCAACGCCCGCCACGATCGCCAGCATCAACCACCAAGGCGCCGCACGCAGCAGGCCTTCGAGGTTGACGATGGCCCAGAGCAGGGTGTCGGAGATATGGCGGAACACATCACCGTAGTTGGTGACCAGCGAATCGACCCAACTGTTAACCCAGTCGGCGATGGAAAAGGTAAAGCTTTCGGGAAACATAAGAGGCTCTCAATCAAGGGGTTGCGATCAAGTGTCCGACTGCCGAATACGGCAGCCGGAAGGCTTGACCTACAAGGCCGCGTCGATTTTCTTGGCGGCGTCTTCACTCACCCATTGGTGCCAGACTTCAGGATGTTCCTTCAGGAAGATCTTGGCCAGTTTTGGCGACTCGATCCGCTCTTTGGTCATGCGCGCCAGGTTCTGGTTCAACAGATCGATGGGCAGGTTGACCTTCTCGAGCACGGTGACCAGTTCCGGTGCCTCGTCGTGGAAGGTCTTGGACAGACCGACCTTGATGTTCACGCTCTTGTCCACGCCCGGCTTCTCTTCCAGCTTCACCACGTCGATCTGGCCCATCAGCGGGGTTGGCGACCAGTAGTAGAACAGGATCGGCTCGCCACGCTTGTAGCTCGACAGTACGGCGGCATCCAGCGCCGGGCCGGTGCCTGGGCGGAAGTTGGTGTAGGTGCTTTCCAGGCCGTAGCTCTTGAGCATTTCGCTGTTGTCCAGCTCACAGGTCCAGCCAGCCGGGCAGTTATAGAAACGGCCCTTGGACGGCTCTTCCTGATCCTTGAACACCGCTGAGTATTTACCCAGGTCGGCAATGTTTTTCAGGTCTGGCGCCTTGGCTTCCAGCTTGCGCTTGGCATCGCCTTCAATCACATAGCGCGGTACGTACCAGCCTTCGACGGCACCCACCACCGGCGCGCCGACACCGACGACCTTGCCGGCTTTCTCGGCCTTGTTCCAGACTTCGCTGCGGCCTACCCACTCCTCGGCGAAGACTTGAATATCGTTGCTGCTCAGGGCGTTCTCCATGGTGATGGAGTTGCCTGGCAGGCTGTCAGTCTTGCAGTCGTAGCCTTTCTCCAGCACCACCTGCATCACGTCGGTCAGCAGCATGGCGCTTTCCCAGTTCAGCCCGGCGAATTTCACCGGCTTGCCGGATTCACACCAACCGGCGGCCTGAGAGGCGCCTGCGCTGGCCAACAGGCCCACGGAAATCAAAGTGCTCAGCAGAGTCTTGTTCATTTTCATTGTATGACGCTCCTAATCAAGAATTGGCTTACGGCAGTCAAGAGGCATCCAGTCCTGTCCACGTCCAATTGAGCCAGACCGCTGTAGCGCGGCGTGCTCCACTCAGCTTTCGTACGGTCACCGCCTTGATCTGCGGGCTATCGCCTGGACGATCGCCAACCTCTGCGGGCACTGCTGCGGGCGCTGGCTTGCCTGACACGCGGACAAGCCAGCCCCTGCAGACCGGGTGTTACTTACCCGTGATCATCGGCAGGTTCAGACCCTGCTCTTTGGCACAGTCGATCGCGATCTGGTAGCCGGCGTCGGCGTGGCGCATAACGCCAGTGGCCGGGTCGTTGTGCAGAACACGAGCAATGCGCTCAGCCGCTTCGTCAGTACCGTCGCAGACAATCACCATGCCCGAGTGCTGGGAGAAGCCCATGCCGACGCCGCCGCCGTGGTGCAGGGAAACCCAGGTCGCGCCGCTGGCGGTGTTGAGCAAGGCGTTGAGCAGTGGCCAGTCGGACACGGCGTCGGAACCGTCCTGCATGGATTCGGTTTCGCGGTTAGGGCTGGCAACCGAACCGGAGTCCAGGTGGTCGCGACCGATCACGATCGGTGCCGACAGCTCGCCGCTACGCACCATTTCGTTGAACGCCAGGCCGAGCTTGGCGCGCAGGCCCAGGCCTACCCAGCAGATACGGGCCGGCAGCCCCTGGAAGCTGATGCGCTCGCGCGCCATGTCCAGCCAGTTGTGCAGGTGGGCGTCGTCCGGGATCAGTTCCTTGACCTTGGCGTCGGTCTTGTAGATGTCCTCGGCATTACCCGACAGCGCCGCCCAGCGGAACGGGCCGATGCCACGGCAGAACAGTGGACGGATGTAGGCCGGAACGAAACCCGGGAAGTCGAATGCGTTCTCGACGCCTTCTTCTTGCGCCATCTGGCGGATGTTGTTGCCGTAGTCGAAGGTCGGAACGCCCATCTTCTGGAAGTCCAGCATGGCCTTGACGTGCACGGCCATCGATTGCTTGGCGGCTTTCACCACAGCGGCCGGTTCGGTCTTGGCGCGAGCGCGGTATTCGTCCCAGGTCCAGCCGGCTGGCAGGTAACCGTTGAGCGGGTCGTGGGCGCTGGTCTGGTCGGTGACCATGTCCGGGCGTACGCCGCGCTTGACCAGTTCTGGAAGGATTTCAGCCGCGTTGCCCAGCAGAGCGATGGAAATCGCTTTGCCTTCCTTGGTGTATTTGGCGATACGCGCCAGAGCGTCGTCGAGGTCGGTGGCTTGCTCATCGACATAGCGGCTGTTCAAACGGAAATCGATGCTGACCTGCTGGCACTCGATGTTCAGCGAGCAAGCGCCGGCCAGCGTCGCGGCCAGAGGTTGAGCACCACCCATACCGCCCAGACCTGCGGTCAGGACCCAACGGCCTTTCAGGTCATCGTTGTAGTGCTGGCGACCGGCTTCGACGAACGTTTCGTAGGTGCCTTGAACGATGCCCTGGCTGCCGATGTAGATCCAGCTGCCGGCGGTCATCTGGCCGTACATGGCCAGGCCCTTGGCATCGAGCTCGTTGAAGTGCTCCCAGCTCGCCCAGTGCGGCACCAGGTTGGAGTTGGCGATCAGTACGCGCGGGGCGTTGCTGTGAGTCTTGAACACGCCGACCGGCTTGCCGGATTGCACCAGCAGGGTCTCGTCGTCGTTCAGGTTGGTCAGGCTTTCGACGATCTTGTCGTAGCATTCCCAGTTACGTGCCGCGCGACCGATACCACCGTAAACCACCAGTTCTTTAGGGTTCTCGGCGACTGCCGGATCGAGGTTGTTCATCAGCATGCGCAGCGGCGCTTCGGTCAGCCAGCTCTTGGCGGTCAGCTTGTTACCGCGAGCAGCGCGGATTTCAACGTCACGAAATTTCGTCGGTTTATTCTCAGTCACGAAAAGAACTCCTCAGCAATCAATCCAAACCAACCCAGGCAGTGGGCGAGCAAGCCAATGGGCAATCAATGCACACCGGCGAATCAGTGGACGATGGTCGAGTCTCCGTGACTCATACGCATACGTCTTTACTTGTACATACAAGCATATGCAATCAAGCGGCCAACTTGTTGGCGAACCGTTCAATAAAGTCCTGAACCTGGCTGAAACGCCCATAGGGCAAGGGCTTGGCGAGTGGCGATTTTTTTCGGAGGCGTTTTGCGAGGAGGTGACGAATGTTACTTGAGCGGGATTTTGCGCCACGCTGGGGCGTTCGGTAACATTTTGAGCGATGCAGGTGCGCGGAAGGGAACGACTTGCGTCGCTAGGCAATGGATCGCACAAAATCAGCAATGCACACCCATCTGAAACACAGTGCCAACAACGGGTTGCTAGAAACCATAGGCACCATTAGCTACCTCCGACCCTCAGCCCACCCGCTCCACACCAGAGCGACTGAAACACTAGCAGTTGTGCTAGTTCACGGCGCTTGCCGATTGCTCTAGCCTGAGACGTCAGTTCAGTGAGTCTTTTGAGAGCCTAAGAACATGCCGACCGCACTCAAACCCAAAGCTGTCATTTGCCGATATTGCTACGACCCACTGGATCGCTTGGTTGAATGCACCCCTTCGACACTGGCAACCATCCAGCGGTTTTATCTGCAGAGCAAGCTTGTCACAGAAATCCAGGGGCAGGAGCAGAGCACGTTTTTTCAGCATAACGACCAGCTATTGGCACAACAACAGCGTCAGTCGGTGGCCGTCAGTACCACTCTGCTGCTCACCGATCAACAGCGCTCGATACTCCACACGCTTGGTACTCAAGAGCGTTTACTGAAGTACACGCCTTATGGTCATCGAGAAATCAGCCCGAGCAGCTTGCTTGAGTTCAATGGCGAACGCCGAGATCCAGTAACCGGGCATTATCTGCTGGGCAATGGTTACCGCGCTTACAATCCGGTGCTGATGCGGTTCAACAGTCCGGACAATCTGAGCCCATTTAAGGAGGGCGGGCGAAACCCATACGCGTATTGCCTGGGAGACCCCGTCAACCATTCCGACCCGACCGGACATTTCATTGCAGCCCTTCTCACAGGACTATCTACAAAAGCGATTGGCATAATGGGAGGAGGAATTTCTGTAGCAGTTGGATTCACGGCTGACACGCTGAACATGTCGCGAAGCTTGGTTTACGCTGCCGCCACATCAGGGGTTACCGCTGCCGCCGCTGTCGGCCTAGCCACAGCTCCGGCCACATTTGTGCTTACGCATCAAGTTGCTCATGTAGCTGCCCGGGCTGCATATACCGCAGCAACCACCTTAGCAGTTACCATGGCAGTCCCCGCCGCCGCCAGAGCTGTCGTACATGTTGGAAGGGCTGTTCAACCCATATTGGCTCGAGCCCCCCGAGCGTTAGCATCCTTGGTAAGAAATCGATAGCGTAACCACTTGCAGAGTCAGTCGCAGCATTAGTACAAGTACTTATGCGTGGCACACATCGCTGCAAAATGTGTGAACTCTGGTCAAACCGCAGCCAGTTCAATCACGCAGCATGGGCCGTTACTGGAGACTTCCAACAGGCCAGTGTTACCGTCGAGCTGCAGGCAATCGTGTCGGCCCAGTTGCGAAACACTGTTACCGACCTTCAGCTCAAGCGCTTGGCTGACACTGAACACCAGCACAGTCCCTGCCTCGCTGAAAAACCGTTGCTCACCGTCCAGCCACTGCAATCGCGCGCTATAACGCTTTGGCGCATAGATCAGGTTGAAGTCACGAATCGCCCCACCCAACAGTGTGCAGGACACCTGGCTCTCGCCACTGAAGGCAAAGGGGTCCAGCGGTAACAGGGGGCGTGCGTCCTGGCCGTCGACGGTCAAGGTCATGCCATCACCTTGCAGCACGGTGATGACCCGCTGATACCCGGCGAAGGTGGAAAAGCCGCCGGACTCGCCAATATCGGCAATCGAGAGGCGCCAGCCAAACCCGTCCAGGCCCGTGCCCGCATCGCGGGTGATTTCTTCGGTGCTACCGCCGCCGTTTTTCCACGGCATGCGCGGATAATCAGCCGCGCGCAATACCTTCAACTGACTCATTTACGCCTCTCACTTATGAAACCGCCCTTCCAGGCGATGACGGGAACCGGGATGGATCAAACGGGCGGCTGTCACCGGCTGACGACCCGACCAGGTGCGGCGACGAATCAGCAGGCACGGCTCGCCCTTTTCGATTTGCAGCAGTTTGCATTCGCTCGACTCGGCCAGGATCGCCTCGACGACGTGCTCGCCCTCCGTCAACGGCGCCACCTGATTCAGGTAGGCGTATGGCGTTTGCACGGTGAAATCCTGCTTGAGGTAGTCCGGCGCCACCAGCGCGTTGACGAAGCGATCCTCGATTTGCACCGGGATGTCGTTTTCGTAGTGCACGATCAGCGAATGGAAGACCTTTTGCCCTTCACGCATGTCCAGCGCCAGAGCGCGCTCGGAACCAGCGGCTTCTTCTTCCAGGGTAATGACCTGGCAGGTGTGGCGATGGCCACGGGAAGCGATTTCGTCGGCAATGTTGTGCACTTCAAACAATGCAGACTGGCTCTTGGGTTCGGCGACAAAGGTGCCGACGCCCTGCATGCGCACCAACAGGCCGTCCGCCGTCATCTCGCGCAGGGCGCGGTTGATGGTCATGCGGCTGAAACCCAGCTGGTTGACCAGCTCGCTTTCCGACGGCACACGGTAGTGCGGCGGCCAGTTCCCACTGTCGATTTGCTGGGTGATCATCTGTTTGACGCGGGCGTACAAGGGCGCCGGACTGTCGCCCAGATTGGCACTCAGCGGCGTGATGGCAGGCGGAGTCGGCACAGGAAATCCTTGATGGTTGATGAAAGTGACTAGCTTGCCGGAGTTTACCGAGCAGGCAAACGTCTGTATATGTATATACAAATATCACACGATGGGGTGCTGAACCATGTCCGCCTTCTTTGCCGAACGCGCGTTACTGCCTAGTGGATGGGCCAACAATGTACGTCTAGAGGTCAGTGCCGATGGCCTGCTGACCCACATCCAGGCCGATGCGAGCGCTGAAGGCGCCGAACGATTGAGTGGTCCTGTGCTGCCGGGCATGCCGAACCTGCACTCCCACGCGTTCCAGCGGGCGATGGCCGGCCTGGCCGAGGTGGCCGGCAATCCGAACGACAGCTTCTGGACCTGGCGCGACCTGATGTATCGCCTCGTCGGAAAAATCAGCCCGGAACAACTGGGGATCATCGCTCGCCAGCTGTACATCGAAATGCTCAAGGCCGGCTACACCTCGGTCGCCGAATTCCATTACGTGCACCACGACCACAACGGCCAGCCTTACGCGGACCCGGCCGAACTGTCGCTGCAGATCAGCCAGGCGGCCAGTGCCGCAGGGATAGGCCTGACCTTGCTGCCGGTGCTCTACAGCCATTCCGGGTTTGGTGGCCTGGCACCGAACGACGGCCAGCGGCGCTTTATCAACAGCACGGAAAACTACCTGAGCCTGCAAGCACGCCTGCAACCGATCCTGGCGCAGCAAGCGGCGCAAACCCTGGGAGTGTGTTTCCACTCGTTGCGCGCGGTCACGCCACAACAAATCAGCGAAGTACTGGCGGCCAGCGACAAGCAGTGCCCGGTGCACATCCACATCGCCGAACAGCAAAAGGAAGTCGACGACTGCCTGGCCTGGAGCGGTCGCCGTCCACTGCAATGGCTCTACGAAAATACCGACGTCGATCAGCGCTGGTGCCTGGTCCACGCCACCCACGCCAACCCGGAAGAAGTCAGCCTGATGGCCAAGAGTCGCGCCATCGCCGGCCTGTGCCTGACCACCGAAGCCAACCTGGGCGACGGGATTTTCCCGGCCGTGGATTTCCTCGCCCAAGGCGGACGCCTGGGCATTGGCTCTGACAGCCATGTATCGCTGAGTGTGGTGGAAGAACTGCGTTGGCTGGAATACGGCCAGCGCCTGCGCGACCAACGCCGCAATCGCTTGTATGGCACCCATCAGCCGATGGTCGGTCGCACCCTGTACGACGCCGCGCTCGATGGCGGCGCGCAAGCCCTGGGCCAGCCGATAGGCGCCCTGGAGGTCGGCAAGCGCGCCGACTGGCTGGTACTCGACGGCAACGACCCTTACCTGGCGACCGCCAGTGGCGACGGGATCCTCAACCGTTGGTTGTTTGCCGGCGGCGATCGTCAGGTGCGCGACGTACTGGTCAATGGCAAGTGGGTGGTGCGCGACGGGCATCATGCCGGCGAGGAAGAAAGCAGCCGGGCCTTCACCCAGGTACTGCGCAACCTGCTCGGCTGACCGCCGGGACTGGCCGAGGGCTTGATCGTTCCCCCGCGTGGGAACGATCTCATGCAGAGCGTTATTTGGAGGTCTGTGCCATCTTGGTGTCCGACACCCGCCAGATCAGGCGTGTGGTGTCGTAACCCTGCTGACGCGCCCTGCTCAGCAGTTCTTCACGGGTATCGGCATTGACTTCGGGCTTGCGCGACAGCAACCAGAGGTAACGTCGATCAGGGTTGCCGACAATCGCAGTCTGGTAGTCGTCGCTGACGTACAACACCCAGTAATCGCCCTTGAATCCACCTGGCAACAGGCGGGTAAACCAGTTATCGAAGTTCACCCACAGCTTGTCGGCCTTGCCCGGAACCTGCGGCGTCGCGGTGCCCCGAACCTCTTCCCACGTCCACTCAGGCGTCAGGCAGCGATTGAGCACATCCATGTCACCGTCCGGCTTGAGGGCATAGTGGGCTTCGGACTGCGCGCAGTTACGCTGGAAGTACATGGGCATGCGCGCCAGCTCGTACCATTTGCCCTGGTAACGCTTGAGGTTGACGCTACTGGCCGTTTTCGGCGCAAGCGAATCATTGCCAGAAGTGGCGCAGCCGGCCAACAACAGACCGGCCAAAAGAGCTATTACTAACCGCATCATTATTCTTCTCCCGTGGGCACATAGCCCCGGTTTACTTCAGGCCTTGTCCGGAAAACATCAACACTTTGTCACCGGCGAATTGCACGCTGATAAAGCTGTTCTTATCGCCCCAGGTGCAGCTGGACATGCCCAGTGCGCCGGAACAATCGGCAGGTTTGCCCAACAGTGTTTCGACTTCGACCTTGGGCATGCCCGCCGACAGTTTCGAGTAGTTTTCCTGGTTGACCTTGCTGCAGGCGGCTAACAGCACGCAAAACGACAGCAAGGCGATAGAACGCAGCGACATGGTGAAACTCCTGGAAAGAGGGGAAGGCATGGCTGCCAACCAGAAGCTTAGAAGAGAAAACCCCCTTCTGGTTCCCACCGCCGCCGGGTATTTCTTGAACGGTTGCCTGTGCATTTTTCCCGTAAATCAGACACTTTCTCGCGCCAGTCGACATTTCGTCGATTTTCGCCAAACCCGCCTAATCTTTGGCGCCGACCTGTCGACATAGAAGCAGCGCCTGGCCTCGACCGAGGCAATTTGACGCACCTCGCTGATCAGTCCTCCCGCGGTAGCTCCTCTAATGACCAGAAACATGAAGTTCAGCCACAAGATCCTGCTCGCCGCTGCCCTTGTGGTGGCCGTTGCGTTTGCCTGTTTCATCCTGTTCAACGACTACCGCCAGCGCCAGACCCTGCGCGCCAGCACCGAATCCTCGATGCAGGAGCTCGGCAGCCTGACCACCAGCAACATCCAGACCTGGCTGGAAAGCCGCATGCAGCTGCTGCAATCGCTGGCCCAGCAAGTGGCCGTCGACGGCCCGGCACTGGACGCTCTCAAACGCGCGATCGACCTGCCGGCGTACACCAGCAACTTCCAGCTGAGCTACTTCGGCGGTGCCGACGGCGTGATGTTCTCGGTGCCGGCCGGTAATCGCGCGGCGGACTACGACCCACGCGCCCGTGGCTGGTACAAGGCCGCCAACGGCGCACAGCAGACCATCGTCACCGAACCCTACATCGCCGCGTCCTCGGGCAAGCTGGTAATCACCGTGGCCACCCCGGTACGCCATCAGAACCAGATGATCGGCGTGGCCGGTGCCGACATCGACCTGGGCAATGTCAGCGCTATCATCAACTCGCTGGACTTCGACGGACACGGCCACGCCTTCATCGTCAGCGCCGATGGCAAGATCCTCATTCACCCGGACAGCAAGCTGGTGCTCAAAAGCCTTTCCGAAGCCTATCCGGCCGGCGCGCCAAAGGTCAGCCCGGGCATGCAGGAAGTCGAGGTCAACGGCAAGACCCAGTTCATCTCGTTCACCCACGTCAACGGCGTGCCCTCGGCCGACTGGTACGTGGCCCTGGTGCTCGACCAGGACACCGCCTTTTCCATGCTCAGCGAGTTCCGCACCTCGGCGATCATCGCCATGCTGATTGCCGTGGTGATCATCATCGCCCTGCTGGGCATACTGATCCGCGTGCTGATGCAACCCCTGCTGACCATGGGCCGGGCCATGCACGACATCGCCGAAGGTGAAGGCGACCTGACCAAGCGCCTGACCATCCATGGCCATGACGAATTCGGCGCACTGGGCACTTCGTTCAACCGTTTCGTGGAGCGGATCCACACCTCGATCCGCGAAGTGTCGTCAGCCACCGGCCAGGTCAACGAAGTGGCCATGCGGGTCGTCAGCGCCTCCAACTCATCGATGTTCAATTCCGACCAGCAAGCCTCGCGCACCAGCAGCGTCGCGGCGGCAATCAACCAGCTCGGGGCCGCCGCCCAGGAAATCGCCCAGAACGCCGCACTCGCGTCGCAGCACTCCAGCGACGCCCGCAGCCTGGCCGAGGACGGTCAGCAGGTGGTGGATAAAACCATCACGGCGATGCAGCAGCTGTCCGCCAAAATCAGCGACTCATGCGGCAGCATCGAAACACTGAACAGTAACACCGTGAACATCGGGCAAATTCTCGAGGTGATCACCAGCATCTCGCAGCAAACCAACCTGCTGGCCCTCAACGCCGCGATCGAAGCCGCCCGCGCTGGTGAAGCCGGACGCGGCTTCGCCGTGGTCGCCGACGAAGTGCGCAACCTCGCCCACCGCACCCAGGATTCGGCGCAGCAAGTGCAGAAGATGATCGAAGAACTGCAAGTCGGTGCCCGTGAGGCCGTCGCGATCATGACCGACAGTCAGCGCCAGAGCGAAAGCAGCGTCGGCATCGCCAACCAGGCCGGCGAACGCCTGGGCAGCGTGACCCAGCGCATCGGCGAAATCGACGGCATGAACCAGTCGGTCGCCACCGCCACCGAGGAGCAGACCGCCGTGGTCGAGTCGATCAACGTCGACATTACCGAGATCAACACACTGAACCAGGAAGGGGTGGAAAACCTGCAATCGACCTTGCGGGCCTGTGCCGACCTTGAGCAGCAGGCGGCGCGGTTGAAGCAGTTGGTGGGCAGTTTCAGGATCTAGCGCCTTCAAGAACCCCTTCGCGGGCTTGCCCGCGAAGGCAGCACCAGTCGCAATGAAAATCTAGAAACTTGAACCTGGCTTCGAGAGAAACACTAACTCCTCGGCCGTCGATTCCCTGCCCAACACCGCATTGCGATGGGGAAAGCGTCCAAACCGGGCGATGATTGTCTGATGCCGTTCGGCGTAATCGAGGTTATCGGCAAACACCGCGCGTTCCGCCTCGGGTTGTTCGGCCAGCAACTGCGCAAAGCGCGAAACCGCTTCGTTCTGCACCGCCAGGTGCTCGCAATGCTCGAACACCAGGTAGATGAACACCCGCTGGATCGGCCGCAGCTGCCGATCGAAATCCGCGGCAATGCCCTGCGCCACGAGCTTTTGGGCACGCAGATCACCGGCATAGGATTTGGGGTTTTCGCGAAAGATCATTCGCGGTAACTGGTCGAGCAATAACACCAGGGCCAGCCAACCTTCGGGACGTTGCGTCCACTCAGGTAGTCCGCCGGCCAGTGCCTGTTCCACCAGGTCCCCGAAACGCGTGCGCGCTTCGAGGTCCTGGCTGTCACGCTTACCGAACCACAGACCGCCCTTCTGCGCCGCTACTTCGTTTGGGCTGTCGGCTGAACCGAACCACCAATCAAGCAACGGCTGCCAGGGCGCGGTCATGGTTACTCCTTGTGGTAAGCCGTGACGCGTTCAACTTCCTGCTTCGAGCCCAGGAACACCGCTACGCGCTGGTGCAGGCCTTCGGGCTGGATGTCGAGGATGCGCTGGTGACCGTCGGTGGACGCGCCGCCAGCCTGTTCAACCAGGAACGACATCGGGTTGGCTTCGTACATCAAGCGCAGTTTGCCCGGCTTGGAAGGCTCGCGGCTGTCACGTGGGTACATGAACAGGCCACCACGGGTCAGGATGCGGTGTACGTCGGCTACCATCGCGGCGACCCAGCGCATGTTGTAGTTCTTTTTCAGCGGGCCTTCTTCGCCAGCCAGCAATTCGCCGACGTAGCGTTGTACCGGGGCTTCCCAGTGACGCTGGTTGGACATGTTGATCGCGAATTCCTGAGTGGACTCCGGGATTTTAATGTCTTCATGGGTCAGCACGAAGCTGCCCATTTCACGGTCCAGGGTGAAGCCTTTGACGCCGTCGCCCAGGGTCAGTACCAGCATGGTCTGTGGACCATAGATCGCGTAACCGGCGGCTACCTGCTGGGTGCCTGGCTGCAGGAAGGCCTTTTCGTTCAAGGCCTCGTTCTGGCTCAGGTGTTCGTTCGGGCAACGCAGCACCGAGAAGATCGTACCGACCGGTGCGTTGATATCGATGTTCGACGAGCCGTCCAGCGGGTCGAATACCAGCAGGTACGCGCCTTTCGGGTATTTGCCCGGGATCTGGTAGGCATTGTCCATTTCTTCGGACGCCATGCCGGCCAGGTGACCACCCCACTCGTTGGCTTCGAGCAGGATCTCGTTGGAGATCACGTCGAGTTTCTTCTGCACTTCGCCTTGCACGTTTTCAGTGCCCATGCTGCCCAGAACACCACCCAGGGCGCCTTTGGAGACGGCGTGGCTGATTTCCTTGCAAGCACGCGCTACCACTTCAATCAAAAAGCGCAGATCGGCAGGGGTGTTGTTGCTGCGGGTCTGCTCAATCAAATAGCGACTCAAGGTAACGCGGGACATGGACGGCTCCGGAGGAATGGGGGCTAAAAACCCGCGCAGTTTAACGCGAGTCGATGCGCAATTGTTCCTATCAGACGAGATTCGCTCAATAGAGTTCATGCGCGGGGATGAGCGTAGTTCGAATCGAAAGGGTCGTGGCGTGAGGATTGACAGAAAATCGGCGGCTTTTGCCAGTAAACAGGCCGCCTTCGCCAGCACCCTCGCTCCCGCACAGATCGGCATCGCCTTGGCGAACACGATCAACGGCGGGAGCGAATGTGCTCGCGATGGGGTGCCAAGGCACCCTCATTCAGGACTTGGCAGGCGGCTTGCGCAGCAAACTGAATGCCATCGCCGCCAGGAACAGTACGCTCAGCAGCAACACGGCCCACAAGCCGATTTTTTTCCAGTTCGTCGCCGGGGCAGCCGACGGCGCCAGCTCTGTCGCCTGCGTGACTGCAACCCCGCCATCCACCGAGGCCTGCCCCAGGGTCGTCAGGCGCTCGGGCCGGTAATCAGGAATCAGCGTCGCCAGCGGCAAGTTCGCCGCTTTCACCGTCGCATTGCCCAGCGCCAGGGTGTACGGCCCGGCTCCTCGTGCAAGGAACACCAACTGCGTCGAGCGTACGGCATAACGCACCTTTGGCGCCTCAGCCCCCAGTCCGCCGCCACGCTCATCCACGGTCAGCTTCAACTGTTGCACGACATGGCCGGGCACCTGCAATTGATTTTGCACCACGTCCTGTCCGTTCTGTGTCAGGCGATAGAGCAGACCGCTGCTCAAGGTCTGCCATGGCAGGCTGGTTTCTCGACGCCCTTCCAGGGTCACCGGTGCCAGGCTGTTGGCCTCGCCCAGTTCGACCTCGACACGCTCCACCCTCAGCCCCATCGGCAACTGCCATACGTATTCACCGTCCTTCAAACGGCTACCGGACAACGGCCCGGACCAGACCAGGGGTTGCGAGACCGCACTGGAGCTGGCGCTTTTCAACTGCACCGAGGTCAATGCCGGGGCCGTCTCCGGGGCTTGCCACAACAGGCGCAAGTAACGCGCGCGCTGCCCTGGCAAACCGACTTCGTGCTGTTCGACCCGCTCATCAGCAAATGACAAGCGCGCGACCTGCCCTTCTCCCCACCCGTGCCACCGCTGCAGGTCGTCGCTGGCCTCGATGCTGAAGCGCTGGAAGCCATCGCGCTCACTGGTCCAGTCGAGGATCAACTGCTGCAAGGGTGCCTTGATCGCACTGGCGTCCAGCAACCAGCCACGCAGTACTTCTTCGCCGGCCTCCAGCTGACTGGACGGCTGAACCTCCACCAGCGTGCCATTGGCACTGGATTGCACCCGCACGCCTGGCACCCCGTCGCGGGCATCCGCATTGTCGTACAGCGGGAACCACTTCACCTCATTCAGCACACCCTCGTTGCCGTCCGGTGCCTGCTCCCGCGCCAGTGAATAGGCCTGAGCCTCACCGTTGCCGTTGAAGACCCGCACATCACCGAGATCGGTCTGGCGCGCGCTCAACTGCACGTCCAGCGGCAGCGACAGGCGATACCAGGGGCCTTCGCCGCTCAGGCTCAACGGCACTAGCGTGGTGAAGTCCGCCGGCACTTCCTGTGCCTGGACTGACAGTGCCATACAGAATCCAACAACACCCAGCCAGCCCGGGTTCAACTTCATGTTCAAGACGACGCTCCTTCAGATTCATTGCCCGATGCCTGTGGCCCGGGTGCAACATCGACACGCTTGGGTGGCAGCGGGGCAAAATAGCCCACGACCAGCAACAAGACGCCCACGCCGATAAACGACACGATCCGTGCGAGCCCGCCACGGTTGCTCAATTCAACAAAGATCAGTTTGGCAACCACCAGTGCGATCAACGCCGCTCCCACCAACCATACTTCCCGACGATGACGCAGATGCCCGCCAATCATCAAACTCAAGGCAATCAGCGTCCAGACGATCGACAGTCCCGCCTGCACCAGCATCGACTCCAGCAAGGCATCCAGTTCGAACGGCACCCCGCCCCACTGGTGAGCACTGCGCATCACCAAGGCCGTGAAGAAGACGAACAGCGAAACCCCGGCCACCCCCTCAGTCGCCGCTGCGGCGTAGGGCAAGCGAATCGACAACTGGTCGAGCGCACTACGCGACCAGGCATACACGCCGAACAAGGCAAACAACAGGCCGATTTCCAGTGGATTGAGCAACGGCACATAGGGCAAAGGCTCGGCTGTGCCGTCACTGGCGATGTTCGCCAACCAGAACCAGCCGAGCATCAGCAACGCCAGCGGCAGTGCAGCGTAGAGACGGTACTCGCGGGCATGGGCCGACACCGGCCACGGCCAGGTGCGAGGCGCGGCCACCAGCAGCAGATACAGGCTCGGCAGAATGGCCCAGCCCAGCCAGCGCCAGGCGTTGTACTGCTCGGACAGCACCAGCAGGCCATAACGCAGCTCCAACGCCAATACCGCGATCAACAACCAGCAACCCAGCACATGGGCCGTGCTCGACACGCGTGGCGGGAGCATCGCAGCCATACGCCGCAGCGAGATGAAATGCACCGCGAACACCGCCAGCCAGGCCAGCCAGCCAAAGTCGGCAGCCGGGTGATAACGCGAATGCCAGGCCGCGACCAGCACCAGCGACGCGACGGGAATCAGTAAACAGCCAAGAATGCCCAGCGACGGCCATTTCAAACGCAACGCCAGCCACGCCCACAGCGCGACACTCAATGCCGAGAAACCCAGCAACAGCGCGGCTTGCAGATGCGGCGGCGCGAACCGCAGCACCTCGGTAACCACGGCCAACGCCCACCAGGCCGCGCCCCACACCAGCAACAGTTCGGACAGACGCCCTAGGCTCAACGCATCGAACGCGCTGGCGTGCTGGCCAAACTGCAAGCGCCAGGCGCCCACCATGGCCGCCAGACCCAACACCATGGGCGTCCAGAACCCGCTATGGCCCAACGGCCGCAAACCTTCACTGAGCAGGGGGCCAAGCAACCCGGGAGCGGCGATCAGAAACACCGCGCCGCCCGTCACCTGTAACAACAAACCGAAGACAAAGCTCACACGCTGCTGCAAATACAGGCTCAACCAGATGATCAACAGACCGCTGGCGGCCCACACCGCACTCGCCGTTTGCCATGGCAAGACGAACAGCACCGCCAGGTTGATCAGCACCAACCCAGCCAGCAACACCAGCGACAAGCCCCGCAGCAAACGCACATCGCTGCGTACCATGTCATCGCGAGCGGCGAACAACATGCCGCCGATCAGCGCCAGGCCGATCAGCGAAGCCGTCATCAGTCCACTCCAGCCCGCACCGAGCACGGCCGTCGAATCGTCGCTGGCGCCGTGCAGGCGCAGCAGAAACAACACACCACCCAGCAGTTGCACGGCAAACGCGGCGAACAGGAACGTGCGCGATTGCAGGCGCAGGCCGACGAACAAGGTCACCAGGCCAGCCAGCGCCCAACTGATCGCCGTGCCATGGGTGAAGAAAAACAGCGGCGCCAGCAGATAGAGAAAGGTCAGGCCAGCGCAGGCCAGCACCGGCAGACCTTTTCGCTCCCAGGCATGGGTGTGCTCAGGGGAGGCACTGCGCAACTGATGGAAGCTGAACAGCAGCGCCGCGCCGAGCATCAACGCACCCAGCGGTGGGCCGTCGAGCAGGCTGCCGCCGCCGAAACCCAGTTCACTGAGGAAGGCCAGCGCCGCCCCCAGTTGCAGCAACAAGGCAAAGGTCCGGGCCAATGGCCGATGTTGGCGCAACCCGAGCCAGTAGATCCCCGCCCCCTCCACCGCCCAGGCCGCCGCGGTCCAGCGCGCCTCCAGCGCCAATGGAATCGCCAGGCTGGCGAAAATCACCCCCAGCGCCAGGCAGGTTTCCGCCAGCAGCAAGGCGCGGCCACCGCTGAGCAAAC
Organism: Pseudomonas sp. Irchel s3a18; assembly: GCF_900187535.1. Lineage (NCBI taxonomy): Bacteria > Pseudomonadati > Pseudomonadota > Gammaproteobacteria > Pseudomonadales > Pseudomonadaceae > Pseudomonas > Pseudomonas sp. Irchel s3a18. Next base: position 49,192 of record NZ_FYDV01000004.1, on the reverse strand, counting down.
GCGCCAGCCCCATGTAGACGAAGCCCAGCACCAGGGCACTGAAGGCAGTGGCGAACTCCAGGTGTTGAACCAGCGCAAACTGCAGGCCGAAGCCCACCAGCGGCGGGCCGAACAGCATCGTGCCGTCGACATAATCGCCCTTGCGCGCAGACCAGTGCAGCAGCGCCTCACGGCTGTCATCCTCGGGTCCGTCGCTCAGCGACTGCAGTTTACGCCGGGCAAACAACAGGCCAATGGCCAGGTACATCAGGAAAAACAAGACCAGGAACGGCTCGGTGCTCCACAGCAGTTCCGGCGTGTAGGAGCGCAGGCCCCAGGCGAAACCGATGCCGAAGGTGCCGGCAAAGCCGATCAGGTTCAGCAGCCGCCAGGCCTTGAACCAGGCAATGGCCAGGATGCCGGCATTGAGCAGGGCGAAATAGCTGAACAGCGCGACATGATTGCCGGCACCCGTGGAGGTCAGGATCGGCGCGGCAAAGCCGCCCAGCGCGGCCACGCAGGCCAGGGCCAGGGAGTCTTGAGTGATGGCCAGAATCGCCGAGAACAGCGTCACGACCACCAGCAGCCCCAAGGCCGCCGTCGGGTCGAGCAACGGGTGCAAGCGCATGGCGGCGAACACCGTCAGGTACAGCACCGCGATCCCGGTACCCTGCAGCATCAGCGCGTACTGGGTGTTGCGGCGTCGCAGCCACCAGCCCAGGCCAAGCAAGGCCAGCGCAGCGGCGGCAACACCGGCGTAACGCAGTTCAATCGGCACCACCATGCCTTCGGTGGCGTAGCGCAGCAGGAACGCCAGGCCGAAGAACAACAACACCACGCCGACCCGCAGCACGGTATTGCCGCCGAACAGCCAATTGCGCGCAGCCGCGATGGCGCGCTCGATCAGATTCGGTCCACGGGGTTCGGCGGGGGGCTGCGGTTGAACGGGTCGTGCAGTCCAGGGATCGACCGGTTCAGGAGTGATCGCGGTCTGTACCGTGGCCATTTCGGGCGGCAGCTCCCAGACCAGCTCCTGCAGCGCAGGCACAGGTTCCGGTATGGGTGCTTGCTCAACGACGATTTCGGATGAAGGCGCCGGCTCAGTGACCGGGGTTGCACCCGTGCCGCCGGTTTCGAGCAAGGCAAGCCGCTGCTCGACCGCGCCCAGGGCCACCTTCGCCAGCTCCAGTTGACGCTGCTGCTCGCCCGCTTGCGCATTCAGGCGCCGCAGCACAAGCGTCTGGCCGATACCCAGGCCGATCAGCGCACCGATCAACGCGTCGCCGAAGGACTCATCCAGTATCCAGCCCAACCCCCACCCAATCAGCATGAACATCCATTGCATGGTCGATATCCCTAAGCGGCCCATGGCAGGGCGAATCCGGGTAGTCCCGCAGCCCGGTGCAACTGCTGCTTAGTATATCGATCCGGCCCAACAACCGTTGGGCCGGGCGCAAAATTGTTACACCCTCTACTCCAACGCCTTCCAGATATCCGTGGCGTACTCGCGAATGGTCCGGTCAGAGGAAAACCAGCCCATACGCGCGCTGCTGAGTACCGCCGAGCGCCACCACGCCTTCGAATCGTGCCAATGGGCGTCGACCCGCATCTGCGCGGCCCAGTAAGACTCGAAGTCGGCGCAGACCAGGAAGCGGTCGTATTCGATCAACGAATCGATCAGCCCGGTGTACCGCATCGGATCATCCGGCGAGAACACCCCGCCCCGAATCGCTTGCAGGACATCGCCAAGCCGGTGGGAAGCGGCGATGTCCGGTGCGGCATGAAACTCGTGGTTCTGTTTACGCGCCTCGACCTGCTGGGCGCTCAGGCCGAAGATGAACATGTGCTCGGCACCGATGCGCTCGCACATTTCCACGTTGGCGCCGTCCAGGGTACCGATGGTCAACGCACCGTTGAGGCCGAATTTCATGTTGCTGGTGCCGGAGGCCTCGAAGCCCGCGGTAGAAATCTGCTCCGACAGGTCGGCCGCCGGAATGATGCTCTCCGCCAGGCTGACGTTATAGTTGGGCAGGAACACCACTTTCAGCAGGCCGCGCACCGTCGGGTCGTTGTTCACGGTACGGGCGATATCGTTGGTCAGCTTGATGATCATCTTGGCCTGGTGATAACTGGCCGCTGCCTTACCAGCGAAGATCTTCACCCGCGGCACCCAGTCCACTTCCGGCTCGGCACGTATCGCCTGGTACAACGCCACGGTATGCAACAGGTTGAGCAACTGGCGTTTGTATTCATGAATCCGTTTGACCTGCACGTCGAACATCGCCACCGGGTTGACCGCGACCCCCAGGCGTTCATGGATCAGATAGGCCAGGGCCTTTTTGTTGTGCAGCCGCTGCTCGGCGAACTGCTTGCGGAACGCGGCTTTTTCGGCAAACGCCTCCAGGCCAGCCAAGAGCTGCTCCGGATCATCCAACAGCTCAGGGCCCAATGCATCGACCATCATCGAGGTCAGTTCGGGGTTGGCCTGATAGAGCCAGCGGCGAAAGGTAACGCCATTGGTCTTGTTGTTGATGCGTGCCGGGTACAGCTTGTGCAACTCGGAAAACACGGTTTCGCGCATCAGCTGGGTGTGCAGACCCGACACGCCGTTGACACTGTGGGAGCCCAGAAAGGCGAGATTGCCCATGCGCACCCGCCGGCCGTTGTCTTCTTCGATCAACGACACCGCGCGCAGCACGTCGAAATCGTGGATGCCCTTGGCCCGCAGCGAGTCGATGTGCTGGGCGTTGATCAGGTAAATGATCTGCATGTGCCGGGGCAGCATCCGCTCCATCAACCCCACCGGCCAAGTCTCCAGGGCCTCGGGGAGCAACGTGTGGTTGGTGTAGGACAAGGTGTCGACGGTAATCTGCCAGGCCGCCTCCCACGCCACGTCATACACATCGACCAGTTGGCGCATCAGTTCGGCCACGGCAATCGAGGGGTGGGTGTCGTTGAGCTGGATCGCCGCATGATCCGCCAGGGTCAGCACCGAGGTGTGCATGTTGCGATGGCGGCGCAGCAGGTCCTGCAGGGACGCGGCGACGAAGAAGTATTCCTGGCGCAGGCGCAGTTCCTGCCCCGCTTCGGTGCTGTCGGCCGGGTAAAGCACCCGGGAGATGCTTTCGGCGCGAGCCACTTCAGCCACGGCCCCTAGATGGTCGCCGGCATTGAAGCGCTCCAGGTGCAACTCTTCCATGGCCCGCGCCCGCCACAGCCGCAAGGTGTTGACGCTCGCCCCGCGCCAGCCGACCACCGGCGTGTCATACGCCACCGCCCGCACGGTCTCCGCAGGCGACCAGATCTGCTTGCTCTTGCCGTTGGCATCGACAACGGTGGCGACGCCGCCACCAAAACCGATCGGGTAGATCACCTCTGGCCGCTCGAACTCCCAGGGGTTGCCGAAATCCAGCCAATGCTCGGTCTGCTCCTGCTGCCAGCCGTCGACAATCGCCTGGCGAAACAATCCGTGCTCGTAGCGAATACCGTAGCCGTGGCCGGCAATGCCGAGGGTCGACATGCTTTCCATGAAACACGCCGCCAGGCGACCGAGACCTCCATTGCCCAGCGCCGCGTCCGGCTCCAGCAGCCGAATGCGCTCCAGGTCCACGCCCAGCTCGGTCAGGGCTTCGCGGGCAACGTCGAGCAAACCGAGGTTGCTCAGGCTGTCGTAGAGCAGGCGACCGATCAGGAACTCCAGCGAGAGGTAGTACACCCGCTTCTGGCCCTTGCGGTAGATCTGGCGCGTGTGATCCATCCAGTGCTCGACCATGTGATCACGCGCCGCCAGGGCGATGGCTTCGAACCAGTCATGGTCGAAGGCGTGATCCGGGTCCTTGCCCACTGCATAAGTGAGTTTGGTCAGGACGGCTTCGCGGAATGCGGCCACCTCAGCTTCGCGAACAAGTGGTTCTTGAGTCATCGATAGGACCTCGGGCGAGCATGGAATTGACTGAGCCTAGACGGTCTGACAAACGGCGCAGGCGCTGGTTCGGGTGTTTTACGCAATGACCTGAATTGAGCGGTTCAGGGGCAAAAGGATGCAGGGGCCGTGCCGAAACCTTGAAAAAGTTGTTCAAAAAACCACCAATCCCGTATGATCCCGCGCCCGGATACAACGCTACCCCTTGGAAACCTGATGAAGCCTCAACTGATCGCCGCCGCGGAACTCGACCGTCTCGAGACCTGGCAGAAATACTCCAGCCATATGTGCGGCGGCTGCGTGTCCAGCTGCTGCACGCTGCCGGTCGAGGTCAAGATCAAGGATCTGATCCGCATCGGCATCGTTGATGAGTTCGAACGCGGCGATCCGCCGAAGAACATCGCCAAGCGCCTGCAAAAGGAAGGGATCGTCGAGCGTTACAACCAGAAGTCGGAAATCTTCACGCTCCAGCGCATGAGCAACAACGATTGCCTGTACCTGGATCGTAAGAGCCGTTTCTGCACTATTTATGACAAGCGCCCGGATACCTGCCGCAACCACCCGAAAATCGGCCCGCGGCCGGGGTATTGCGCATACAAGCCTAAAGAAGTGGTGCGCGAGAGCAGCCGCCGCACGATCGAAAAATTCTGATCTGATCGTTCCCACGCTCCGCGTGGGAACGCAGCCGGGGACGCTCTGCGTCCCAAGAGCCGAACGCGGAGCGTCCGTTGAGGCATTCCCACGCAGAGCGTGGGAACGATCCATCAAGCAAACCCCAGACAAACAAAAACGCCCCCGGCCTTTCGACCGGGGGCGTTTTTGTTAAGCCAGGCTAAATCTTATGCCTTGGCTTTCTTGGCAGCGCGGGTACGCTCGCTTTCGTCCAGGATCTTCTTGCGAAGACGGATGGACTTAGGCGTCACTTCACACAGCTCGTCGTCCTGGATGAATTCCAGAGCCTGTTCCAGGGTGAAGCGAACAGGTGGAACCAGAGCGATGGTTTCGTCTTTACCCGAAGCACGCATGTTGTCGAGCTTCTTGCCCTTGGTAGGGTTCACGCCCAGGTCGTTGTCACGGCTGTTCAGACCAACGATCTGACCGTTGTAGATTTCCTGACCGTGTTCAACGAACAGCTTGCCACGCGCCTGCAGGGTTTCCAGGGAGTAGGTCAGCGCCTTGCCGGTTTCAACCGAAACCAGTACACCGTTCTGACGGCCGGACATGTCGCCGGACTTCATCACGTCGTAACGGTCGAAGATCGAGGTCAGGATGCCAGCACCGTTGGTCAGGGTCAGGAACTGGTTACGGAAACCGATCAGACCACGAGCAGGGATGTTGTATTCCAGACGTACACGGCCCTTGCCATCCGGCACCATGTTGGTCAGGTCGCCCTTACGCAGGCCCATCTCTTCCATCACCTTGCCCTGGGATTCTTCCGGCAGGTCGATGGTGACGTTTTCGAACGGTTCGTGCTTCACGCCGTCAACCAGACGGATGATCACTTCCGGACGGCCTACAGCCATTTCGAAGCCTTCGCGACGCATGGTTTCGATCAGTACCGAGAGGTGCAGTTCGCCACGGCCGGAAACCTTGAACTTGTCAGCCGAGTCGCCTTCTTCAACGCGCAGTGCAACGTTGTACAGCAGCTCTTTGTCCAGACGTTCCTTGATGTTACGGGAAGTCACGAACTTGCCTTCTTTACCGCAAAATGGCGAGTCGTTTACCTGGAAGGTCATGGAAACGGTTGGCTCGTCGACGGTCAACGGCTTCATCGCTTCGACCGTGTCCGGGTGGCACAGGGTGTCGGAGATGAACAGCGAGTCCATACCGCTGATGCACACGATGTCGCCTGCAGCTGCTTCTTCAACGTCGATACGGTGCAGACCGTGGTGACCCATCAGCTTCAGGATACGGCCGTTACGCTTCTTGCCGTCGGCGCCGATGGCGACAACTGGAGTGTTCGGCTTGACGCGACCACGAGCGATACGGCCAACGCCGATAACACCCAGGAAGCTGTTGTAGTCCAGTGCCGAGATTTGCATCTGGAACGGACCGTCACGGTCAACTTTTGGTGCTGGAACGTGGTCAACAATCGCCTGGTACAGCGGGGTCATGTCTTCAGCCATCTCGTTGTGGTCCAGACCGGCAATACCGTTCAGGGCCGAAGCGTAGACGACTTGGAAGTCCAGTTGTTCTTCGGTGGCACCCAGGTTGTCGAACAGATCGAAGATCTGGTCCAGAACCCAGTCCGGACGCGCGCCTGGACGGTCAACCTTGTTGATGCACACGATTGGACGCAGGCCGGCTTCGAAAGCCTTCTTGGTCACGAAACGGGTTTGCGGCATAGGGCCGTCTTGAGCGTCAACCAGCAGCAGAACGGAGTCGACCATCGACATTACGCGTTCAACTTCGCCGCCGAAGTCGGCGTGGCCCGGGGTGTCCACGATGTTGATGTGGTAGCCGTTCCAGTTGATGGCGGTGTTTTTCGCCAGAATGGTAATACCGCGCTCTTTCTCCTGGTCGTTGGAGTCCATCACGCGCTCGTCGTTGAGCTCGTTGCGCTCCAGGGTGCCGGATTGACGCAAGAGTTTGTCTACCAGGGTGGTTTTACCATGGTCAACGTGAGCAATGATGGCGATGTTGCGTAGATTTTCGATCACTTGTGTATCTCGATCAGAGGATTCGGTGTGCTGACAAGTCTTGGCAGCGATTTACAGTAGAGTCAGGCCTTGCCGTTACAGCTTGACGGCAGAGTCGGGGGGCCGGTGACGCAGGCCACAGGCATACAGCCCCGGGCTCTTAGCTCGGTCGATAAACGCGCACATTGGCATGCCCCTCACTGAGCAAATGGTGGGCATGCAGGCGACTCATCACGCCTTTGTCGCAATACAGCAGGTACTGGCGAGTAGGGTCCAGTTCCTTGAAACGAGCGTTCAGTGCATAAAACGGCATCGTTTGTACCTCGACGCCAGCCAACTCCAGCGGGTCGTCTTCAGCGGCATCCGGGTGACGGATATCGATGACGATCTGACCGGCCAGCGCTTCGCTGACTTCTTCAATCTGCAAGTCCTGGCCCAACTCGTCGATCACCCGATCGATCGGCACCAGTTTGGCGTTCTCGAGCGCACGCTCGAGCACGGCCATATCGAATTCTGTCTCTTCATGCTCCACGCGCGGACGCTTGGCGTGGGTCTTGGGGTTCACCGAGATGACCCCGCAGTACTCCGGCATGTGCTTGGCGAAGTCGGCGGTGCCGATTTCGTTGGCCAGGTCGATGATGTCCTGCTTGTGACTGGCGATCAGCGGGCGCAATACCAGCTTGTCGGTCACGCAGTCGATCACCGACAGGTTCGGCAGCGTCTGGCTGGAAACCTGGGAAATCGCCTCACCAGTGACCAGCGCCTCGATATCCAGTCGATCCGCGATTCGGGACGCAGCGCGTAACATCATACGCTTCAATACTACGCCCATATGACTGTTATCGACTTTGCCGAGAATTTCTCCCAGCACTTCCTCGAACGGCACACTGACAAATAACACGCGCTGGGAGCTGCCGTACTTCTTCCAGATGAAGTGCGCGACTTCCATCACGCCCAACTCGTGGGCACGCCCACCGAGGTTGAAGAAGCAGAAGTGCGCCATCAGCCCGCGACGCATGATCTGGTAGGCCGCGACAGTGGAATCGAAACCGCCGGACATCAGTACCAGGGTCTGTTCCAGCGCGCCCAACGGATAACCGCCGATGCCGTTGTGCTGGTTGTGAATCACGAACAACCGTTTGTCGCGAATTTCGATGCGGACTTCGATTTGCGGCTCTTTCAGGGAAATCCCGGCTGCGCCGCACTGACGACGCAGCTGGCTGCCGACGTATTTCTCGACGTCCATCGAGCTGAATTCGTGCTTGCCGGCACGCTTGCAGCGCACCGAAAAAATCTTCCCGGCCAGCGCCTCGCCGAAGTGCAGCTTGCACTTGGCGACGACGTCGTCGAAGTCGCCCAGCGGGTACTCGTCGACCTGCAGGAAATGCGCGATACCCGGCATGCAGCTCAGGCGCTCGGTCATGTCCTTCAAGGCTTTGGGGTCGGTGACGTGCGTTTCCAGCTCGAGATTGTCCCACACGCCGTTCACCACCACGGCCGGGTCCAGATCGCGGAGCACGGCACGGATGTTCTTGGCCAACTGACGGATGAAACGCATCCGTACCGGGCGGCTTTTGATGGTGATCTCGGGGAAGACTTTTACGATTAGTTTCATGAAAACAGCGCGCGCACGGCCAGCCGAAAAAGGGGGGCGCGGATTATAGCGGAAATTGCTCAAGGTTTAACCAGTTAATATGCAGAAGGTTTTCGATGCACCAAAACGGGTCATTTGCAGCGGATGGCGCTACATTAGAGGGCGCTATTTTTCGTATTTCAGGGCTTTGCGCCTTTATAAGCGTGATATTGGGGCAAAAAACCCAAGTCGGGGCACTGGCATGCAATTTGCTCCCTTGTGAGGCAGGTTGCCTTGGCAGAGTATTCGCGCCGGCATCACCCACATTCCAAGGGCTATCCATTACTAAGCCCGAAGCCACCCGGAGGACACTATGTCGAAGTCGGTTCAACTCATCAAAGATCATGACGTCAAATGGATTGATCTGCGCTTCACGGACACCAAAGGCACTCAGCACCACGTGACCATGCCGGCTCGCGACGCGCTGGATGATGCTTTCTTCGAAGAAGGCAAAATGTTCGACGGTTCCTCCATCGCCGGCTGGAAAGGCATCGAAGCCTCCGACATGATCCTGATGCCGGACGACACCACTGCCGTCCTCGACCCGTTCACCGAAGAGCCGACCCTGATCCTGGTCTGCGACGTGATCGAGCCTTCGACCATGCAAGGCTACGACCGCGACCCACGTGCGATCGCCAAGCGCGCCGAGGAATACCTGAAGTCGACCGGTATCGGCGACACCGTATTTGTTGGTCCAGAGCCAGAATTCTTCATCTTCGACGAAGTGAAGTTCAAGTCCGACATCTCCGGCTCGATGTTCAAGATCTTCTCCGAACAAGGTTCGTGGATGTCCGACCAGGACGTGGAAGGCGGCAACAAAGGCCACCGTCCAGGCGTCAAAGGCGGCTACTTCCCTGTTCCGCCGTTCGACCACGACCACGAAATCCGTACCTCCATGTGCAACGCCATGGAAGAGATGGGCCTGGTCATCGAAGTTCACCACCACGAAGTGGCGACTGCCGGCCAGAACGAAATCGGTGTGAAGTTCAACACCCTGGTTGCCAAGGCTGACGAAGTTCAGACCCTGAAGTACTGCGTACACAACGTTGCCGATGCCTACGGCCGCACCGCGACCTTCATGCCTAAACCACTGTACGGCGACAACGGTTCGGGCATGCACGTTCACCTGTCCATCGCCAAAGATGGCAAGAACACCTTCGCAGGCGAAGGCTATGCCGGGCTGTCCGACACCGCCCTGTACTTCATCGGCGGCATCATCAAGCACGGTAAGGCCCTGAACGGCTTCACCAACCCGTCGACCAACTCCTACAAGCGTCTGGTCCCAGGCTTTGAAGCTCCGGTCATGCTGGCCTACTCGGCTCGCAACCGCTCCGCTTCGATCCGTATTCCTTACGTGTCCAGCCCTCGCGCTCGCCGTATCGAAGCCCGCTTCCCGGATCCAGCAGCCAACCCATACCTGAGCTTCGCTGCACTGCTGATGGCTGGCCTGGACGGCATCCAGAACAAGATCCACCCTGGCGACGCTGCTGACAAGAACCTGTATGACCTGCCGCCTGAAGAGGCCAAAGAGATCCCACAAGTTTGCGGCAGTCTGAAAGAAGCCCTGGAAGAGCTGGACAAAGGTCGTGCGTTCCTGACCAAAGGCGGCGTTTTCAGCGACGACTTCATCGACGCTTACATCGCCCTGAAAAGCGAAGAAGAAATCAAGGTTCGTACCTTCGTACACCCACTGGAATACGAGCTGTACTACAGCTGCTGATCCAGTAGCGCCTGCGCAAGCAGCGCGCCCCTAAAGAGGCCTCCTTCGGGAGGCCTTTTTTGTGAGCTCAATCCAGGCACCTTGATAGAGCGCCTGTCGTTTCGAGAAACGCCAGGAAACCATGCGCAACCCTTTCGCGACTTGGGCCAGCCACCCGGCCTGCCTTATGCTACGAGCCAACACCTGCGCATTGGTTGACCTTATGTCTCGCGGTTCTCTGTGGATGTTGCTGCTGATCACCCTGCCCGCCACTGCACAGATCCATGTGTACACCGACGCTCACGGCAACACCGCCTACAGCAGTCGGCCACCCGATGGCGTGGAGAGCCAGGTGATTGAACCTGCGCCAATGAACACCCTTTCGTTCCCGACATCACCCACCACCGTGCAAGCAGCCCCGCGCACCGAGAACACCCGCGCGTACTCGACACTGGAGCTGACCGGCCTGCCCACGCACGAAGCCCTTCGCGCCAACAACGGCACCTTCACCGTTGATGTGCGGATTGAACCGCACCTGCAGGAAGCCCATCGGTTGCGCCTGCTGCTGGACGGCCAGCCCTATGGTCAACCGAGCAACGTGCCGCGCCTGCAACTGGTCAACATCGACCGTGGCGAGCACAGCCTCGCCGTTCAGGTACTGGCGGGAGACACCCCGGTGCAACAGAGCCCCGCGATCACCTTCAGCCTGCAGCGGGCGCGCAAACCCTGAAGCGCTGACAGGCGGCGATCCGTGGCTGCCTCGAAGAAAAAAAACGAAATCTTCTTTCTTCTGACGTCATTCAGGTTTACGCACTATATTGGTGCGATTGGTTGCACCCTTGCCACATGACAACCCATTTTGGTTCGAAAACACCCGGAAAAGCTGGCATAGCGCCACGTAATAGAACTTAAAACGCCCGTTTCAGGGGGTTATTGCTTCTTTTCGGAGCCTTGGTTTGGTTTTTGCATTTTCCTCGCATCAGCGATTTATTCGCGCGCGTAATCCGGGACCGGCCCCGGGTTGCCTTGCTCCAAAAGAGGTCCTAATGACCATCAGCGACGCACTGCACCGCTTGCTACTCGACAACCTGACCACCGCGACCATTCTGCTCAATGCCGAACTGCGGCTTGAGTACATGAACCCGGCCGCGGAAATGCTCCTGGCCATCAGCGGCCAACGCAGCCACGGCCAGTTCATCAGTGAGCTGTTTACCGAGTCGACCGAAGCCCTGAACTCCTTACGCCAGGCCGTCGAGCAGGCGCACCCATTCACCAAGCGTGAAGCGATGCTCACCGCCCTGACCGGCCAGACCCTGACCGTCGACTACGCCGTGACACCGATCCTGAGCAACGGCACGACCCTGCTGTTGCTGGAAGTACACCCACGCGACCGCTTGCTGCGCATCACCAAGGAAGAAGCGCAGCTGTCCAAGCAGGAGACCAGCAAGATGCTGGTACGCGGCCTCGCTCACGAGATCAAGAACCCACTGGGCGGGATTCGCGGCGCGGCCCAGCTGCTGGCTCGCGAGCTGCCGGAAGAAAGCCTCAAGGACTACACCAACGTCATCATCGAGGAAGCCGACCGCCTGCGGAACCTGGTGGATCGCATGCTCGGCTCAAACAAGCTGCCGTCGCTGGCCATGTGCAACATTCACGAAGTACTGGAGCGCGTGTGCAATCTGGTCGAGGCCGAAAGCCAGGGCTGCATCACATTGGTGCGCGACTATGACCCGAGCATCCCGGACGTGCTGATCGACCGCGAACAAATGATCCAGGCGGTACTGAACATCGTGCGCAACGCGATGCAGGCCATCAGCAGCCAGAACGAGCTGCGCCTGGGACGAATCACCCTGCGCTCGCGCGCCATGCGCCAGTTCACCATCGGCCACGTCCGCCATCGCCTGGTGACCAAGATCGAGATCATCGACAACGGCCCGGGCATTGCCGCCGACCTGCAGGAAACCATCTTCTTCCCCATGGTCAGCGGTCGCCCGGACGGTACCGGGCTGGGCCTGGCCATTACCCAGAACATCATCAGCCAGCACCAGGGCCTGATCGAATGTGACAGCCATCCAGGCCACACCACGTTCTCGATCTTTCTGCCACTGGAACAAGGAGCCACATCGACATGAGCCGTAGTGAAACCGTGTGGATCGTCGATGACGACCGTTCTATCCGTTGGGTTCTGGAAAAAGCCTTGCAACAGGAAGGCATGACCACGCAAAGCTTTGACAGCGCCGACGGCGTCATGAGCCGCCTGGCACGCCAGCAACCGGACGTGATCATCTCTGACATCCGCATGCCCGGTGCCAGTGGCCTGGACCTGCTGGCCCGGATCCGCGAACAACATCCACGGCTGCCCGTGATCATCATGACCGCCCACTCCGATCTGGACAGCGCTGTCGCGTCCTATCAGGGCGGCGCATTCGAGTACCTGCCCAAGCCGTTCGATGTCGACGAAGCGGTATCGCTGGTCAAGCGCGCCAATCAGCATGCCCAGGAACAGCAAGGGCTGGAAGTCGCCCCGACCCTGACCCGCACGCCGGAAATCATTGGCGAAGCGCCCGCCATGCAGGAAGTGTTTCGCGCCATCGGGCGCTTGAGCCACTCCAACATTACCGTGCTGATCAATGGTGAGTCCGGTACCGGCAAAGAACTGGTGGCCCACGCCCTGCACCGCCACAGCCCACGGGCGGCCTCACCGTTCATCGCCTTGAACATGGCAGCGATCCCCAAGGACCTGATGGAGTCCGAGCTGTTCGGCCACGAGAAAGGCGCATTCACCGGTGCCGCCAACCTGCGGCGCGGGCGCTTTGAACAGGCCGATGGCGGCACCCTGTTCCTCGATGAAATCGGTGACATGCCGGCCGACACCCAGACCCGCTTGCTGCGAGTGCTGGCAGACGGTGAGTTTTACCGGGTCGGCGGTCATGTGCCGGTCAAGGTCGACGTACGCATCATCGCGGCGACTCACCAGAACCTGGAAACCCTAGTGCATGCCGGGAAATTCCGTGAAGACTTGTTTCACCGCCTGAACGTGATCCGCATCCACATTCCGCGCCTGTCGGACCGTCGCGAAGACATCCCGACCCTGGCCAAGCACTTCCTCTCCCGCGCCGCGCAAGAACTGGCGGTGGAGCCGAAGCTGCTGAAAAGCGAAACCGAGGAATACCTGAAGAACCTGCCATGGCCCGGCAACGTGCGCCAACTGGAGAACACCTGCCGCTGGATCACGGTGATGGCTTCGGGTCGCGAAGTGCACATCGGCGACCTGCCGCCAGAACTGCTGAGCCTGCCGCAGGATTCGGCGCCGGTGACCAACTGGGAGCAAGCGCTGCGCCAGTGGGCTGACCAGGCACTGGCACGCGGTCAGTCGAACCTGCTCGACAGCGCAGTCCCCAGCTTCGAACGGATCATGATCGAAACCGCCCTCAAGCACACCGCAGGCCGCCGTCGCGACGCCGCCGTGCTACTGGGCTGGGGTCGCAACACCCTGACCCGCAAGATCAAGGAACTGGGGATGAAGGTCGACGGCGGGGATGATGACGAGGGCGACGAAGGCTGAATGACACGCCCTACTGTAGGAGCAGCCGGTCGACGCTCGAGTGCTCGCGAAAAACGTCAAGACAGCGCGGTCATCCAGACGACATGCGCCATCGTTGACGACCATCGTCGGAGCGCCGCCCGGAGCAAGCTCGCTCCTACAGTTGATGCACCGCTTCAATGCACTGCGTTCCAGCAGTGCGCACAGTCCCCAAACCGAAAACGACCCGACACCTTAAAAACATCAGTCCCTGAAAACACCAAAGCCCCGTATTCCTGGGCTTTGCGCTTTTAGCTGAGATTTTTTGGCACAACTAGAGAGTTCTGGCACGCCCCCTGCAATAGTCCAGTCACTACCCGGTTTCGGGGACCTTGGTACAGGCAGGCCGGGGATTCCCCTCTTTACACCCGGGGCTCATCACGCAGACCGCGACGAGCCCCTGCCGCTTTGGGGTCCTTGGTACAGGCAGGCCGGGATTCCCTCTTTATTGCTCCTGGAGACGGATCTCCAATCGCCAGCGATCGTCCACCTCGCTGCCGGCCCAGTCGCCCTTCAATGGCCGGGCCGCCACCAGTGTCAGCAACAGCCCCTTGTCACTTACCCGTACCCGCCAGTTCACGTCCTTGCCATTGAGCCTGAGCTGGCCTTTCTGCGCCTTGCCCTCGGCCTCGAACAGCAGCGCGACGCTACCGTCGATCAACTCGCCGTGCGTCCCGGGTTCGTTGTTGAACCACACCACCAGGCCATCGCCCGTCACCTCGACCTGCTGCAGTTCGGTCGGCTCGGGGCTGCTCAGGCGGCCAACCATCAAGCCCACCATCAGGCCGACAATCGCCAGCGAGGCCATTACCCGTGGGAATAGCTTCGGTCGCGAGTCCACTTCAGGCGTAGAATGCTGCCCATCTTTACCTGCGGAGCCGTGCATGTTTCACGTCATCCTTTTTCAACCGGAAATTCCACCGAACACCGGCAACGTTATCAGGCTGTGCGCCAACAGTGGCTGCCACCTGCATTTGATCGAGCCGCTGGGCTTCGAGATGGATGACAAGCGCCTGCGCCGGGCCGGCCTCGATTACCACGAGTATGCCACCCTGCAGCGCCACGCCGACCTCGCCAGCTGTCTGGAAAGTCTCGGCCACCCACGCCTGTTTGCCTTCACCACCAAGGGCTCGCGGCCATTCCACGACGCCAGCTTCGCCGAGGGTGATGCGTTCCTGTTCGGCCCGGAGAGCCGTGGCTTGCCGGCCGAGGTACTGGACGCCCTGCCAGACGGCCAGCGCCTGCGCCTGCCCATGCGCGAAGGCTGCCGTAGCCTGAACCTGTCCAACACCGTCGCGGTTGCCGTGTACGAGGGCTGGCGTCAGCTGGGCTTCAAGTAACACCCGGCGGATCGCTCCCAGGCTCTGCGTGGGAACGAGCAATGGCAGACCCATGAAAAAAGCGCCTGTCACGGCGCTTTTTTCGTTACGGCATCGAATGCTTATTGAACGGTCTGTGTGCCGTCCTGCTGCATACGCTGCAGTTCTTGCGCGTACAGCGCATCGAAGTTCACCGGAGCCAGCATCAGTGCCGGGAACGAGCCACGGGTAACCAGGCTGTCCAGGGTTTCACGGGCGTAAGGGAACAGGATGTTCGGGCAGAAAGCACCCAAGGTGTGGCTCATCGACGCCGGGTCGAGGTTCTTGATCAGGAAGATACCGGCCTGCTGGACTTCAGCGATGAACGCCACTTCGTCACCGTTTTTCACGGTAACCGACAGGGTCAGCACGACTTCGTGGAAGTCTTCTTCCAGAGCCTTCTGGCGGGTATTGAGGTCCAGACCGACACTCGGCTCCCACTGCTGGCGGAAGATCGCCGGGCTTTTCGGGGCTTCGAAGGACAGGTCACGAACGTAAATGCGCTGCAGGGAGAATTGCGGTGCAGTTTCTTCTTCGTTGGCAGCAGTGTTCTGTTGGTCAGTCATCGCAGATCCTTCTTGATCTTGGGTCTTTTAGGTTTGCTTGTTCTTGAACGGAGCAGTCAGGCCTTGAGCAGCGCGTCGAGCTTGCCGGCGCGGTCCAGGGCAAACAGATCATCACAACCACCCACATGAGTGCCGCCGATCCAGATCTGCGGCACGGACGTACGTCCGGCCTTGCTGGCCATATCGGCACGCACCTGCGGTTTGCCATCGACCTTGATCTCTTCGAAGGCTACGCCCTTGTTCTCAAGCAGGTACTTGGCTCGCGAGCAGTAGGGGCAGTAATCGCTGGAATAGACGACGACGTTCGACATATCACTTCACCAGCGGCAGGTTGTCGGCTTTCCAGCTGGAGATCCCACCGGACAGCTTGGCGGCGGTGAAGCCGGATTTCATCAGTTCGCGAGCGTGGGTACCGGCGGTCTGGCCCATGGCGTCGACCAGGATGATGGTCTTGGCCTTGTGCTTTTCCAGTTCGCCCACACGAGCAGTCAGTTTGTCGTGAGGAATGTTCAGCGCGCCAACAATGTGCCCGGCGGCGAAATCCTTGCTCGAACGAATGTCGATCACCACGCCTGTGTCTTTGTTGACCAGCCCGGTCAGTTCGCCAGTGCTCAGGCTGCGGCCGCCGCCTTTCATCTCGTGGGCGATCAGCAACGCCAGCAGAACGGCGAAGATGCCGACAAGCAGATAGTGGGTAGTGGCAAATGCAATCAGGTGATCAACCATCGAAGGAGGTTCCAGGGCGTTAAAATGTCGGCCAGTATACACAGCCACTATGGTGGGCCAAACCCCGTCCGGCGGTGACGGCACCGGAACTTCGCTTTAAACTGCCACTCCCTTTTCCATCGCCCCTTTTTTAACTCAGCCACGAGTGGAATCTATGCCTACCACGCCTAAACCTTTGGTCCTGATGATTCTCGATGGCTTCGGTCACAGTGAGAGCCAGGAGTCCAACGCCATCTTCGCGGCCAGGAAGCCGGTCCTCGACCGTTTGTACGCCACTGTACCGAATGGCCTGATCTCGGGCTCGGGCATGGACGTCGGCCTGCCGGACGGGCAAATGGGCAACTCGGAAGTCGGCCACATGAACCTCGGCGCCGGCCGCGTGGTGTACCAGGACTTCACCCGCGTGACCAAAGCCATCCGCGACGGCGAGTTCTTCGAGAACCCGACCATCTGCGCAGCCGTGGACAAGGCCGTTGCCGCCGGCAAGGCCGTGCACTTCATGGGCCTGCTGTCCGATGGTGGCGTTCACAGCCACCAGGACCATCTGATTGCCATGGCCGAGCTGGCCTTCAAGCGCGGCGCCGAGAAGATCTACCTGCACGCCTTCCTCGATGGCCGTGATACACCACCGAAAAGCGCCCAATCGTCGATCGAACTGCTGGACGAAACCTTCAGGACCCTGGGTAAGGGCCGCATCGCCAGCCTGGTGGGTCGCTACTTCGCCATGGACCGCGACAACCGTTGGGATCGCGTCTCCCAGGCCTACAACCTGATCGTCGACGGCAAGGGTGAGTTCAACGCCGCCACCGCCCAGGAAGGCCTGCAAGCCGCCTACGAGCGTGGCGAAAGCGACGAATTCGTCAAGGCCACCACTATTGGCGAGCCGGTGAAAGTCGAAGACGGCGACGCCGTGGTGTTCATGAACTTCCGCGCAGACCGTGCCCGCGAACTGACCCGCGTGTTCGTCGAAGACGGGTTCAAGGAATTCGAACGTACCCGCCAGCCAAAACTGGCCGGTTTTGTCATGCTGACCCAATACGCCGCCAGCATCCCGGCACCGTCGGCCTTTGCCCCGGGCAGCCTGGAAAACGTACTGGGCGACTACCTGGCGAAGAACGGCAAGACCCAGCTGCGCATTGCCGAAACCGAGAAATACGCCCATGTGACCTTCTTCTTCTCCGGCGGTCGTGAAGACCCGTTCCCGGGCGAAGAGCGCATCCTGATCCCTTCGCCGCAAGTCGCGACCTACGACCTGCAGCCTGAGATGAGTGCACCTGAAGTCACCGACAAGATCGTCGATGCCATCGAACACCAGCGTTACGACGTGATCGTGGTCAACTACGCCAACGGCGACATGGTCGGCCACAGCGGCGTGTTCGAGGCGGCCGTCAAAGCCGTTGAATGCCTGGACCTGTGCGTGGGGCGCATCGTCGAAGCACTGGAAAAAGTCGGCGGCGAAGCGCTGATCACGGCCGACCATGGCAACGTCGAGCAAATGTCCGACGAGTCCACCGGCCAGGCCCACACAGCCCACACCACCGAGCCTGTGCCGTTCATCTATTTCGGCAAGCGCGACCTCAAGGTCCGCGAAGGCGGCGTACTGGCCGACGTGGCTCCGACCATGCTCAAGCTGCTGGGACTGGAAAAGCCTGCCGAGATGACCGGCACCTCGATCCTGGTTTAACGCTCAAAACGCTTCAATAAAGGGCTATAAACCGCTTTTTATGACGAACGCCTCAAAGCAGTTGGCTTTGAGGCGTTTTTTTTGCGGTTCATGGCGGGCATACTAGGCTGTCTTTTTTCCCCCGGTGTCGCCCGCCTCTATGCTACGCGTCCTGATTGCCCTCGCCCTGACCTGCCTGCTCCAACCGGCTTTTGCTGACGAGCGCGCACAAACCCAACAACAGTTGGACGCTACGCGTCAGGACATTGCCGAGCTGAAAAAGCTGCTGGGCAAGCTGCAGGAAGAAAAGTCCGGCGTGCAGAAAGACCTCAAGGGCACCGAGACCGAGATGGGCAAGCTCGAGAAGCAGGTCGATGCCCTGCAAAAAGAGATGAAAAAGAGCGAATCCGAGCTGCAGCGACTCGATACCGAGAAAAAAAAACTCCAGAGCGCGCGCATTGAACAGCAACAACTAATTGCCACCCAGGCTCGCGCGGCCTACCAGAACGGCCGCCAGGAGTATCTCAAGCTGCTGCTCAACCAGCAGAACCCCGAGAAATTCGCGCGCACCCTCACCTATTACGACTACCTGAGCCAGGCCCGCCTGGAGCAGCTGAAGAATTTCAACGAAACCCTGCGCCAACTGGCCAACGTCGAGCAGGATATTGCCCTGCAACAAGCCCAGTTGCTGGTACAGAAAAGCAGCCTGGACAGCCAGCGCGACGAACTCGAGAAAGTCCGCAAGGAGCGCCAGCAAGTCCTGGCCAAGCTCAACAGCGACGTAAAAGCCCGCGACCAGAAGCTGCAAGCCCGCGAGCAGGACCAGGCCGACCTGTCTAAAGTGCTCAAAACCATCGAGGAAACCCTGGCTCGCCAGGCCCGGGAGGCGGAAGAAGCGCGGCAAAAAGCGCTGATCGCCCAGCAGGAAGCCGAAAAAAAGCGTTTACGTGAGGCTCAGGCGGATGCCACTGATGCCCCACGTAAACCCGCCCGTTCAACGCCTGGCGCACTGGTTTCAAGCTCCGGTGAAACCTTTGGCGGTCCTTTTGGGTCAACCCGGGGAAAACTTCCCTGGCCAGTTGATGGTCGATTGCTGGCACGTTTCGGCGAAAGTCGCGGCGACGATGCCCGGGCCAAGTGGGATGGCGTGATGATCAGCGCTTCGGCCGGCAGCCAGGTCCATGCTGTCCATGGAGGTCGCGTGGTGTTTGCCGACTGGTTGCGCGGCGCGGGCCTGTTGGTCATTCTCGACCACGGCAACGGTTATTTGAGTTTGTACGGCCACAATCAGACCCTGCTTAAGTCGGCGGGCGATGTGGTCAAGGCTGGCGAGTCTATCTCCACTGTCGGTAACAGTGGCGGCCAGGATACGCCCGCGCTGTATTTTGCCATTCGCCAGCAGGGTCACCCGAGTGATCCCGCCCAGTGGTGCCGTGCGCAAGGATAAGCGCACCCTCTCATTCAGGAGTTCGTTCGACATGCTGCATTTGTCCCGCCTTACCTCGCTGGCCCTGACGATCGCCCTGGTGATCGGTGCGCCTTTGGCGTTTGCCGCTGAACCTGCCTCGTCGGCCTCGGCCGCGACGACCAAGGCGCCATTGCCGCTGGACGAACTGCGTACCTTCGCCGAGGTGATGGACCGGATCAAGGCGGCCTACGTCGAACCAGTCGATGACAAGACGCTGCTGGAAAATGCCATCAAGGGCATGCTCGGCAACCTCGACCCGCACTCGGCCTACCTGGGACCGGAAGACTTCGCCGACCTGCAGGAAAGCACCAGTGGCGAGTTCGGCGGCCTGGGCATCGAAATCGGCGCCGAAGACGGCTTCATCAAAGTCGTATCGCCCATCGATGACACCCCAGCTTCCAAGGCCGGCATTCAGGCTGGCGACTTCATCGTCAAGATCAACGGCCAGCCCACTCGCGGCCAGAGCATGACCGAAGCCGTGGACAAGATGCGCGGCAAGATCGGCGAGAAGATCACCCTGACCCTGGTGCGCGACGGCGGCACTCCGTTTGACGTCACCCTGACCCGCGCGACTATCCAGGTCAAAAGCGTGAAGGCCCAGTTGCTGGAGTCGGGCTACGGCTACATCCGCATCACCCAGTTCCAGGTCAAGACCGGCGAAGAGGTCTCTCAGGCCTTGGCCAAGCTACGCAAGGAAAACGGCAAGAAGCTCAAAGGCATTGTGCTCGACCTGCGTAACAACCCGGGCGGCGTGCTGCAATCGGCGGTGGAGGTGGTCGACCACTTCATCACCAAAGGCCTGATCGTTTACACCAAGGGCCGCATCGCCAACTCCGAGTTGCGCTTCTCGGCCACGGGCAAGGATGAAAGCGAAGCGGTACCGCTGGTCGTACTGATCAACGGCGGCAGCGCCTCGGCCTCGGAAATTGTCGCCGGTGCCCTGCAGGATCAAAAACGCGCGGTCGTGATGGGCACCACCAGCTTCGGTAAAGGCTCGGTGCAAACCGTACTGCCACTGAACAATGACCGTGCGCTGAAGATCACCACCGCGCTGTACTTCACCCCGAACGGGCGCTCGATCCAGGCCCAGGGTATCGTCCCGGACATCGAAGTACGCAAAGCCAAGATCACCAGCGAGCAGGACGGCGAGTACTTCAAGGAAGCCGACCTGCAAGGTCACCTGGGCAATGGCAACGGCGGCGCCGACAAGCCAAGCCGTACGGGCGCCAAGGCCAAGCCGATGCCGCAGGATGACGACTACCAACTGGCCCAGGCGCTGAGCCTGCTCAAAGGCCTGAGCATCACCCGCAGTCGCTGAGATGCGCTGGCGGTTATGGCTGGGGCTGTTGTGCTGCCTGGCGGGTGCTGTTCACGCGGCGCCCGCCCTGCCCGACTCAACACCACACAAGGCTTACCTGAGCCTGATCATCGATGACCTGGGGCAGAACCTGCCCCGTGATCGTCGCGTGCTGGCGCTACCCGGCCCGGTGACCACCGCCATCATGCCCGACACCCCCCACGCCGCCGAATTTGCCCGGGAAGCCCACCGCGCCGGTAAGATCGTCATCCTGCACATGCCCATGGACCCGGCCACCGGCCCGTTCGCCTGGCACCCCGAGTTGCCCGTTGAAGAGCTTGAGAAACGCCTGAACGCGGCGTTCAAGGCCGTGCCTTACACCGCCGGCATCAACAACCACATGGGCAGCCGCATGACCGCCCAGCGACCGGCCATGACCTGGTTGATGGCCGAGCTGCAGCAGCGGCACAAACTCTTTGTGGACAGCCGTACCAGCGCGCAGACCGTTGCCGCTGCCGAGGCACAGAAGATCGGGCTGGCCAGCGTGTCGCGGGACGTGTTCCTCGATGACGAACGCACCGAGGCGGCGATCTACGCGCAACTGCAAACCGCCATCAACCTGGCGCGCAAGCAGGGTTCAGCGGTAATGATCGGCCACCCTTACCCCCAGACCCTGGCAGTGCTGGAGCGCGAGCTGCCCAGGCTCAAGGCCCAGGGCATCGACTGGATTGATATCAGGCAGATGATCAGCGTACGCGGCAACAAGGCGATGGCCGGGCACGGGAAGGATGGGGTTTACCGCTGATTCAGATCGCTCCCACGCTCTGTGTGGAACAATCATTGAAGCCTACAGATACCGCGCCATGATGTCGTCCACCCCACCTTCCTTGCGCAGCTCATCCAGCGCGGCCTGAAGCCTGGCGACCACCTCGTCCGGCACGTCCTTGTTCAGCGCCAGGTACAGCTCGGCACTGTTGAACCGCAGCACGGTCTTGAGGCCGGTCACGCCTTCCTGACGCGCCAGGTAACGCCCCGCGGGGTCGCCAGTGGCCCACAAATCGATCTGGCCGTTGACCAGCTTCTTCGCATTGTCCTGATCGCGCAGCACCACGATCGGTGCCATGCCTTGCTTGGACAGGGTTTGGGCAATCGCATCGCCCTTGTAGGCACCTATCTTGTATTTGCGCGCCTGCTCCAGGGACTCCAGAACGATCTTGCTATCGGCCTTGGCCAGCATGATCCAGTCGTCCGGTCCCAGCGGGCCAACCCATTTGAAGAGTTTCTCGCGGTCCGGCAGACGCGCCATGACGAATACGCCATAGCCAGGTTTCTCGAGGGCGAGCTTGTAGATACGCTCCCAGGGGAAACGCAGTGTCAGACTGTAGGTGACGTTGGCGCGCTTGCAGATCTCGCGGACGATATCCACGGCGATGCCGTTGATGTTCTCATCCTGAGCGAAGTTCTTGCCGTTTTTCGCCATGTTGTAAGGCGGGAAGTTTTCCGTCAGCAACACCAGGTCGGGGTTGGTTTTTTCTGCCGCCTGTACAGCAGTGGCAAGCAGTAACGAAGCACTGGCGAGAACGAAGAGCAAGCGTCTGAGCATGTCGGGCTACCGGAATCCATGGCGTGCCCAAGCTTGCCTTGAGCCCGCCATGCTGTCCACCGGCCTTTACCGAATGACGATGCCGCGTGCCGCCATATAGGCCTTGGCTTCCGGGACGGTGTATTCGCCGAAGTGGAAAATACTCGCAGCCAATACCGCACTGGCATGGCCTTCGATGATGCCGTCGGCCAAGTGCTGCAGGTTGCCGACGCCGCCGGAGGCGATCACCGGGATCCCCAGTGCATCACTGATGGCGCGGGTCACGCCCAGGTCGAAGCCGTTTTTCATGCCGTCCTGGTCCATGCTGGTCAGCAGGATTTCGCCGGCACCCAGCCCTTCCATTTTCTTCGCCCACTCCACCGCATCCAGCCCGGTAGGTTTGCGACCACCATGGGTGAAGATCTCCCAGCGCGGGGTTTCGCCCGGCAGTGAAACCTTTTTGGCGTCGATGGCAACGACGATGCACTGCGAGCCGAAATGCTGCGCGGCCTCACCGACGAACTCAGGGTTGAACACGGCGGCGGTGTTGATCGAGACCTTGTCCGCGCCGGCATTGAGCAGGTTGCGGATGTCTTGCACCGTGCGCACGCCACCGCCCACGGTCAATGGGATGAACACCTGGCTGGCCATGCGCTCAACGGTATGCAACGTGGTGTCGCGGCCATCGACGCTGGCGGTGATGTCGAGAAAAGTAATTTCGTCGGCACCTTGCTCGTCGTAGCGACGGGCAATTTCCACCGGATCGCCGGCGTCACGGATGTTCTCGAACTTCACGCCTTTGACGACCCGGCCGTTGTCCACGTCCAGGCAAGGGATGATGCGTTTGGCCAGAGCCATACTTAATCTCCGATTAAGAGTTGCAAGCTACAAGCTACAAGCTGCAAGTAAGAGCGGATCGCGGTCGCGCTTTTAACTTGCAGCTTGCAGCTTACAGCTTGGAGCTGGCCGAGTAGCCATCACAGTAAGCTTGAGCCTCAGCAACATCCAGAGTGCCCTCATAAATCGCGCGGCCCGTGATAGCGCCGATGATCCCCGGCGCTTTGGCGTCGAGCAGCGACTTGATGTCACCCAGGTTGTGGATGCCGCCGGATGCAATCACTGGAATCCGTGTCGCCGCGGCCAGTGCCGCCGTATACGACACGTTGCAGCCTTGCATCATGCCGTCTTTGGCGATGTCGGTGTAAACGATCGCGGACACGCCGTCGGCTTCAAACTGCTTGGCCAGGTCGATCACCTGCACGGTGCTGATTTCAGCCCAGCCATCGGTGGCAACGAAGCCGTCCTTGGCATCCAGGCCGACGATCACCTTGCCCGGGAACGCGCGGCAGGCTTCGGCAACAAAGGCCGGATCTTTCACGGCCTTGGTGCCGATGATCACGTAGCTCACGCCGGCCTTGACGTAGTGCTCGATGGTTTCCAGCGAGCGAATGCCGCCGCCGATCTGGATCGGCAGGTTCGGGTAGCGCTTGGCAATGGCGGTGACGACTTCGCCGTTGACTGGCTGACCTTCAAAGGCGCCGTTCAGGTCGACCAGATGCAGACGACGGCAACCGCCCTCCACCCACTTGGCAGCCATGCTCACCGGGTCATCGGAGAACACCGTGGAATCTTCCATGCGGCCCTGGCGCAGACGAACACAGGCACCGTCTTTGAGATCGATAGCGGGAATAATCAGCATCTGGCAAACCTTCAAAATTGAATGTTCAGCTTGGCTCGGAAATCAGTTCTTCTCGAGCGCCCACAGGTCGCTTTCGATGCTTTCAAACCTCTCTTTGAGGTGTGTCTGCACATCGAAAATCGCCCTGTTGTAATAGTGCGGAGCAATTTCGCGGGTAAACAACTCAAGAATCTCGGCCGCCTCGAACGAGCCCAGGTCGAGTTCAAAGCGATCTTCCATGAAACGCTTGATCTTGCGATTGGCCTCGCTCTCCTGCTCGGGAGTGAGGGTCAGGATCGGCGGCTTCTTCTTGACTGCCATTTACCAGCGACCGTCCCACGCCGCGAAGTTCTGCAGCAACTGCAGGCCATGGGTATGGCTCTTCTCCGGGTGGAACTGCACGGCAAAACGCGAGCCTTCGGCCAGCGCGGCAGCGAAGTCGACACCGTAGTGACCGCCACCCACCACCTGGCGCGGATTACCGGCGGCGATGTAGTAGCTGTGCACGAAGTAGAAGCGCGCCAGATCCGGAATGTTGTGCCACAGCGGGTGATCCACCGCCTGCTTCACTTCGTTCCAGCCCATGTGAGGAACTTTGAGGTGTTCGCCG
This sequence comes from Pseudomonas sp. Irchel s3a18, assembly GCF_900187535.1. Lineage (NCBI taxonomy): Bacteria > Pseudomonadati > Pseudomonadota > Gammaproteobacteria > Pseudomonadales > Pseudomonadaceae > Pseudomonas > Pseudomonas sp. Irchel s3a18. The sequence goes on along the minus strand of NZ_FYDV01000004.1, from coordinate 24,789 downwards.
TCCTCGATCAGGCCTTTGCCGAAGAACTTCACCTGGCCCGGGAACAGACCGATGCAGTCGACGCCGTCGTTCTCTTCACTGTGCTCAAGCAAGGCTTGCATGCCCACGCAGATGCCGAGGAACGGACGGTCCTGGCTGACTTCACGCACCAGCGAGTCGAAGCCCAGGCGACGGATCTCCGCCATGCAATCGCGAATCGCGCCGACACCGGGGAAAACCACCCGGTCGGCTTCGCGAATCACATTGGCATCGCTGGTGATCAGCACCTTGCCGGCCCCTACATGCTCGAGGGCCTTGGCCACCGAGTGCAGGTTGCCCATGCCGTAATCGATAACCGCGACCGTCTGCATTACAGAACGCCCTTGGTCGACGGCATTTGCCCGGCCATGCGGTCATCCAGCTCAACGGCCATGCGCAATGCGCGGCCGAAGGCCTTGAACACGGTTTCGATCTGGTGGTGGGTGTTGTGCCCACGCAGATTGTCGATGTGCAAGGTCACGTTGGCGTGGTTGACGAAGCCCTGGAAAAATTCCTGGAACAAATCAACGTCGAAGCCGCCGACCGTCGCACGGGTATAGGGAACATGCATCTGCAGGCCAGGACGGCCGGAGAAGTCGATCACCACGCGCGACAGCGCTTCATCGAGCGGCACGTAGGCATGACCGTAGCGACGGATGCCTTTCTTGTCGCCAATGGCTTTGGTGAAGGCCTGACCCAGGGTGATACCGACGTCTTCCACCGTATGGTGGTCGTCGATATGCAGGTCGCCCTTGCTCTCGATATCCAGGTCGATCAACCCGTGACGGGCGATCTGGTCCAGCATGTGCTCAAGGAAGGGAACACCGATATTGAATCGGGCCTTTCCGGTGCCATCCAGGTTGATCGAGGCTTTGATCTGGGTTTCCAGAGTGTCGCGCTCGACGGACGCCTTACGTTCGGCCATCACCAGCTCCGCAAAATCATTGGGCGAAAAAGGCAGCCATTATAGGCACGCGAGCGGCAAACAGAAACACGCGAGGTGATATCCCTGACGGGCTGAACCCAATGCCTGCGGGGATATACATGTCAGTACAAGCGCTGGGATCTCTCCCACAGAGTCAGGCAACCTTTCAGCCACGGCCTCGTTGCACGCAGGCATGGCCATTTTATTGAGTGAATCCCCGTTGGGCGCCACAATGGGTCACAGAGGGACGGACGAATGGGCAGAGGTTACCATTTGCCCGCAACCGAAAAACCAGACTGATATCGCCCTTTCATGGGCCATCTGCTCCAACTGCACGCCCCCCCTTTCACCCGCCGGCCGCACGACCTGGCTCGCCCTTTCAAAGGAAACCCTATGCCCATCGTCGTTGAATCACTGCGCGACCCCAGTTATCAGGATCAGCAGGATCTACAGAAGATTTACCACGATGCACCCCATTGGCTGTTTGCACCGTTTGAAGGCGCCGCACAACTGATCGAAGACAGCCTGCTTGATGGCACACTGATCGCCGGCAGCTTCAATGATCGGTTGCTCGGTGCGGCACGCCTGAAACGGCACTCGAACACCTGGCAACTGTCTCAATTGTGCGTGCGAAAAGTCACCCGTCGCCGGGGTGTTGCTGAACGACTGGTGTGCGAAGCGCAGGCGATGGCTGAACGGGCCGGGGCAGAACTGCACTTGCTGGCCCCTGCCGGGCACCTTGAAGCCCAGGCGCTGGCTGCCAAACTCAAGCTGCCGCTGGACCCGATCTAAACGCGATCACTGACCAGTCGTCAGTTTCCGGGCGCTATACTCCCCGGCTAAATTTCGAATTTGACTCTCTACAAGGACTCGCCCATGAAAGCGTTCGGCAAAATCCTGGGTCTGGTACTTCTCGGGCTGTTGCTGATCATTGTGGCCCTGGGCTTTGCCCTGACCCACTTCTTCGATCCCAACGACTACAAAGAAGAGATACGCCAGATTGCCCGCGACAAGGCCCACATCGAGCTGACGCTCAATGGCGATATCGGCTGGAGCCTGTTCCCCTGGCTCGGCCTTGAACTGCATGAAGCCAGCGTTGCCACCCTGGCCAACCCCACCGCTCCCTTCGCCGACCTGCAAATGCTCGGCCTGTCGGTGCGGGTCTTGCCGCTGTTGCGTCGCGAAGTGCAGATGAGCGACGTCCGCGTCGAAGGCCTGAACCTGCGCCTGAATCGCGACAAGGACGGCCACGGTAACTGGGAAGACATTGGCAAACCCGTGCCAGTGGCCGGCAAACCTGACTCACCGGCGGGCAGCAGCGAGCCGGTCAGCCAAACCCCGGCCGCAGTGGAAAAACCTGCCCAACCGATGCGCCTCGACATCGACAGCCTGACCGTGAACAACGCCCGGGTCGAATACACCGATGAGCGCACCGGCAAGCAGTTCAGTGCCGAGAGCATCCAACTGAGCACCGGCCCGGTGCACGATGCGACCAACATCAAGGTCAAGCTGACCGCCTTTCTGGCCAGCAACCAGCCGGTTCTGCGGGTCCGTACCGAACTCAACGGCGAACTGCGCTTCGAGCGCGCCCTGCAGCGCTACAAGTTCGAAGACATGAAGCTGACGGGCGAACTCACTGGCGAGCCCCTGCAAGGCAAGACCGTGACCTTTGGCGCACAAGGCCAATTACTCCTGGATAAAGCGGCCAACGTCGCCGAATGGACCGGCATCAAGCTGTCTGCCAACCAACTGCGCGCTTTGGGTGAGCTGAAGGTCAACGACCTGGACAAGACGCCGCAAATCAGCGGCGGCCTGTCGATCGCCCAGTTCGACCTGGCAAAATTCGTCGACAGCATCGGGCAAAAACTCCCGGCCATGGCCGAAGGCAGCCTGAGCAAAGTCGAACTGGTCAGCCGCCTGGCGGGCACGCCGACCAGCCTGTCGCTGGACAACATCAACCTGAAACTCGATGACAGCACTTTCAGCGGCCGCATCGCCGTCGAGGATTTCGCCAGGCAAGCGCTGCGCGTGCAGCTCAAGGGCGATACCTTCAATGCCGATCGCTACCTGCCGCCAAAATCCGCCGAAGCCAACAGTGCGGCCGTGGCGCGCAAGTCGGAAGTCAGCAGCACCGAAGCTGACGCCATGGCCGGCGCGGGCAACACGTCACTGCCCAATGCCCCCACCAAAGGCGCCTGGAGCAACGACAAGCTGATTCCGGCGGAACGCCTGAGCAAGCTGGACCTGGACGCCGACCTGACCTTTGGCCAACTGACCCTCGACAAGCTGCCGATCCAGAATGCCGCACTGAAAGCCAGCGGCCAGGGTGGCCTGCTGACCCTGCAGAACCTGAGCGGCGAGCTGTACAACGGCACATTCAACGCCAAGGGCACGCTCGACGTGCGTCAACCTGTGCCCGCGCTGAGCATGCAAACGGCAATCAGCCGGGTACCCGCGGAAAAAATCCTCGAAAGCCAGGGCAAGAACCCGCCGGTCAAAGGCCTGGTCACGCTCAACAGCAACCTGACCGCCAACGGCAACAGCCAGAAGACCCTGATCGACAGCCTCAACGGTACGGCCGGCTTTGTGATCAACGACGGCGTACTGCTCAATGCCAACCTTGAACAGCAGTTGTGCAAAGGCATCGCCACCCTGAACCGCAAAACCCTCAGCGGCGAGCCGCGAGGCAAGGACACCCCCTTCCAGGAGCTCAAGGGCAACCTGACCGTGCGCAATGGCGTGGCCAGCAACCCGGACCTGAAAGTGCGCATCCCGGGCATGACCGTCAACGGTAACGGCGACGTCGACCTGCGCGTGCTGGGCATGGACTATCGCGTGGGCATCATCGTCGAGGGCGACAAGAGCGACATGCCGGACCCGGCCTGCCAGGTTAGCGAAAAGTTCGCCGGCATCGAATGGCCGCTGCGCTGCCGTGGCCCGCTGGAACTCGGAGCCAAGGCTTGCCGCCTGGACAACGAGCGCCTCGGCCAGGTCGCCAGCAAACTGGCCGGCAACAAGCTCAGTGACAAAATCGATGAGAAGCTTGGCGACAAAGTCAGCCCAGAACTGAAAGACGCACTCAAGGGGCTGTTCAAGCGATGAGAGCCGAGCAGTTTTCAACCGCGGTACTGGACTGGTACGACCGCCACGGACGCCACGACTTGCCCTGGCAACAGGGCATCACCCCGTATCGGGTGTGGGTTTCGGAAATCATGTTGCAGCAGACCCAGGTCAGCACGGTACTGAACTACTTCGACCGCTTCATGGCCTCGCTGCCAACGGTCGAAGCCCTGGCGGCCGCGCCGGAAGACGAAGTGCTGCACCTGTGGACCGGGCTGGGTTACTACACCCGCGCCCGCAACCTGCAAAAGACCGCGAAAATCGTGGTGGCCGAGTACGGTGGCGAGTTTCCACGCGACGTGGAGAAACTCACTGACCTGCCCGGCATCGGCCTGTCCACTGCCGGCGCCATCGCCAGCCTGAGCATGGGCCTGCGCGCACCGATCCTCGACGGCAACGTCAAGCGGGTGCTGGCACGCTTTACCGCGCAAGAGGGTTACCCGGGCGAACCCAAGGTCGCCAAACAGCTGTGGGCCACCGCAGAGCGCTTTACCCCCCAGAACCGCGTCAACGCCTACACCCAGGCGATGATGGACATGGGCGCCACCCTCTGCACCCGCAGCAAGCCAAGTTGCATGCTGTGCCCGTTGGAAAAGGGCTGTGAGGCGCACATGCTTGGCCTGGAGACACGCTACCCGATCCCCAAGCCACGCAAGAGCGCGCCACAGAAGCGCACGCTGATGCCGCTGCTGGCCAACCGCAAGGGTGCCATCCTGCTTTACCGTCGCCCTTCCACGGGCTTGTGGGGTGGTTTGTGGAGCCTGCCGGAACTGGACGACCTCGGCGACCTGGAACATCTGGCCCTGCAACACTCGCTGGAACTGGGCCAACACACCGAGCTGCCCAACCTGGTCCACACCTTCAGTCATTTCCAGCTGGCCATCGAACCCTGGCTGGTCCAGGTCCAGGAGACCGGCCATCACGTGGCCGAGGCTGACTGGCTCTGGTATAACCTCGCCACCCCGCCGCGCCTGGGCCTTGCCGCCCCGGTGAAAAAACTGCTCAAGCGCGCGGCCGACGTATTGAACGCAGGAGAGTCCTCATGACCCGCACCATCATGTGCCGCAAGTACAAAGAAGAATTGCCCGCCCTGGAGCGCGCTCCATTCCCGGGCGCCAAGGGTCAGGACATTTTTGACCACGTCTCGGCCAAGGCCTGGGCCGACTGGCAAAAACACCAGACCCTGCTGATCAACGAGAAACGCCTGAACATGATGAACGCCGAAGACCGTAAATATCTTCAGGGCGAAATGGACAAGTTCTTCTGCGGCGAGGATTACGCCAAGGCCGAAGGCTACGTTCCACCTGCTGAATAACCCCGTAAAAACGGGGGTTGGATCGTAAGCGACGGTAATAATTAAAATTTTTTTGAAAACTTGCTTGACGACCCCCTGAAAAACCCGTTTAATGCGCCCCGTTGCCCAGATAGCTCAGTCGGTAGAGCAGGGGATTGAAAATCCCCGTGTCGGCGGTTCGATTCCGTCTCTGGGCACCAAATACCGAAAACCCTGAATCGCAAGATTCAGGGTTTTTTTTATGCCCGCAGGAAAGTGAAATCAACAAAACTGCTCGAAATCCCACAAGGACGAATCACACGCATGGATATGCAAACCACTGGCAACCCACCCAAAGGTCACAAAGCTCAAGCTGGTGAATCGCAATTTCGGTTGCTGGACAAAGTTTTCGATTTCATCGAAAAGCACAACTGGAAGCTTTTCCACATTGCGTCACTGGCGTTTGGTTTCTTGATCTTCCTGATCTATTTCTGCCAAAACCACTTCTATCCCGATTTCGACCTATTCAGTTTCGTATCGCTTCTGGCAGCGGCAGCACTCATGGGCAGCCTGATGGTCCTGATGATTGGCTTTGGCTTTACAGCGCCTGGCTGGATCTGGTCAGAAGCATTTTTCAGCGACAAGCCCGTACGTAAAGAGCTGGAGTATCGAATTAACAACAACTCCCCCAAAGAAAATTTGGATCGGAGCCTGATCAACCGCTATTTCTTTGCGCCCGGATTCTGCTGCCTGACCATTTTGTGGATGGCTATCTACTTTTTTTCTAATGACGGTAGCGCCTATACCATCGGCTTGCTGACTGGTCCCGCACTAACCGGCCTTGTGTTCGGCTGGTCCCTGCAAAAGAACTACGAGCTACCGCCCTACAGTTGGCTGAAGTTCACCATCACTGCGTTCCTGGTATTTTCCATCGGCAATCTCGTAGCGCTTTTGTCCGCACTAGCGATGGACAAGGGCGTCCCTGAGGTGGCCGAAACCATGGGTGACTATCCGTTCATGGGCCTTTGCTTTCTTGCCTCCCTGTCGATATTTACCGCAATCGCTGCGGTGATCAGAAAAAGCCAGCGCTATGTACTCATCGTCAGCCCGCTACTTGCCATCATGTTGATGCTATGGACCAACACCTGGAGTGCGCTTCCGGACAAAATCGTCAACACATTGGGGCTAGGCAACTACCAGGCAGAACAAGTACTGCTGAGCAGCGACCTCTGCGAAAAATACAAAGCCATAGAGGGCTACGGCGTCAAAGACGACTGTGCGTTGAATGATGTCCACGTAATCTGGTCGATGGGAGGTCTTTCCGTCATCAAGTGGCAAATTGCAGATCACGAGATCAAAGTGAAAATCCCCAGCAGCACAATCCTCTCCATCAGACTTGCAGTGCCCAAAAAAAGAGCTGACACGTAATCAACCAAGGCCCTGCCATTCGCCTGATGGCGACTCGCCTTTTCAGGGCCTTGCTGCACAGTGATGATCGTTCTCCAGCCGGGTTAGCCCGCTTTACGCCCTCCCTTGCTGCACGGCCCGTGCCGGTCATTGCCGGCGCTCGCATGCATTGAGAGGAACACCTGTGAACCAGCAAAACCTGGCCGATTTCATCTGGAACGTAGCAGACGTATTGCGTGGTGACTTCAGGCAATCGGAGTTCGGTCGTATCATCCTGCCGTTCACTGTGCTGCGTCGGCTGGAATGCGTGCTGGAGCCTACCCGTGACAAGGTGCGCACGCAGTTCACCGCCCTGAAGGGCAGCCGCAATCAGCCAGTTGTTCAATGATGTGGCGTTCCAGTTCACATTCGTGGCGGATGTGGGACATGCGCGATCCTTTACAGCTAAATTTGGAGCCCGGTTTGAGCGGGGGAGAGTTTGTCTAGAGTTTGTCTAGATAGAGTCGTTTCCAGAGGGTTTCAGCATCCATCGGCCTTTGTGCAAACCACCTGATTTTTCAATGGTTTTATCGCGTGTCGACATCGCATTGAGCAGGTTGCGGAATTTGTTCTGCCTCTGCTTCTCGTCTAATGCGTCTGAAAGTTTGTCTAGGATCAAGGTGACCAGTTCGTCGCGGGAGGCTGAGCCGTAGTGCCTCAAGTAGTCCAGAATCAACGTCTTGCAACCCGTGACGTATTTATGACCGTGCTGTATGAGTTGTTGAAAAAAGATTCCGGGGGAGAGTTGATCGAACAATCACGCCACGGCTAAGGGCCAATAGCCAAGCCCCGAACCTTCGGGTGTGAGCACCAAGGCCCTGTTCGCAGCGAAAACTTGAGACAGGCGGCATGATCCCGCTGGGGTCATACTGCCTGTCTCTCGGTGGGCGACATCACCAAGGCACCTACTGAGCGTCATCCCAGTGGAAGACCAGATTGCGTGCAGCACCACCCGTGCCGATGTCCGCAACATCTCGCCGTTCCTGGCCATTACGCGAGGCGATGACCGAGTACTTGCCCGCAGGCAGTTTCACGTAAACCAGGGGACCTGCCTCGTTCAGAGTCAGTACGGTCTGCCCTGGGGCTTTTTGAATAAGCACATCGACGTCAGCCGTGTATTCGTTCTGCGCACCGACGGCGAATGTCATGTGCAGGTTGTAGCCCTGCGTTTGCTGAATGCTTTTGGACTCGTCCAGGCCGATACCGCCCGACAGGTAGGTAATCCCGTTTTGCTGTTGCGGCTGGACTTGCACGCCAGCGCTGTCTATCGGTTCAAGACTGGTGGCCTGCACCACGACGGGCAACATCAGCAAGCCGACAGCAGCGAGGGGCAACATGAATGAATGAACGTACTTCATGATGACAACTCCCGGGCTCTGCAGAACCCAATCGTTACTTTTCTTAGATTTCTTGTCGGCGAGTCGAGTTTTAGATCAATTTGTACTTGGGCTCACCTCGAAATGGACTACAGGTGATATTGCCTCGACATAAGGTGCAGTCAGCCTGGTCCCGCCAATCCGATAGCCACTTCCTGCCGACTGACCAGCCGCGCCCGGCATCATCGACCACCCCACTCCTGAGACCCTCCCCTGCCTGCTCTTTCAGCCGCGGAAGCACTCATGAGCCAAATCAAAACCGACTCTCAAGACCCACAACTCGCCTCGCTGCTGGGCCATCTTGGCGAACTGATCCGCCAGGCTCGCCAGAAGGTGCTGCGTGCAGTGGATACCGCTCAGGTGCAAACCTGCTGGCAGATCGGGCGACATATTGTGGAGTTCGAGCAGGAGGGTGCCCGACGCGCCGCGTATGGCAAACAACTGTTATCTACGCTGGCGAAAGCACTGATGGCGGAGTTTGGAAAAGGTTTTGATGAGCGCAACCTGCGGTACATGAGGGACTTCTATCAAACCTTTCCAATTTGGAACGCAGTGCGTTCCGAATTGAGCTGGACCCACTACCGTAGACTCTTGTGCGTTGACAATGACCACGCCCGACACTGGTACATGAACGAATCGGCCACCCAGAACTGGTCGACCCGCGCCCTGGAACGCCAGATCAACACGCTCTACTACGAACGCCTACTGGCAAGCCGCGATCGCTCTGCCGTGGAACAAGAGGCCGCCACCCAAACCCAACGACTGATGACCACCCCTCGGAATTTCGTCCGCGACCCCGTGGTACTGGAATTTCTCGGCCTGCCCAATGCCGGCTCGGTTCTGGAAACAGATCTTGAGCAGGCATTGATCAACCAGCTTCAAGGCTTCCTGCTTGAACTCGGCAAAGGTTTCGCTTTCATCGCCCGCCAACAACGCATTAGTACCGAGAGCAAAGACTTCTACATCGATCTGGTGTTCTACAACTACCTGCTCAAGTGCTTCGTCATCTTCGACCTCAAGCGCGGCGAACTGACCCACCAGGATGTGGGCCAGATGGACATGTACGTGCGCATGTACGACGACCTCAAGCGTGGGGCGGACGACGGGCCTACCGTCGGCATTATTCTCTGCGCACAGAAAGATGAATCAGTCGTGCGGTATTCGGTGCTGCAAGGCAACGAACAACTGTTCGCCAGCAAGTACAAACTGGTGTTACCCAGCGAGGAAGAACTGCGCGCGGAACTGGATCGGGAACGGATTGCGCTCGAGGAACAGTTACTCAACCGAAAGTCCTGAAAGAGGCAGGTGATTGTTCACAGCCCACGGGAAGACTATCGTTGGCAGCTACCCGCAAAGGTCCGAAGCCAATGAATGTGCAGGACACCCCCTCAAGGGCACCGACTCAAATCGAGTTACCGCTGCCGGCGTTGCCTCTCAAGGCACCGTTCAAGGAACCCGCCGCCGACGGCTTCCCCCTTGGCGGTTTCACCTGGCGTCACGCCACCGCGGACGCCTCCCGGGCGGTCGTCATCATCAATGCCGCCACCTCCGTGCGCTGCCGCCACTACTCGCGCTTTGCCGACTACCTGTTCGCCAATGGCTTCGACGTCATCACCTATGACTACCGGGGTATCGGCGAGTCGCGGCCGGCTTCGCTCAAAGGGCTGCAAGCGAGCTGGAGCGATTGGGGCGCCCTGGACTTTGAAGCCATGCTCAAGCGTGCCCAGCGCGAATTCCCCGGCCAACCCATCGACGTGGTCGGTCACAGCTTCGGAGGCTGTGGGGCGGGCTTGGCGGACTCAGGGCACGTGATCCGCCGCCTGGTGACCGTCGGCGCGCAATTCGCCTACTGGCGCGACTACGCGCCCGCCCATCGCTGGCGCATGCTTGCCAAGTGGCATGTACTGATGCCACTGATCACGCTGCTCTGGGGTTATTTCCCCGGCAAGCGCCTGGGCTGGCTGGAAGATACGCCTGCCGGCGTGGTCCGCGACTGGAGCCTGTCCACCGCCCGCTACGAGAAGCGCTACAGCGGCCGCGTGATCCACGCCAGGGCCGGACAGCTACCCTTCGCTGCCGTGACTGCGCAAACCCTAGCTATCAGCCTCAGCGACGATCCCTACGGTACAATCCCGGCCATCGAACGCCTGCTGGGCTACTTCACCAGCAGTACCAACACCCACCTGCGAATCGCACCCGAAGACATCGGCGAGCAAGAAGTCGGACATTTCGCCTTTTTTCGCAGCCCATACCAAGCCACACTATGGCCCATTGCATTGTCCTGGCTGCAACACGGCGAACTGGCCCCCGATCATCCCGGGCGGCGAGTGCCGCGCAGCTGATCGACCTGCACCCTCTCACGACACACGGAACGACGCCCATGGCCTCCGCCAACAAGCAGCACAAACGCGCCACCCGCGCCAAAGCCAAGGCCAAGCACAACCGCGTCCAACGGGCCGCCGCGCCAGTGGAGCTGGACCCGAACGACGATCGCATCGACTTCGAGTCGGTGGACCTGACCGAACTGTTCAAGAAAATGATCGACGCCGAAAAAACCAGCCAGCAGGCGATGTGCGCAGCCTTCCTCGAAGACCCGCTGCTGGAGTTGGTGTACGAGCAGGAAGGCGAAGAAGGCGCGATGGACTTCATCCTCGCGGCCCTGATCGAATATCGCCAATGGTCCACCGAGACCGACGAGGCCGGCGCCCTGGCCTGGATCGAATCACCAGCCTTCCAGGCTGACTACGTGGCGGCGTCCGACGCCATCGCGGCTCAAACTCAACACAAAGCGAACTGAATCTCACATGGCATCCCCGAACAAGCAGCAAAAACGCGCCAAGCGCGCCAAGGCCAAGGCCAAGCAAATCCGCATGGTCGGCAGAAAGCCCCTTGCACTGGACGACGAGCCGGGCCACCTGGCCGAGCCGATCCCCGAGTACACCCTGGCAATGTTCAGCAAGATGCATGACGCGGAAGCCACCAGCCGCAACGACATGCTGCTGATCCTGCTGTCGGAGCTGAGCGGAATCATCAACGACCATCCAGAGCTGCTGGACATGGAGAACGCCGAGAACGAAGCCATGGCCGCCACTCACCTGGCCGCCGACATGTTGATCGACTACCGCATGTGGGCCGATGGCATGGACCGCGAAACCGCCCAGGCCTGGCTCACCGAGCCACAGTTCATCAGCGACTTCGGCCAGGCGCTGGACAGCTACCGCGAGTCGCTGGACGAACCGGACGAAAAGACTGAGTAACGCCTCTCGCTGCAAAAACAAAAACGGCCGCTTGTCATCCCTGACAGCGGCCGTTTTCGTTACGCGGATCGAATCAATTCAGTACCAGCGCACCAAGCTTTTCGCGCTGGCGACGACGTGACACCAGCAGGCCAGCCGCAACCACTAGCAAGCTGAGCAAGCCAGTCGCCAGGATCTCCATGCGATGGGCTTCCTGGAACAGCATGATCGTCAGCACGCCGATGATGAACAGGATCACCGCGTACGTCAGGCCAGGGAACAGCCACATGCGATAGGTGATGGTTTCACCTGCCGCCACGCGCTTGTGGCGCATGCGCAGTTGCGAAAACGCGATCACCAGGTACACCAGCAATGCGATAGCGCCGGAACTCGCCAGCAGGAACTGGAACACCGCCGCCGGCGCCACATAGTTGGCGAACACCGCCAGGAAAGCTGCGGCAGTGGACATAATCACCGCCCAGTAAGGCGTACCCGCACGGTTGGTGCGCTTGGCAGCCGCGGGCGCATCACCGCGCTTGCCCAAGGAGAAGAGCATGCGCGAAGCCGTGTACAGCGCCGAGTTCAGGCAGCTGGTCACGGCAATCAGGACCACCAGGTCAACGATCAGCTTGGCGTTCGGGATACCCATGCGGTCCAGCACGGTCTGGTAGGAACCGACCTGCGCCAGGCTCGGATCATTCCATGGCACCAGGGCGACAACAATGAAGATCGACACCAGGTAGAACAAACCGATCCGCCAGATCACCGAGTTGGTGGCCTTGGAGATCTGCTGGCCCGGGTTCTTCGACTCTGCCGCGGCAATGGTCACGATTTCAGTGCCCATGAACGAGAACATGGTGGTCAACATCGCAGCCAACACCGCGCCCATGCCGTTAGGCAGGAAACCCTGGGTGTCGAACAGGTGCGAAACACCGCTGACCTGGCTGTTGGGCAGGAAACCGAAGATCGCCAGCATGCCGAGGATCACAAAGCCGATGATCGCCACGACCTTGATCAAGGCGAACCAGAACTCGAACTCACCGTAGTGCTTCACGCTGAACAGGTTGGTTGCGGTCAGCAACAAGGTGATGACCAGCGTGAACACCCAGATCGCCACATCGGGGAACCAGGCATTGAGGATGGTCGCCGCGGCGTTGGCCTCCAGTGGAATCACCAGTACCCAGAACCACCAGTACAGCCAGCCGATGGTGAAGCCGGCCCAGTGGCCGATTGCCCGGTCGGCATAAGTAGAGAACGACCCGGTGTCGGGAGAGGCGACGGCCATTTCGGCCAGCATGCGCATCACCAGCACCACCAGCGTACCGGCGGCGGCATAGGCCAGCAGCACGGCGGGGCCGGCTTCGGCGATGGCGTGACCGGAACCGACAAACAGCCCGGCACCGATCACCCCGGCGATCGACAGCATGGTCACATGCCGCGGTTTGAGCCCCTGTTCGAGGTCGTTGGAGGATTGCGTACTGCTCATTGAAACTACCTTTACGAGGAAAGCGTGGGTACACCCTGCCCCGGGATTGCTTTTCGTAAAAAGAATCCAACAGAGCGTTCCTTATTCTGCACGCAATAATTGCGCCAAAATGTTACAGGCCTCCGGTTTACGCGGCCTACACAACGACCCATCTGCATTCGCAACCCATTGATGTTAATGGCATTTCGCCAGAGCGTTACCGTGCCACACACTTATTCAACGAACCAACGCGCCCAATACCCATGGAAAAAACCGCTCACGCACAATAAAAGTGCGGATCCGCAACGTTTGGCCGGTTTGCGCTTCCAACACCCGCCCAAAGCTGGCACCATCGCGCCTTTTTTTACGCGACACCCACGCAGGCACGGCTTCAAACGGATGTTCGGTTGTTGATGGCGCGACAGTCTGCTGCGCTGATGCGACAACCGGATACACACTGCTCGTCTACACCCGTGGGGCTGTTGGCCGCGATTCAAACGCTATGCTAGCTTGGCGCCTCGCCAGGACGGCCGCCGACAGCACAAGCACAACAGAACACAATGAGGACCGCACATGGCCGAGGCCACGCCCGCGCTTGAAATCCGCAACTTGCACAAACGCTACGGCCAGCTTGAGGTGCTCAAAGGCGTCTCGCTGACCGCCCGCGACGGCGATGTGATCTCGATCCTGGGTTCCTCCGGTTCCGGCAAGTCCACGTTCCTGCGCTGCATCAACCTGCTGGAAAACCCGCATCAGGGTCAGATTCTGGTGGCCGGCGAAGAGCTCAAGCTCAAACCAGCGAAAAACGGCGAACTGGTCGCCGCCGATGGCAAACAGATCAACCGCCTGCGCAGCGAAATCGGTTTTGTGTTTCAAAACTTCAACCTGTGGCCGCACATGACGGTGCTCGACAACATCATCGAGGCGCCACGCCGCGTGCTGGGGCAGAGCAAAGCCGAAGCCATTGAAGTGGCCGAAGCCTTGCTGGCCAAGGTCGGCATCGCCGACAAACGCCACGCCTACCCCGCGCAACTGTCCGGTGGCCAGCAACAACGCGCCGCCATTGCCCGCACCCTGGCGATGCAACCCAAGGTCATCCTGTTCGATGAGCCGACTTCCGCGCTTGACCCGGAAATGGTTCAGGAAGTACTAAACGTGATCCGCGCCCTGGCCGAAGAAGGCCGTACCATGCTGCTGGTCACCCATGAAATGGGCTTTGCCCGTCAGGTTTCCAGTGAAGTGGTGTTCCTTCACCAAGGCCTGATCGAAGAGCAAGGATCGCCACAGCAGGTGTTCGACAACCCGCTTTCGGCGCGCTGCAAACAATTCATGTCCAGCAACCGCTAACGGAGCTAACCGCATGCAGACCTACAAGAAATTCTTCCTGGCCGCGGCCGCCACCCTGGTGTTCTCGGCCAACGCAATGGCCGCCGACAAACTGAAGATGGGCATCGAAGCCGCCTACCCTCCGTTCAACAACAAAGATGCCAGCGGCCAGGTGGTCGGTTTCGACAAAGACATCGGCGACGCCCTGTGCGCCAAGATGAAGGTCGAGTGCGAAGTCGTCACCTCCGATTGGGACGGCATCATCCCGGCACTCAACGCCAAGAAGTTCGACTTCCTGGTGTCCTCGCTGTCGATCACCGACGAGCGCAAGCAGGCCGTTGATTTCACCGAACCGTACTACTCCAACAAGCTGCAGTTCATCGCGCCGAAAAACACTGAGTTCAAGACCGACAAGGACTCGCTCAAGGGCAAGACCATCGGTACTCAGCGCGCCACCCTGGCCGGTACCTGGCTGGAAGACACCTACGGCGACGACATCAAGGTCAGCCTCTACGACACCCAGGAAAACGCCTACCTGGACCTGACCTCCGGTCGCGTCGACGGCATCCTCGCGGACAAATACGCCAACTACGACTGGCTGAAGAGCGACGCCGGCAGGAACTATGAGTTCAAAGGCGACCCGGTGGTGGAAAGCGACAAGATCGGCATCGCCGTGCGCAAGGGTGACAACGACCTGCGCAACAAGCTGAACGCCGCACTGAAGGAAATCGTCGCTGACGGCACCTACAAGAAAATCAACGACAAGTACTTCCCGTTCAGCATCTATTGATTCTGACGTGCCTGACCGGTGCCGCCCAGGGTGGCGCCGGTTCTTAGCAAAGCCTGCTGTAACTTGAATAGACATCCATGATTATCGATCTCCAAGGATTCGGCCCGGCGCTCGCCGCTGGAGCGCTGATGACTGTCAAGCTGGCCCTTTCGGCATTGTGCCTGGGGCTGGTGCTGGGCCTGCTCGGCGCCTTGGCCAAAACCTCATCGCACAAGTCGCTGCAGTGGCTTGGCGGTACCTATTCGACCCTGGTGCGTGGCATCCCGGAATTGCTCTGGGTGCTGTTGATCTACTTCGGCACCGTCAACCTGATGCGCGCGCTGGGGGAGTTTTTCGGCAACCCTGACCTGGCGCTCAACGCCTTCGCCGCCGGCGTGATTGCCCTGGGCCTGTGCTTCGGCGCCTACGCCACGGAAGTGTTCCGTGGGGCAATCCTGGCCATCCCCAAGGGCCACCGCGAAGCGGGCGTCGCCCTGGGCCTGTCGAAGTGGCGGATCTTCACCAAGCTGATCATGCCGCAGATGTGGCGCATCGCCCTGCCGGGGCTGGGCAACCTGTTCATGATCCTGATGAAGGACACCGCACTGGTGTCGGTCATCGGCCTGGAAGAAATCATGCGTCACGCGCAAAACGGCGTCACCATGACCAAGCAGCCGTTCACCTTCTACATGGTTGCCGCCTTCATGTACCTGGGTCTGACGGTGATCGCCATGACCGGTATGCACCTGCTGGAAAAACGCGCCGCTCGCGGCTTTGCCCGGAGCACGCAATGAACTGGGAAGTCATCATCAAGTGGCTGCCGAAACTGGCCCAGGGTGCCACCCTGACCCTGGAACTGGTCGCGATCGCGGTCATTCTCGGCCTGCTGCTGGCCATTCCGCTGGGGATCGCCCGTTCGTCGAAACGCTGGTACGTGTGCGCCTTGCCCTATGCGTACATTTTCTTCTTCCGTGGCACACCGCTGCTGGTGCAACTGTTCCTGGTCTACTACGGCCTGGCGCAGTTCGATGCGGTGCGCAGTAGCGTGCTGTGGCCGTACCTGCGCGATCCGTTCTGGTGCGCCACCGCCACCATGACGCTGCACACCGCCGCCTACATCGCCGAGATTCTGCGAGGCGCGATCCAGGCCATTCCACCGGGCGAAATCGAAGCGGCCCGGGCGCTGGGCATGTCACGGCCCAAGGCCCTGTTCTACATCATCCTGCCACGTGCCGCGCGCATCGGCCTGCCGGCCTACAGCAACGAAGTGATCCTGATGCTCAAGGCCAGCGCCCTGGCCAGTACCGTGACCTTGCTGGAACTGACCGGCATGGCCCGCACCATCATCGCCAGGACCTACCTGCCGGTAGAGATCTTCTTCGCCGCGGGCATGTTCTACCTGCTGATGGCCTACGTCCTGGTGCGTGGCTTCAAGCTGCTGGAGCGCTGGTTGCGCGTCGATGCCTGCCAGGGACGTTGATCTGCCGGTGCTGACGGGCGAGCACCTGCTCGCCCGCTTCACGGCACTGAACGCCTTCCTGACCGAACATCAGGCACTCTGGCGGCCACGACCCTTTACCCATCGGCAACTGCCGTGGGAAGCCGACCATCCAGCGCTCGCCGACTGGTTGCGCCAGCGTTCGCTGGAAGACGCGGAAACCAGCCACAACCACCCTGAGCGCCTGCCAGCCCCCGCGCCCTTCCCGGCACTGGCGGCGCGGTCGATGGTCCTCAGCGCGGTCGGTGACTTGCCCACCCAGGCCATTGAGCCCGCATCCCCGCGCTTGAACGTCGACGTACCCGGGCGCAAGTGGCAGCAGATCGAAGCCTTCGCCAGCTGCCTGCAGTTCGCTGAGAAACCCCGGCACTGGCTGGACTGGTGCGCAGGCAAGGGCCACCTGGGACGACGCCTGCTGCAAGCCGGCCAGCAGTTGACCTGCCTGGAATACGACCCGGCGCTGATTGCCAGCGGTCAGGCGCTGAGCCAGCACCATCACCTTGATGCCGCGCACCTTCAACAAGACGTGATGGCCGCGGACACACCTGTGCGCCTGGACGCCGGCCAGACACCGGTCGCCCTGCACGCCTGTGGCGACCTGCATGTACGCCTGATGCAACTGGCCAGCCACGCAGGCTGCAAGCAACTGGCCGTCGCGCCGTGCTGTTATAACCGGATTGCAACCCGTCAGTACCAGGCGCTCTCCAGCGCCGGCAAACACTCGGGCCTGGTACTGTCCCACGATGACCTGGCCCTGCCGCTGAGCGAGACCGTGACCGCTGGGGCCCGCGTCCGACGCCAGCGCGACACGTCCATGGCCCGGCGCCTGGCGTTCGACCTGCTGCAACGGCAATTGCGAGGCATTGACGAGTACCTACCCACCCCATCGCTGCCCAGCGCCTGGCTGGACAAACCCTTCGCCGACTACTGCCATGACCTGGCCGCGCTCAAGGACTTGCCCACAGTCGGCACGCCGGATTGGCCAGCCCTGCAAGCCGCTGGCTGGCAACGCCTGGCCCAGATACGCAACCTGGAATTGCTGCGCGGCCTGTTCCGACGCCCGCTGGAGCTTTGGCTGGTGCTCGATCGCGCCCTGTTTCTCGAAGAACAGGGGTATGCCGTTCGCCTGGGACGGTTCTGTGAAACGCCTCTGACACCACGCAATCTGCTGCTGCTCGGTGAGCGCCGATAAACACCCCCGTACCTGTGGATAACTCTGTTGATGAAATCTGCCAGAAGCCCATGGATCCAAGATTCAAGGCGAAAAACAGCCCTGTCCATTTTTTGCTCAGCCTGTAAAAAAACCCGGAAAACAGGCAGTTGCGCAGCAATGAGAACGGATCCACAAATCTGACATTTATCAAGGTGCAAAACAGCTCGTTGTGCATAAGCGTTAAGCCGAATGGTCATAACCGCCCTTGAAAACCTGAACTATCGTTGCCAAGCGCCAGAAATCTCTGCCGCTCACGACAGCAAGGAGCTGGGACACCATGATCACAGTGAACAGTGCCCAGGAAGCCGTCGATACCGTCGCCAACGAAGCCATTCTCGCCGCCCTTCAACAAACCTTCGCGGTGGGCGGGGCCATCATCCATAACGCCACGGGCGAGGTCATCGCGGCGCTGCATAACAACGTATTGATGCCTTTCCCCGGGAGCAACACCCCCTACTTCCTGCCTCATGACCCGACCGCTCACGGCGAACGACAGCTGGTGGACTGGTATTACGAGAACGCTGCATCACTGGGCCTGCCGCCACCTGGCCAACTGACGGTCGTCACCACCCTGGACCCTTGCGTCATGTGCGCCGGCTTCCTGCTGACGGCGGGCTTCAACGTCGCGGTAAGTGCGATCGACGACTACGCCGGGATCAACTACAACAGCCAGTTCAACTTCCCGTCCCTGCCACCGCAGATCCGTCAGCAGGCACAAAACACCTGGGGCTATTACGCAATCGCCGCGCCCGTCAGCCGAGCCTACCAAGGCGCCAAGAGCCCGGTGTTCAGCGGCCAGAGCATCGACTCGGCAGCGTATTACCTCACCAGCTCGATCTTCTCGGCCAGCGTCAACACCGTACGCAAAGCGAGCAACAACAGCGGCCTCAATCCTTCGAAACTGAAAAACCCGGCCACGCTGCCGGCCAACAGTCCGGTTCGCCAGGCCTTGGCCGCACTGAGCCCCTACGCCCTGACCGTGCAATGCGCCAACCCACGGGACCCGGGTGCAGAGCTGGCGCCACCGCTACTGGCGACGGCGCAGCAAAGCTGCGTGTTCAACTCGGTGGCCCTGATCGACCCCTTTGGCAACTTGCTGGTATGCCTGGGTGGCGTGGAAAACCAGTCGCCGATTCGCACCGCGTTCATGGAAACCACCCGCGGCTATGCGGTGATGCGCTGGACCCTGATGAATGACCCGGACCCGGCGGTACGTGCCCAGGCCGAGCAATACCTGACGCATCCCAAGTACGGCACGTTCGTGTTCCTGTATGCGCCCGACCCGACCACGCCGCAGGCCGTGATGACCTTCGGGGCCTATGGCTCGACCATGGAAGGCCCGGTGCCACAAAGCTACCCGTCGAACCTGCAGTACGTACTGTTGCCGGGTAACACCACCGCTCAAGCGCTGTCGCAACTCGCCCAGAACCTGCCGCCCTTCTACACCCAGAGCGTGCAAGTGGCGCCTGCCCAGGTGCTGAGCCAGGACCTGATCAACACCGTCAAGAACGGCGTGTAACCGGTCAGGCGACAAGCCCTTCGAGCCCTTGAAGGGCTTGTCGCCGACACCCGTATTTGGCGGCTTTGCCGGCACACTTTTCCCGTGATGATCGCTACACTCCGACACCAGGTGCGCGGCTTGCGCGCCCGTTTCCCAGTCATTCGAGCTATCAGGAAGAGACCGTGACGTTCATTTCTTATGCACAGAACTTCGAAGACATACGGTTGTGGCGCGCACTGAAATACTACGAGAACGGCTTCTACATCGACGTAGGCGCCAATCAGCCGGTGTCCGACTCCGTCACCAAAGCGTTCTACGAGCGCGGCTGGACCGGCATCAACATCGAACCGTTGCAGGTCTACCACGAGGCCCTGTGCCAAGACCGCCCCAAGGACATCAACCTGCAATGCGTAGCCGGCGAAACCGCCGAAGCCCTGACCTTCTACGCCATTGCCGGCACCGGGATGTCGACCCTGGAACCCAGCGTCGCCAAGGAACGCCTCGAGGCTGGCATGGACGTGCGCAGCCAGACCGTGCAATCGCGCACCCTGAGCTCCATCTGCGAAGAACACGTCAAAGGGCCGATCCACTTTCTGAAGGTCGACGTCGAGGGTCACGAAGAAACCGTGTTGCGCGGGATGGACTTCACTCAATGGCGCCCCTGGATCATCCTCGTCGAAACCCCGTGGACCCGCGACCAGACCTGGGAGCAACTGCTGATCGACGCCGGTTACCACCCGGTGCTGTTTGACGGCCTCAACACCTTCTACCTGGCCGAAGAACAGCTACACCTCAAAGGCGCCTTCGACCTGGCGCCGTGCAACATGGACGAGTTCCAGTTCTGCTACGGCCACAAATTCAGCTACCCGGTGTCAGACCTGGAACAGGCCCTGCAAGCCGAACGCCAACGCGCCGACCGCGCAGAATCCGAACTGCATGCGCTGCGCAACAGTCGTTCGTGGCGGGCGGTGGAAAAACTCAAGCGAGTGTTGTTGCGGGCGTAACGGCGAGGCGAAAACACTCGTTACGACGCCGCCGTCATTCACTCAACGATCAGGGACGCGCCCCGCCCGATCCGCCTGCACGCACGGCCCTATACCCTGAGCGAGTGAACAAAAACACCGCATTTACCCAAGCCCCACACCCCCGACAGGACCCCAACCAGAGCCCTGCGCAAAAATAGTCTGTTATCAGGGGTTTACAGACGCGAAGCACTCGCTATAATCGTCGCCCAACACGCCGGTATAGCTCAGTTGGTAGAGCAACTGACTTGTAATCAGTAGGTCCCGGGTTCGACTCCTGGTGCCGGCACCATACAAGGTTCCAGAGAAGGCTTTCAAAATCTCTGAAACCCCCGAAAAACCCGCCTTATGGCGGGTTTTTTCGTTTTGGCGTTCCGTCGGATTCCGGTGGCAGCCACAGCTAATAAGGGTAGTTTTAAGGATAGCTCCAGTTCGATATTGGGGAGTACCCTTATGGCCCGCACTACCGCCCCGCTCACAGACACCACCTGCCGCACAGCAAAGCCCCGAGAGCGCAAGTACAAGCTCTTCGACGGCGATGGCCTCTACCTGCTCGTGCAACCCAACGGCCGCAAAGGCTGGCGGCTCAGGTACGTGAGGCCCGATGGTCGCGAAGGCCTCACCGCCCTCGGGAGTTACCCGGTGGTGGGATTGGCCGACGCACGCCGTAAGCGGCTCGAACTCAAACAGCAGCTTGCCAACGGCATCGACCCCATCCAGTCCAAGCAGCAGGCCAAGGCCCAAGCCGTGATCAACGGGCGCACCTTCGAAAGCGTCGCGCTCGACTGGTATGCCGTCATGGTGCCCAAGTGGGCGCCGGGCCACGCCAAGACCGTACTCAGCAGGTTGAAGACCCACGTACTCCCTATCATCGGCGCTAGGGCAATCGTCGAGCTCGATACCCACGATCTCATGCAGCCACTTGAGGCGGTGACGAAGCGTGGCACCATCGACGTTGCACTCAGGATCAAGAACTACCTGCAAAGCATCATGCGCGAGGCCAAGCGCCTTCGGCTGATCACGGTGAACCCAGCTCACGACTTGGATGGCGCAGTCCAAGCGCCAAGGGTGACACACCGTCCCGCACTACCCTTATCGCGGCTACCAGAACTACAGGCGCGTATCGACACCTATAAAGGCCGAGCCCTCACCCGCCTGACGGTGATGCTGTCGCTGCACGTGTTCGTGCGCTCCAGCGAACTGCGCTTCGCACGATGGGGCGAATTCGACCTCAAGCGCGGGATCTGGGAGATCCCCGACACTCGTCCGGCGCTGGACGGCGTACCTTTTTCCACACGGGGTACAAAAATGGCCGGAGACATTCACCTTGTACCCTTATCCCCGCAAGCGGTGGCCTTGCTGGAACAGATCCACACGATCACCGGCAAATTCGACCTGGTGTTTGCCGGAGATGCCAAGCCGTGGAAACCGATGTCCGAGAACACGGTGAACGCTGCTTTGAGGACGATGGGCTACGACACCAAGGTGGACATCTGCGGCCACGGCTTTCGCGCCATGGCGTGTAGCGCGCTGATCGAGTCCGGGTTGTGGTCAGAGACGGCCATCGAGCGGCAGATGAGCCACAAGGAGCGCAACAATGTGCGCGCCGCGTATATCCACAAGGCCGAGTTCCTTGAGGAGCGCCGGATGATCATGACTTGGTGGAGCCGGTTTCTGGAGGCGAACCGTGAGGTCCATGTGACACCGCATGAGTTTGCCAAGCAGGCGGGTGAAAACGTCACGCGCATTCGCAGTGCCAGGTGGGCCGAGTAGCCCGCCGCCCCATCATCCCAAAACCGCTATGAAGTCACCCACAGCACTGCATTTGAAATGACCATGCGGATGATGGACGTCCTGAATTCGATTATGGACGCCATCGCCCGCAAGGACTATGAGAACAGACGCTGCAGGACACTCAGGGCATCGCCGAGGCCAAGGAGCGTGACAGGCTCAGGTTCCGGGTCGAGAGGACCTACAAAGGCCGCGCAGCGAACCATGAGCGCAACACCGCAATTCTGGCGATTTGGGATAGAGGTGGCAGCTGGTCGGAGGCCTGTGCGGCCACTGGCGCCTCTCGGAGCACGCTGCTGAGGCTCTTGAAGACCCGTGAGAATGCTGCGGCGTGAGTGTTCCGCTATCTGTTTTTTGGCTCGTTCGTACTTTTAACAGAAGCCCTCCGGCATGCTTGATGATTGAGAGCTGAACAACCTACAACAATCAATCGCCAGGCTGGTGCTTGTGAATCGGCAGAGTCGGGTGCTTCTTGTCGTTAGGCGGGTTTACATGCCGTCTGCGGTCGTCTTTTCCATCTTCGCGCTTTGGCTTCGGACCCGACTTGATATCAGTGAACATGTGTCCCCCTGTAAGCAACATGGATAGAGACCACAAACGGTAGCACATGGCCACACATTCGCCTGAATTTGAGGGAGCGCCGGGGTTCACAGGCCCAGCGCCAGATGCGTAATCCCCATCTGGCGCTACCCTCTGTTATTTCTCCGAAGTGATGTATGCTCTGGCCAGACAGTCACACTTGCCGCCTTGTGAGCCCGCTGATGAACATGATGTCTAACACGGACGTAGAAGCCTTTGTAGAGTCCCGCTTCGGTCAGAAGAAAGCCAAAACGTTGGGGCACATCGGCCAAGGCGGTGAGAACAATAAGAAAGGCGCTGATTTCGAAGGCGCTTATGCGGTCCACACAGTCTGCCGTATCGGGGCAACCAAGACCCCAGCTGAGTGTGCGCACTATCGCATCAGTTGCCAGGAAGCCGCATTCGTGGATGACCTATGTGTTCGGGAAGTGACGACCGGCCATAAGGTGAACTATCAAGCCAAGAATTCCGATGGGACAGCTGCGAACTGGGATGCAGAAATGCAGAACCGATTCGATATGCAGGCAATCATCGATGCTGACCACCACAAAGCGGCTAGCCATGAGCAGATCTTGGTGGTCAGCTCAGAAGCCAAAGCAGCGGCCAATGATGCAAAAATTCCTGTTGGAATGCGCCGTTTTTGCCGCTCTGAGTATTTCCCGTATGAGCACAGCTCCACTGAGCTCGTGATGGAGCACGGCCCGCTTCGGGATGCACTCACAGCACTGTGCGCGTCTGCAAGGTTGTCTCGGATGGATGAGGCCTATCGTCTCGTTCTCGGCCAATGGCATGCGGACAATCGGAACGGCCGCACCGTTCTAGATGTCCTAACGAAGGCTAAAGCGTCATCTCGACCCGATATTTTCGGCGGGTTCCACCCACCAGAGGTAGACCAGATGGTGGCAGCGAATGATGCTCCGAACACGCCACCGAAATGGCTCACTGAGCTACTTGACCGTTTCCAAATGGGATCGGTAGCGGTAGAATGCACCGCTTTTAAAATCAGCTACAATGGCATGGAAGTGAAGGTCGCAGTCAACGCAGCCGCTCCAGAGCCATCGAAGCTCTCCGAACTGCGCAGCCCTGGGGAGGTCCTCATGCTGCTGATGACAGTGGAAGCGGGAATGCTTGCTGATCGACAGCCCACAGGGGGAGACCAACAATGAGCATTGTTACTAGAAGCTACAGTGCCTTTGCTGCGGAAGAGGCCAAAGCAGGCCTCAGAAACCTGCTGTCGTTTGTGAACAACCCGGAGAGCTACTCTGGCGAGATGTTTAAGCTCGGCTCCCTCTTGGGGAAATTGCTGAGTGACAAGATTTCTCTGTCCGAAAGCTGCCTAGTTGCGGCTACTGCGGAAGATGCAGATTTCTTGGGCCGAGGCATTTATGACTCCCTCAAGCGGGAACACAAAACCAAAGCCGCTGTTTTCTGGAACAATCACTATCAAATTCCAGGTGGTAGCAGCATCGCTCCGGTCGTACACAAGTTCTTGGAACCTGGCTACGAGAGCACTCAGGTGCTCATCATTGCTAAGTCGATCATTTCTGGCAGCTGTGTAGTACGGACAAATCTTTTGGAGCTGATTGAAGATATCCAGCCTCAAAAGATCTTTATTGTTTCCCCGGTCATGCACAGCAAGTCCGAAGAGTCGTTGAGAAAAGAATTCCCACGCTTCATCGCGGACAAGTTCGAGTTTGTGGTTTTCGCTACAGATGCCGAGCGTACCGAATCGGGCGAAGTGAAACCTGGTATTGGCGGAGAGATCTATCCCCTTCTTGGCCTAGCGGATCAACCTGTACGCGTAGGATTCATGCCCAAGCTGGTCCAAGAGCTAGCAGCTCTCTGAAAAAGGCCCTCTTAATGAGGGCTTTTTTTTGGTTCTTCACGGATTACCGGGAAAGACGCTCTTGATCTTCATGAAAAAGAATTCGCTATCCCGGTAACCGTACGCCACCCGCTTGATGACCTTTATTCGATTGTTGATACCTTCCAACTGACCCGTATGCATCGGCCAGCGAACACGGCTGATGATGCCCCGCCAGTAACCCTTTAGTCGTTTGGCAAACTGGATCAGAGCTGGTATTTCGCTTTCATGAGCATGGTGCAGCCATTGCTTCCAGGCTGATCTCCAGCCCCAGGCGGTGCTCGGTGTCCAAAGCGTTTTGAGTTCAGCCTTCATCAAGTAGACCGTCATCAACGCTTGGTTGGCCGCCAGCAGATCTTCCAAACGG